>CAKULN010000009.1 GCA_934667175.1 uncultured Bacteroidales bacterium | reverse complement strand
CTTGCGGTAGAGCACGGCCAGAACCTCGCCGAACTGGAGCGCATCCCTGCCATCAAACGCGCCGACCGCTCTGAAAAGGAGCAGGCGTAGTTCATTCTTTTGACATCAGATGATGAAAAAATATCGGAATAGGTGAGACCGTCTGGGACGTCTTCCCCGTCAAGGAAACGTCTTGGATGGGCGTCCGTCAATTTCGCGTTCTTCACCAAGGAATTCGGTGCAGAGGCGTACCCCGTGTCAGCCATAGGAAACGATGCCCTTCGCGATGAGACTCTGGAAGCCCCTTGAAAGCCACGGGACTGAATCTCGAATATATTCAGCGCAACGACAAACCAACAAGCCCGCTGCTGGTGACCATGGACGGTGCCGCTCCCGATTTTGTATTACGGCAACGAGATCACCCCGTACCTTTACGCCCTCAAAGACACCGTGTCTCTCCTCTCCTCGCCAACTGCAAGCGCACCGCCAAAGGCACAGCCTCAAACTGGACACCTCCCTAGTTTGATCGGACACTCCTTACCTTTAACGGTCGCCGCACACCCTAATCAATTATTAATGAATACACTAACACATCTACTTTGGATAGACAACGCTAAAGAGAAAGTATTAAACGACTAATAGACAACAACTTGCCCGCCATCCGCTCTACATCAACGAGTGGCAGGTAAGTTGTTGATAACATGCATGGTACGCATTCCACTTTAGTGCAAACCGACCAAAGGGAATAATCTTACTCTTTGACAATAAACACGTTACGCCTCACCTGTCCAAAATCCATAGCCACGAGCACGTCCACAACAGTTACTCCAATGAATGATGAACCATGTCGGGCAACAGGCACGAGGCAAAATTTGGTTCAGCAATCAGGATTGTCCCAGAGAAATGGGTCTCTTGATTCGGTGCGACTAGTAACAATTCGAAAGGACCTGACATACCTTGGCCATGGGAATGCGGCAGAATTGTCAAGTCCGAAGTGGCAAAAACCAAGGGAAATGCGGCCGAAAAGGGCCTACCCGAAAATGTCACGGAGTTCCTTGTTGCTGAGTTTGCCTATCCAGCTTTCTCCGGTGGAGACGGTCATCTCGGCAAGATGTTTCTTGCGCTGGATCATCTCATCTATCCTCTCCTCGAAGGTGTCCTTGGTGATGAAACGGTGAACCATCACGTTCTTGTTCTGGCCGATGCGGTAGGCTCGGTCGGTGGCCTGGGCCTCCACGGCAGGATTCCACCAAAGGTCGAAATGGATCACGTGGGAGGCGGCGGTCAGGTTCAGTCCAGTTCCGGCGGCCTTCAATGACAGGATGAATATCTTGTCCTCCTTCCCGTTCTGGAAACGGGACACCATCTCGTTGCGCTGCTTGACCGAGCAACCTCCGTGATAGAACATCGGAGCCTTGCCCATACGGTCGGTGACAAACTTCACGAGCATCTCGCCCATCTCCTTGAACTGGGTGAAGACCAGCACCTTTTCTCCGGCGTCCACGATTCCGTCAAGCCGGTCGAGCAGCATCTCCACCTTGCCCGAAAGCGACGGAGAAATGTTCCCGTTCTTAAGGTACTGAGCAGGATGATTGCAGATCTGCTTCAACGCCAGAATCATCTGAAGGATAAGGCCTTGCCTTTCAAATAGAGCGGCGCTGTCGGAAGTGTCCTTGCCCTCGATCTCAGCCATGGCCGCATCCAGAGTCTTGTGGTACAGAGCGGCCTGCTCAGGAGACAAGGCTGAATATTCATTGATCTCCACCTTGTCCGGAAGGTCGCTGATGACTGTCTTGTCGGTCTTCATCCTTCGCATCATGAACGGAGAGGTCACCTTGCGGAACCTTGCGGCGCACTCCTCGTCGTTGTAAAGCTGAATCGGGTTAGCATATTCACTCTTGAAGGATTTGAGGTTGCCGAGGTAACCGCTGTTCGCATAGTCCATTATGCTCCAGAACTCGGTCAGGCGGTTCTCGACTGGTGTGCCGCTGAGCGCGATTTTCGTGTCGGCAGTCACGGAGCGGACGGCCTTGCTCTGGATCGCGGCTGGATTCTTGATGTTCTGCGCCTCGTCGATCACCATCACGCTCCACTTGACTTTCGTGAATATCTTCAGATCCGACCGGAGCACCCCGTAGGTTGTGAGGAGTATATCCACACGTCCTTCTGGCCCCCGCCTCCCAGTGCCGTGATAGATGAACGAGGTCAGTTCAGGAGCGAAACGAGAAATTTCCGCCTGCCAGTTGGAGAGAAGTCCCGTCGGCACGACCACAAGAGCTGGCTTCTCACTCAGCACGCCCTCATCTTTCATCTTTTGAAGCAATGTGATGGTCTGGAGTGTCTTGCCAAGTCCCATATCATCTGCCAGAATAGAGCCGAACCCGACCCGCAGATTCCTGTAGAGCCATGAATATCCCCGCTTCTGGTAAGGGCGCAACTCGGCCTTGACTCCGTCCGGCACAGGGATTTCTTCTTCTTTGGTGAATCTATCTATAAGCTCCTTAGCCTCTTCGGAAAGGACAATCGGAGCGGAATCATATTCACCGAGAATGGCTGCCTGAAGCATCTCGCCGGGGCTGACATTTCCCATTCCAGCGATAGCCTTGTTGACCTTTTCCAAATCCTCCGGAGAGGTGTAGATGTACTGCCCCTTGAATTTCAACAGTTTTCCGGCCTGACCAAGAAGCCTGTGGAACTCCTCGGCAGAGACCACTTCATCGCCCAAAGCAACTTCCCACTCAAACTCGAACAAATCCGCAAGACGGATGCATGTCAGCGAGCTGTCCACTTTCTTCTTCAGTTTCAGCGTCGGCTTCGGCCTTATGAGACTCTCCAGCGACTTAGGAAGGAACACCTTTACACCCAGCAGTTTGATCGCCGGAATAATCCTCATCAAAAGCGGTACGAACTCATCCAATGAATATCTCAGTGCCGGTGTCGCCTTCCTGGCGATATAGTGTCCCACATCAGGGATAATGACAGAAAGATCCGTGAACGCCTTCAGAATCGCAAGCCGCGACTGCGCAAATTCGTCCTTGGTGAGGATTTCCGACAACGGGGTTATCCACTTCTCCGGAGCCTCGGCATCCTCGACCCCAAGATTCACGTAGAACATCCCGTCCACATTCTCATCAACAGTAAGCGCCGGCACGAAACGGGATTGGCGTATTGAATATGACGACAGCCATGCGGAAACGCTCCCCGGAATCTCCCTTTCGCCCGGCTGATCGAAGGCATAGCGCTCATTGTCAAAGAATAAGCCCGTGAGGGGTCTGTGCGAAGCAAGGCTTAGTTCCGGAACGAGTTTGTCCAAAAGGTACGAGACCAACATTTCGGCCTTGTTCTTCACGTATTTGGCGGACTTCCCGACCTTGAACCGGATCATCGTGTCCGGGATGATGGCATCCAAAGACTCTAGCAGAGATGTCACCTCAGGATCCACAGTGCAAGGAACCCACCTCACGGCATAATTTCCATCCGTCAACCGGACCACCTGCGGTGCTATGTCTCCGTTGGCCATCAAGTGCATAGATGCCAGAAATCCTTGATGCAAAGCAGCCACGCTTGGAGAATAGTCCGGGATGAAATCCGGATTGATGCCGACTATCTCACGCAGGACAGCATTCTCGTCAGCTTCGTCAAACTCTTCACCATCAAGTGAATAGGTCATATTCCAATTTAGAAGCGAATCGGATTCCAGTGTCACAGCGGAATCACCCGACAGAGCATATTCAGAGCATTCATCAGAAAGCATCCGGGGCGGGAAAAGCCTCTCCGAAGAGAGTTTCCCTTCAAAGAATTTGACCGCGTTGCCGCTGATTTTCCGCATCTGAGATGAGTATTGCTCCTTGAAGTCACCGCTCAGATCGAACGTTGGGTCTGGCGGAAGCAGCATCAGGAGGACATCCAACCTATCCGAAAGGCGGGAGAAGTTAACTCTATGGAACTCAGGTGCATTCTTATCAACCTCCTTGGCCGATTTCCTAAACTCAATAACGTCTTTGATTGACGGGACTGTAGCTGTCTTCGCGGCCTCATCTACCGTAACCCCACGTTTCTTAAGCTCCTCCAACAAATCCACATTGTGGATCGTGAACACAAGGAATGGATTGTTGTCAATCTCCCTGCTCATCATGTAGATGACAGCTGCAAGATGTTTGCACGGCACAGCCCAGTCCGGGCAGCTGCACTGCATCTTGAAGTCCGTCCATTTCTCGGGGAATATCCTGAGCCCACACTCCGAGGCAATGTCCATAACCTCCGGATCCAGCTCATGCTTAAGCAGTTTCGAGACGATGTCCGGCCTCTCCATAATCCCCTGAAGGAGTCTCTCCACATCCTCCGGAAAAAACGGTGGCACAATGATGGTCACGGAATATGCCCGTGGCCGTCTTCCCTTCACCTTCGCGCTGATGACATTCCCCTTGATCTTGATCTCCCGAACCGCTCCCGCCCGGGCGTATGTCGCCCCGCGAGGAATCCTGTTCTCATAGTCGATGTGCGTCAGCGAAAGCAGCCACCTACTCCCCCACCACGTGTTCCCGAAACCTTTTGCCATAACTTGATTTTCTTTTAGATTATCTACTTGTCCAATTTCTCACTGAAATCACTTCAATCGTGTATCCATCCTTTTCCAGTGTCTCGTCCTGATCCCAGGTTATTATCAGAAGCCTGTTGATTTTAAGTTCCTCAGCACACTCAATCAGAGAGTCAATTTCTCTCTTTCTGGTCTTCGGGGAACTTATGTCATAGCACACCTGTATAAGTTGTTGGATTGTCACACCTTTTCTGCAAACAAAATCGACCTCCTTATCATTGCGGGATCTGTAGTAAAAGAGTTCGTGCATTTTCAGGTTGTATCCCTTTTTCAGCAATTCCAGAAACACCATATTCTCAAGAAGCCTTCCAAGGTTGGATGACAATTCAAATGCACGCGCAAGAATATAGCCATTATCAATCACATAACATTTCCTGTCCGCCTTGTTCATCAATTTCATTTTATTGTTGAACCTTGGAAGGTATTGGAAAAGGTATGTATTCTGAAGATACCGGCAATATTTCTGAACCGTCGTCACGCTCCCCATATCCAAATCTCCTGCCAGAGAGGTAACACTGAATGTGTTAGTAAAGTTTGAAAGCAGCCAGTCAGCGACATTGTAAAGTTCATCCACCTTTCTTACCTTGTATCTTTTCACAATGTCTTTGACAATGGTTGAATCATAAAGGCTGGAAATGTACCCTTCACAGACTTGAGGTGTCAAGGCAATCTCAGGATAGCCGCCATATTTCAGAAAATCGCCATACAAGACATTGTCAAAAGCCGAATTTCGATCGCTTTTTTGTCTGTATGATTTATACTCTTCCACCGAAAACGGATACAGCCGGATTTCCAAGTACCGCCCTGACAGAATCGCCGCGATGTCATCAGACAACATATTTGCATTTGACCCTGTGATTATCAGATTCGTACCTCTTCTATACAATTTCTCCACCCAAATGCTCCAGCCAGTCAAATTCTGGACTTCATCCAAAAGCAAAAATTTGTAGCCATTGTACACTTCATCTAGTAAAACTTCGACTTTAGATTCATCAAAGCCATCAAGAAGTGCGGAATCGTCAAAGTTTAGGTATGCGAAGTTCTGCCCTCTGAGCATCTGAAGCGCCAATGATGACTTACCAGCCCGACGTGGACCTGTGATGAGCTTGATCATCTTGCTGTCACGGTAAAGAGCCGCTGTTTGCTGTGCGACTCTCTCCTGATAGTCGTAAGCAAGTAGCCGATTTCTTTCTATTTTTTGTTTAAGAACTGCCTCTTTCATTCAATAAGTCATTCATAATGGACAAAAATAGCATTTTTTATCCATTACACAAATATTTTTAGATAAATCAAGTTCTTTCAAAGAACATTTGTCACATATCAAAACAAGCTCTTTGACTCGTACTAAAATGGCAGATTTCCTCCATTGAGAGAAGAAAATGCCGGAAAATTTCCCTCATTGAGGGAAAATGGTCGCTTCGGCAGGCTCAGCGACCTGAACTGGCGAACTTTACAAGAAACGCACACATATTTTGTCCGGGGAAACGTCCTTAGGTCGGACGAACTGGAGATAACACGCAAATTGTCCGGAGAAAGGGGGCTTTCACCGAACAAAGCGATTTCAAAAGGAGAAAATGGGCTACGTAAACAGTGGGATTCCGCACAAAATGTAAGCGGAAGCAAACTACCTTCAGCTGCGCAGGTCTTACGCCAGACGGGTGGTGGCGTAGGCGATGCGGGCGTGGGTCTCGGACTTGCCGATGCGGACGATTATGTCTGCGATTCCTAGACCGCTAGCGGCTCCGGCGAGGGCCAGACGGGTGGCGTTCATCACCTTGCCCATCGGCCATTCGTTGCCTCGGATGAAGTCTTCAAGAGCCTTCTCGAAGGCAGGAACAGACCATTCTCCGGCATATTCATCGACAAAGGAAGCGACTTTGGCGACATATTCAGCGACCTCCGGCTTCCAAAACTTGTCAACGTCCTTGGCGAGGAAAGGTGCAGTGGCGGCATCGTCATAGACCTTCGCGCGAGGATCGACCTGACGGCGAGGGTCGTTGCTCTGGGGCTCCACAGCGGCTCCGGCCTTGATTCCGTACTTCTCGAAATCCTGTGGGGAGACAAAGAGATAAGAGGCTATAGTCCAAAAATCTTTCACGAAAGTGGCTCTTTCCTTGATGAACGAAACCACATTCTGAACGTAACCTTTTGTGAATATGTGTTTGTCGAGATCGGCACCAAATCCGCTCACCTCAGCCCCGGCTGCCTTGGCGCAATCAGAGCTCTCGACAACCTTCATTCCGTGTTCCTCAAGAACCGGGACGAACAATGCGGCAAGTTCCTCATCGGATTTAAGACGGAGATATTCCTTGTTGTACCAACGGGCTTTTTCCGGGTTAAATCGGGCTCCTGACTTGACGATACGGTCAAGGGAGAAAGCCTTGATCAGTTCGTCCATTGTGAACATCTCGCGGTCGTCGCCAGGGTTCCAGCCAAGAAATGCAAGCAGGTTCACGAAAGCCTCCGGGAAGTAGCCGTCCTCACGGTAGCCTCTGGAGACCTCTCCTTGGGCATTCACCCATTTGAGTGGGAACACAGGGAAACCGAGCTTGTCGCCGTCACGTTTGCTGAGCTTACCCTTTCCGTCCGGCTTCAGAAGCAGGGACAGGTGGGCAAAGCGAGGCATAGTGTCCTCCCAGCCGAAGGCCTTGTAGAGCATGTAATGCAGAGGCAGGGACGGAAGCCATTCTTCTCCTCTGATGACCTCAGTAATCTCCATAAGGTGATCGTCTACTATGTTGGCAAGGTGATAGGTAGGCAGCTCATCAGCCCTCTTCCACAGAACCTTGTCGTCTAGAGTGTCGGTGTTCACCTCGATGTGGCCACGGATCAGATCATCCATCTTCACGACCGTGTCAGTCGGCATCTTGAAGCGCACCGTCCAGTCGGAAGTCTCCTCAAGCAGTCTCTTGACCTCATCCTGAGAAAGGGTCAGCGAGTTGCGCATCTTCATTCTGGTGACCTGATTGTAGATGAAGGTCTGGCCGGAAGCCTCGGCCTCGGCACGGGCCTTCTCCAGAGCCTCGGACGAGTCGAATGCATAGTAGGCGTAGCCGTTCTCTATCAACTGTTCAGCGTACTTGCGATAGATCCCGCGTCTCTGGCTCTGGCGGTAAGGAGCGTGGGGATGACGCTCGGAAGGAGTCTCGACAACCTTCCCGTTCTCATCCACGCCTTCGTCAGGGACGATTCCGCACCACTTAAGGGCTTCGATGATATATTCCTCGGCCCCTGGAACGAACCGGTGCGAGTCTGTGTCCTCGATTCTGATGATGAAATCACCTCCGTGCTGCTTGGCGTAAAGGTAGTTATAGAGAGCCGTGCGGACTCCGCCCATGTGCAGCGGGCCGGTCGGCGAAGGAGCGAATCTTACTCTTGTTTTTCTGGTCATGTTGTTAAAAGGTAAAACGAGGCTGGCCCGATTCAACGTGGTCAGCCTCTGCCATATTCTTGAAAATTAAAGTTTTGAAGCTATGATCCGTCGAAGATCCTTGTCATTCTTGATAGTCTCGGAACTTAGGGTTCCGTCAGCGATCACATAGGCCACAGGCAGTCCACGGTTGATGTTGTAGAGCACGGCTGCCTGCGAAGCGGCGCCAAGTCCGTCGCACACATTGATCCACGGAAGTCCCTGACTCTTCACGGCGCTCGCCCACACACCCTTGTCGGTGTCAAGAGACACCGAATATATCTCCAGCCCCTTGGAATGATACTCCTTGTAGAACGGCAGAAGCACATCCTGATTGAACATTTTCTGAGCGGCGTCGGCGGCTTGCCAGAAATAGACCAGAACGACCTTTGACTTCACCTCGCTCAACCTGACCTTGGTCCCATCCACAGACGGAAGGTTCAAATCAGGGTAGGTGCTCTCCTGAGCGTTCTGAACCTGTTGGCTGAGATTGAATATGTTGAATCTCTTCTCGGCTTCTTTCTTCAGCGCGGCCACATACTTCGAATCAGGATAGACCGTCATCAACGAGTCATGAACGTTCTTGAACAGAATAGCGTCAGTGGCCTGGCTGAACACAGGGAAGTTCTCGTTGACCTTCTGGTACAGAACCGGGATGGCCGTCAGCGATTTGGAGTTCTCGATTATGTACTTCACGCACTGGCGGTAGTATTCAATGTAATCCTTTGAAGCCGCCGCATTGTCGCCTTTGGCGGCATCCGAGGCGAACCTGTCCATGAACGCGGCGAAGTCCTCCTCCGTCCGGCGAAGCTTCTCGCTCTCGGCGGATCCCTCCACGGAGTACTTTCCAAGGGTGTCGGAAGTCACCTTCACATTGTCACCTTTCAGCAAAAGCAGTGAGGCGACCTTGGTGTCTCCCTTGAACAGATAGACGAACTGAGGCTGTCCCTTAAGGACATCAATCTTACATGAATATGCTCCTTTAGCATCCGTCTTGACTGTGTCCAACACCACAAGCGAGTTGCCGCTGAGTTGTTTCACAATCACCTGAGTGTCAGGATCGCCGGCGAGTGTTCCGTTGATCCGGGCCTTGTCCGAGCATGAAGACGCGGCAACCAGAACGGCTGCCGCAAGAAGTAAGTTCCTACAATTTTTCATATTCATTGAATATAGCTTCGGCTATCGCCTTGTTTTCCTCAGGTGAGACCTCCAAACGCTTCTTCTTGATGTCCATGTCAGCCTCGGTCTGGAGCGGAACAAGATGGATGTGAGTGTGAGGCACTTCCATACCCAACACGCAGACTCCAACCCTCTGGCAAGGCACAGCGGCCTTGATGGCGATAGCCACCTTGCGGGCAAATGCCCACAACCCCTCGTAGGTCTTCTCGTCCAGATGGAAGATGTAGTCATCCTCGACGTTCTTCGGGATGACAAGAGTATGCCCTTTCGCAAGAGGGCTTATGTCCAGAAAGGCGTAGAACTCATCGTTCTCGGCCACCTTGAATGAAGGTATCTCCCCTTTTGCGATTTTCGTGAATATCGTAGCCATCGTCTTAGAGTGTGATGTCGAGGATCTTGAACTTGATTATGCCGGACGGCACCTTGGCGTCCACGATCTCGCCTTTCGAGTGGCCGATCAAAGCCTTGGCGATAGGAGTGGTCGAAGCGAGCTTGCCGTGGGCGAAATCCGCCTCGGTCTCGCCGACAATGGTAAACTCCATCACCTGCTTGGCCGCAAGGTTCTCCACCTTGACCTTGTTCATGATCTGCACCTTGTCGGTGCCGATCTTGGACTCGTCAATGACCTTGGCGTTAGCCACGAGGTCCTTGAGTTTGGCGATCTTAACCTCCAACAATCCCTGAGCGTCACGCGCCGCGTCATATTCAGCATTCTCGGAGAGGTCTCCCTTTTCCCTTGCCTCCGCGATAGCCGCGGAGATGACAGGACGCTGCGCCAAAGCATCGGCCAGGTCCTTCTTCAGCTTGTCCAACCCTTCCTGGGTCATATAATGAATTTCAGCCATAATGAAACTAATTATGCTCCTTTTCACTCAGCCGCAAGTGGGCAATCACTTGTCGGCAAATTATTTATGAATATTCCAGCGGCCATTGCCCTCCGCCCTCCCCTTTCGGAGCCATAACACTAAAACGAAGTCCCGCCCTTTTCCGGCGGAACCCCTGCCTGTTTCTGCAAATATAGCAATTTTTCTTTCAAATAGCGAATATCCAGTCAACTCCTCCTAAAAACGGATCGAGATCATTCCGCATTGCCCGCCATGACACCACCGATGACACGATACGTCCCACAAAATCATCCGGAAGGAGAACTGTGGAACTGACATGACACCACTGGTAAAACAATGCCCCTCCCACCCGTACCGCCAGGGTGCAGAACCCACCGTTTTGCACCCCAAGTACCAGAAATCGCCCTTTCAGGGTGCAAAGACAAGCTCTCCGCCCCCCACACAAGCACTGATCACCCCTTATTTTGCTTTTGGTATTATATAGAAAAAAGCTAACTTTACACAAAATTACACTGACTATGAGACATCTCAGGATTTTGCTGTGCGTGTTTGCCGCTCTGTTCTGCTGGCATCAGAACATCAATGCGAAAATCGTGGACAGACAACCGGAAGGAGAGATTCCCTTTCGCCTTGCGCAGGATAACAGAATTTATGTCACAGCATTTGTAAACGGATCAGATTCTTTGAATTTCCTTGTAGACACAGGTGCATCGTCTCTTGTCCTGAACACTAATTCACTGAGGCTCCAAGGGCTTATCCATAAAGGGAAGGAAACAAACAATCTTGGAGCCACCGGACATAACACCGTGGAGTACAGCCACGACAATTCCGTGAAGATCGGCACCATCCAATACGAGAAGGCAGGATGCGCACATATTCCTTACCCACCGGAGTACTGGGACGGAGTGGTGGGTCTCAATGCGTTAAGAGCCTTCAACATCGAGATCAATTATGATGATATGACAATTTACTGCTACTCGAAGAAGGAACCGCTTGAAATCACTGCAGGGCCGGTCATGTTTCCATTCGAGTACAAATACGATGTGCCTTTTATCACGATGCCCGTAAAAATCAGCGGCACTGAATATGATCTGCTGCTGGAAGTTGACACCGGATCGGACAGGGTTATCGACCTTAACACCCCATTCGTAAACAGTCACAATCTGCTCGACACCCAAAGGCCGTTCGCCATTTCACATATTTCCAGTTCAGACGAGGGAAGCGGAGAACTCCGGAATATTTTTTTGGACGAGGTCACTGTCGGGCCATACATATTACCGAAAGTCGCTGGTGCGTTCTCCACATTGACGGAAGGGATGCAGAGCAAGAGCGACATCGACGGCACTCTTGGAAACAATTTCCTGAAGCGCTTCAACATGATCATCGACTTCAAAGCAAAGAAGTTATACCTTCAGCCAAACAATTATTTCTGGACTCCATTCTACGACTTCCTTGTGGAATGACATTACAGAAAAGAAAATCCTTGGCACAGTTCGTCCGGTGGATTGCGTTCTGGCCGGACAAAGCGGATGATTTCTGCAGTTCGTCCGGCCAGAAAGGCTTTAGCCGGACATCCATTTCTTTCTTACTTACAGAAGCAAAAATAAAAATTCGCTTTTGGAAAAGCAAATTTAATAGCAGATTTAACTTTTACAAAAGCTAAAAGTACCGTGAAATTAACTTTTGCATAAGTGGACTGCGACTCGAGGTAATCCCCCTTCTCGCAATTTTTGTAACGTGAAAAATTCGGGAAGGGGGATTACCTTGGGCATCCTGATCAGTAAAGCCGCATAGTCATTCCGCCAGAATGCGAGCCTTGTCGGTGGCAAGCTGGGACTTGAGGGCATTGATGGAGTCGAAACGGTGCTCGTCACGGATCTTGTGGTGGAAGGTGACTTTTAGGTCGAGGCCATAGATGTCCTCGTCAAAGTCGAAGATGTTGGTCTCTATGGTGCGCTGGCCACCGGAGCGGACGGTCGGACGGACACCGATGTTGCACATCCCTTTGAACTTACGGCCAATGGTCTCGGCCTCAACGGAATAGACGCCATTGCCGGGAACCAGTTTCAAAGGCTCGTAGAGCTGGATGTTCGCTGTCGGGAAACCGATCGTGCGGCCAAGACGGTTACCCGCCACGACAACTCCCAGCAATGAATATTCATACCCAAGCATCGCGGCTGCGGACTCCATCTCCCCAGCAGCCACGGCCTCACGGATCTTGGTGGAACTTACCGTTATACCTGACGGAGATGTGACGCTGCCCAGACGGACTACATCAAGTCCCTCACCCTCAGCGATCCTCTCGATGGATTCCTGAGTCTGCGGATCGCAGCCCATCCGGTTGTCGTAGCCGATCAGGACAGCCTTCGCACCGAAACGAGGAATGAGAACATCACGGAAATATTCCTGAGTGGTCAACCGGCTGAACTCTTTGGTGAAAGGCAGCACCTCGACGTGATCCACTCCGAGGCTCTTGAGCAACGCCTTCTTCTCGTCCAAAGATGTGAGAAGCCTTAGGTTGCGGGCATCGTCCTGAAGCACGTTGCGCGGATGAGGCCAGAAAGTGACGACCATGCTCTGGTCGCCCCTCTCCCTGGCCGCGTTCACAAGCCGCTCAATCACAAAACGGTGCCCGATGTGGACACCGTCAAAGAATCCGGTCGCTATAACCATTTCACCAATTCAAAGTCCTGTCTGTGAGGTAACAACGGGTTCTTGGCGTACATTCTGACCGCCACCTGGTACATACCTGTCCTGTCAGGAAGGATGGACGCGCGGTACTTTGCGACACCGTCATTGAACTCAACCACATCGTAGTCACACTTTTCTTGAATATGCAGCTGATGCTTGACGTCAGTTGTGGCGAACAACATCTCCACACCGATGTCTTCAGGAGAAAGATCTCCAAGATTCAGTACGACCTCAGAAGTCAATGCATTGGACTCGGACAGGCTGTACGAAGGATCCGGTTGTGTCTGTGAGACAACCTCTACGTTCTGCCACTCGCGGCGAGCCTTCTTCTTCCATGCGGAGATTACACGTGCCATCTTGTAGTCATCAGCAATCATATTCACAGAACGCTCTGACTGAGGATAGTAGTACTGGTTACAGTAGTCTGTAAGCATTCTGTTGGTTGTGAAGTTGTTGGCCACCTGGGCTATCGTGTTCTTGATGTAACCTACCCAGGTAGGTGACAGACCGAGAGCCTTGTCCACATCGTAGTAGGCAGGAGCGATCTCATTCTCGATCGTGGTGTAGATTGTGGCCGCGTCAAGCTCGTTCTGGTAGTTCTGGTCATCGTATGTGCGCTCCAGAGGAAGAGCCCAGCCGGCACCCGGCTTGTAGCCCTCGACCCACCAACCATCTAGCACGGAGAAGTGCATCACACCGTTCATCGAAGCCTTCTCACCGGAGGTTCCGGAAGCCTCCAGAGGCCTTGTAGGGTTGTTCATCCACACATCAACACCCTGCACGAGCCTCTTGGCCAGAGAGATGTCATATCCTGGAATGAAGACGATCTTTCCGACGAAGCGGTCCTGCTTGGAGATCTCGATGATCCTCTTGATGAGATCCTGACCGGCCTTGTCGGCAGGGTGAGCCTTGCCGGCGAACAGGAACTGAACAGGATGTTTCGGATCATTGACGATGGCGTCGAGCCTGTCAAGATCAGTGAACAGAAGCGTTCCTCTCTTGTAGGTCGCGAAACGACGGGCGAAACCGATTGTCAGCACATCGTCACGAAGATTCTCCTTGATCGCCACAATCTGGCTCGGAGAGTAATGATTGCACTGGGCAGGATCGGAGATGCGCTCCTTCACGATGTCTATGAGCCTCTTCTTCAGAGTCTTTCTGGTCTCCCAGATCTCGGAGTCAGCGACCTTGTAGATGCCTTCGAAGCAAGACCTGTCGTAGTGATGGGTGGCGAATTCAGGTCCGAACACACGGGCATGGATCTTCTTCCACTCCGCAGCAGCCCAAGTCGGATAGTGCACACCGTTGGTAACATAGCTGATGTACAGTTCCTCCGGTAGATAGCCAGGGTACATCTTGCTGAATATGTCCTTGCTCACCTTGCCGTGGAGCATCGAAACTCCATTGACGTTCTGTGAGAGGTTGGCGGCAAGGATACTCATAGAGAACTCCTCGTTCACATCGTTTCCGTTCACCTTGCCAAGCCCCATCATGGTCTCCCAATCAACCTTCAGGCGCTGAGGATAGTGACCGATATATTTCCTTAACAGGCCCTCGTCGAAAGCGTCGTGGCCTGCCGGCACAGGAGTGTGGGTGGTGAAGAGCGATGACGCCCTCACGACCTCAAGCGCCTCACCGAAGTCAAGATTGTCATTTTGAATATATTCACGAAGCCTTTCAAGTCCGGTAAAAGCAGCATGACCTTCGTTGCAATGGTAGATCTGCGGATTGATTCCGAGATTTCTGAGGGCTCTGATGCCTCCGACTCCGAGCAGAAGTTCCTGCTTCAGACGGTTCTCCCAATCGCCTCCATAGAGATGATAGGTCACCTGACGGTCCTCGGGGGAGTTCGCCTCATAGTCTGTGTCAAGCAGATAGAGGTCTGTACGTCCGACGGCCACCTTCCAGAGGCGGGCAGTGATCGTGCGTCCAGGGAAAGCCACGCTCGTGGTCATCCAGTTGCCCTCGGCATCCATGACAGGCTCGGCCGGAATCTTGGTGAAGTCCTGGGCGTCGTAGCGTGCGACCTGCTCTCCCTGACCGGTGATGATCTGGGTGAAGTAACCGTAACGGTACAGAAGTCCGACAGCCACGAGGTTGACATTCATGTCGCTGGTCTCCTTCAGATAGTCTCCAGCCAGAAGCCCGAGACCTCCGGAATAGATCTTCAGCGACGTGTCAAGACCATATTCCATGCAGAAATAAGCGATGGACGGATCTTTACGCTCAGCCTTGAGAGCCATGTAGGCGTTGAACTCGTCCATCACGGACTTGAGCTCCCCAAGGAATGCCTCGTCCTTGGCCAAGGCCTTGAACCTCTTGAGGCTCACTGCGTCAAGCAGTGCCATAGGATTGTGGCAGGTGTTGTGCCAGATGACCGGGTCGATCGATTTGAAAAGAGACTTGGCGGACTCGTTCCAGCACCACCAAAGATTCTTGGAAAGTGTCTCAAGCCCGGAGAGGGCGGTCGGAAGGTGACGGGTCACCATCACACTCTTCCAAGTAGGATTATTGATTTCTATCTTCTTGTATGCCATTGATTTATCTTCATTAAGTTCATCCGGGAAAGCACCCTTGGCCTCAATCACTTTCTCTATGGCCTTTGAATATGCTTCCTTGTAATACTGAATCTGGTTTTCCCACAGGGCTATCGTGGAGACATCCTTCGCCGAAGCCATGTACGCCTTACGGCCTTCGCTGTCAAGGGCGGCGATCTCCTTGATTCTCGCCACGACTCCGTCCACGACCTCGAAATAATTGGAGTCATTTCTGTCAAGGACAGTGATGCCAGGGTGTTCCTTGCCATAATGCGACCTTACCCAAAGGCCGAAACCAGCCAGACTTGTGGTAAGAGACGGAATGCTGAACGCAAGGCTCTCCAAAGGAGTGTAGCCCCAAGGCTCGTAGTAAGACGGGAACAGGGTCAGGTCGAGTCCAACAAGCAGGTCGTAGTACTTCATGTTGAACACACCGTCCGTCCCGTTCAGATAGGAAGGAATGAAATAGACCTTCACACGGCTCCCCTTGGCGTTGGTGAAGCCCAACTCCTTGAAACGATGAGTTATGACATCATATTCATTGTCCATCAGATAGTGGGAGACCTGTGTGGTGTAGTCCGCTGAACCGGTACCGGAGAGTTTGGCGACCAGATCCTTGTCGGCTCCGTTGTGACCGGAAGGGATCATAATGAACGCCTGGATGTCACGGCCTTGCGCCTCGGTGTCCTGAAGCTTTTTCAGAGCGTCGATGAACACATCAATGCCTTTGTTGCGATATTCATAACGCCCACCGATGCCTATGAGGATGGCATCCTTCGATACCTCTTCGCCCGACATCGCTGTGGCCACCTCAATCAATTTCGCGCGCGCGGCACGGCGCTTCTCGTCATATTCCTCATCCGTGGCCGGAGTGAAACTGTTCTCGAAGCCGTTCGGTGTCACGACATCCACCTTGCGCTGAAGGAACTGCTCGCACTCTTTCGCGGTGATCTCACTGACGGTTGTGAATATGTCAGCGTTCTGAGCCGATTTCTTCTCAAGCGAGTGACGGGCAATCACATTGAACTGGCGGGCCTTCTGGTCTCCATCGTAGAGGTTCATCGAATCGTACAGAGGCAGGTTGTTGCCGGCGATGCAGCGACCGACAACCGTGGCGTGGGTCGTGAACACGGTGGCGATTGGCAATTGCTTGTACTTCAGATAAAGGAGGCCGGCTCCCGTCTGCCACTCATGGAACTGTGCCACGACCTTGTCAGATGCACTCAGATTGAAGTTTCTGAAGCTCTCTATAACTTTTCCAGCCGCATAGCCGAAAAGGAAATTCTCCTTGTAGTCCCAGTTGCCGGTGATGGAATCGACCTGAAAACGCTCCCAGTATTTGGACAAAATGTCGTTCTGGCTCGTAAGGAACTGTTTGAAATCCACCAAGATAGCAATAGGATTTCCGGGAACGTTCCATTTGCCGATCCGTACTCTGATTCCCTCAGACGCGGCCTGGGCTTTCCATAGACTGTAAAGATGCGGATCCTCTATGAAATCCGGATTGCTTTCAGTGTCCATCCAAACATCAGGGCCAATCAGGATGTGGTGCTTGTGAAGCTGCTGCTTCAAATAAAGCGATTTGGTGGCGATCACAGTGTAGATGCCGCCGACCTTGTTGCACACCTCCCAACTGACCTCAAACAAATAGTCTGGATTTGTCAGTTCGTTTGTCATTTATTTCTTTTTTACTTGTTTGGTTGTCTTTGTTTTTGGACTCTTTTTTGCGGTCGCTGAGCTTGCCGAAGCGACTTTTTTTGAAGACTTACTCGACGGGGCGGTCACTTCGACAAGCTCAGTGACCGACGTGACCGGCTTTGTCGCTTTTTTAGAAACAGAGACCTTTGATGAAGATTCCTCAGCCACTTTCTTTCTGACAGCGGCCTTCTTCACGCCGGTCGCTGAGCCTGCCGAAGCGACTTTCTTCGATGACTTGCCTGCCGAAGCGCTGTCCTTCACCTTCTTTCCAGAAGTGGTCATCGCATCATCAATCCTGATGATAAAGTCACTAAGCACGTTCATGTAGTTGATGAACGCCTCGTAAGGAGTGTTGTAAGGATTGAAATAACTATGAACCTCACCGTCAGAGAAGAACTTGGTGCTCATATAATAAAGGTGATCACTCTCCTGAAGGTGCCCGAAATCCTCCCAGAGAACCGGGTCATTCAGAATGGCCAGTTTCTCGGCCTGTCCATAAAGCTTGTTGTAAGCATCCTGCTGGAGCTCGTTTCCAAGCCATGCGGTCACATCCCTCTCCTCATCGGCCCATGAGATCGGATCCTGAACCTCGATCTCAGCTATAGGCTTGAGCTTTTTGGCGGCCAAAGTCGGAGTGGTGAACTCGAACGAACCGTCCTTCAGCAGAATCTCAGGCAGATATCTCATGAAATCGAATATTCCCGTACTCTCTTTCTGATGCTCTCCGAATGTCTCGTAGTCCATGAACAGATTCACGATGTCTCCGTCGGCGGCCTTAAGCCAAGATAGGTACTTCTCACCCGTAAGCGGCCAGTCCTTCCATCCTCTGTCGGAGAAACGGAACGCGATGTCATCGCTGAGAGAATAATTGCGAAGCAGCAGTTTCAAGTGCTTCTGCTGACTGTCAGTGTAGATGTAGTCCGGACTCTTCCATCCAAGAATATGCCGGGCACCCTCAGCGAGCATGACCTTAAAGCCAAGGTCATAGACATCGCGGCCGATGGAGTCTGAATATATCAGTTCAGTGTTTCTGAAAGCCGTAGGCTTCACTCCGAAATACCTCTCGATCGCGGCGGAGTGCTTCTCCACCTGATGCTTGAATTCTCCGAAATTGGCAAGCGAGGCGAGGGAGTGGTAATATGTCTCCCCGAGGAACTCCACACAACCGGTCTTAGCCAGTTCCCGGAAGCTGTCCAGCACATCCGGTGCGTACCTCTCGAACTGCTCCAGAACGGAACCGGTGATCGAGAATGTCACCTTAAAGTCGCTTCCGTACCGCTTGATAAGGTCCAGCAGGAGGTTGTTCATCGGAATATAGCATCGCTGGGCTATCCTGCGAAGGATAGTCCTGTCAGCGAAATCATCATAGTAGTGGGAATCCTTGCCGATGTCAAAGAATCGGTACTGCCTCAGTCTTGTAGGCTGATGAACCTGGAAATACAGGCAAATGCTCTTTTTCATAATATTCCCTTATTTATTGTTAACCACTGATTCGTAAATATTCTTAAGTTTCGCCGTGGCGATGTTCCATTTCAGGCGGTTGACCTCCTCATAGCCCTCTCTGGCGGCGAAATCGGCCAAAGCCGGGTACTTCAGAAGAGCATAGATGTCGTCAGCCATAGCATCCACATCCCAGAAATCCACCTTGAACGCATATTTCAGAACCTCGGCGGCTCCGGACTGGTTGGAGATGATGGCCGGCACATTGGAGCGCATAGCCTCAAGCGGAGATATTCCGAAAGGTTCTGACACAGAAGGCATTATGTACACGTCCGACATCGCGAACATCTTCTGGACCTCAGCTCCGCGCAGGAATCCCGTGAAGTGGAAACGGTCGGATATTCCCAGCTTGGCGACGTGACGGATGCAGCGGTTCATCATGTCCCCGCTTCCCGCCATCACGAAACGCACTCCCGTGGTCCTCTTGAGAACCTTGGCGGCCGCCTCGATGAAATATTCAGGTCCCTTCTGGAAAGTGATCCTGCCCAGGAAAGTGACGACCTTGTCGCGCACTCCCCTCTCGACCTTCACATTCTCGCGGCCGCTGAAGTCCACTGCGTTATGGACGGTCACAACCTTCTCAGGATCAATCCCGTATTTATTGATGACAATGTTCCTCGTGAGGTCACTGACCGCGATCACCTTATCAGCCGCCATCATGCCCCTCTTCTCGATGTCATAGACACGGCTGTCGATCTGGTCCTCTGTCCCGCGGTCGAACGACGTGGCGTGCACATGGACAACCAACGGCTTGCCGGTCAGTTCCTTGGCGGCGATTCCGGCCAAATAGGTCAGCCAGTCATGGGCGTGGATGATGTCGAACTCATCCTTGTGCTCCATGGCGATCGTGCCACCGACCATGGCGTAGTGGGCTACCTCCTCCATCAGATTGGAGCCATAGCGGCCAGAGAAACGGAACTTCGTGCCGATGCACTTTGTCAAATTCTCGCTCTGGAGCCTGCGCTCCGACTCCACCATCTCGTGAAATTCCTCCGGATCGACGTACGGGATCATGTTCGAGCCGATACGCACGAACTTCACCTTATCCAGAAACTCATCGACTGTGGAGCCGAACGACTCGACCGGAACATCGCTGGCGTTGATGATCCTGGCAGCGCTCTGATCCTCGTCTCCCGAAGCGGACGGCATCACGAACAAAGTCTGCACACCATTGTAGGCCAAGCCCTTGACAATTCCATAACAGGCTGTCCCCAATCCACCGGCGATGTGAGGAGGAAACTCCCATCCAAACATCAAAACTCTCATATTCCTACTCCTCCTTGTATTTATTCTTAAGGTACTCCACTTCCAGCAAGGCAGCCGTGCTGAGGGCCGACGAGATCGCTCCGTGAGGCTCATGAGGCGGGTCGCCGTCATAGAGTTCGGAGAACGCCCCTACCCCGTGCTTGTTCAGATCCTCGTAGAAGCCGTTGACGAGCCACTGGGCCTTGTTCAGGAAAGCAGCCCCCTTCATCTTGAAGCAGACCTCGCAATAAGGTCCAAGGAGCGAAGTTAGGCAGCAGCCGTTGTAGTAGGCCAGATCCCTGTCTGTCTGAGAGCCTTCATAGACTCCCTTATATTCAGCATGGCGAGGAGAAAGCGTACGGATTCCCCTTCTTGTCACAAGCTCATTGTCAATCACCTGCAACACCCTCTGAGCGACTTCCGGTTCAACAGGAATATTCTCACCCACAAGGGCGTAGAGCATGTTCGGACGAACCTCAAGGTGCTGCCCTGCGTTGTCCACATAGTCAGCGAGATAGCCGGCGCGGGCGTTCCAGAAAGTGCTCTGGAAGTTCGCGCGGACAAGATCCAGGATGCGGGACCATTCCTTAAGGAAAGCGCTGTCCGACGGTGAATATTTTCGTTCCATCGTCACCGCGAAGAGAATGGACTGGAACCACATAGCGTTCGTCTCCACCTGATAGCCAGCCCTTTCTGTCACAGGATTGCCGTTCACATAAGTGTTCATCCAAGAAAGAGCCCAATGGTCAAGCTGTGCCCAGAGAAGTCCGTTCGGCTGCATCGCGACTTCGATGCGTTTGCCTGGCAAGTAGCTTTCAAGTATGCCTTTGACCACCGGACCGTACTTCTTCCAGACAGCCTTTGGATCAGCGCCGAACTCAATGTAGTGAGTCAAAGTGTCCGCCAGCCTGAGCGGCGCCTCGACTTGTGTTGTCCTATGGAAAAGGCGTTCCTGATTGTCTGCGATGAGGTTGTCGAGGATCTCCTCGAACTCGGCCTTGTTGCCGTCCGCATAGAGGGTAAGGCCAGGAAGGGCTTCCAGCGTCTCCCTCAACAGGCCGGTGTAAAGCCATGAGAACCCCGCTGTTATCATCTTGTGGCCTCCACGGTCCTGTTTCAGCAGATCGGCGCAGTGCACAAGCTGCTCATGGTAGGTGGTGATCTTCGCGGCCCTGGCCACATAGGATTCGAACTTTCTCTTAAGTCCGGACGGAGTCGCGGGATCCACAGAAGCGGAGAAGACAAGCGAGTCCCCCGGCTTCATCCCGGTCTCGAAATGTCCCGGAACGTAAAGGTCTTCCTTACAGGCGAACCCGCGGCGATATTCATCGGAATATGTCACCCCTTTGTACCAGCACGGAGCGGCCACGAAAGAGACATCCTTGATGTTGAACTGCATGTTCAGATCAGGGAAGCCTTCGTAAAGATTGAAGGACATTCCGTTAGGGATCTCCCAACCTTCCGTCCTCGCGTTAGGGTTCTCGTAGGTAAGAGCGTGGATGTCCCTGAATGCCAGAAACGGAGTGAGCAGCAGCTTGACTTTCGCCGGAGCCTTGACAAGGTCGAAACGGATCATCACCTGATCCGAATCCGGCACAAGAAGGATGCTCTTGGTGAGCACGATCTCACCCACCTTGTAGGTAATTTTAGGCACAGGGTCAGCCTCGAAATCAATGATGTACTTGTGGCCGCGCGGTTCGTAGACGCTGCCATAGCAATGAATGCCCAGATTGAACTGTTTTCCATTGAGGATGAGGCTTTCGTCCAGAGAGGACAGGAGCAGGTGCGTCCTGCCTCCGAAAGCGTCAACCGGCACTGCCAGCAAACCATGGTAACGCCTTGTGTTGCAAGTCACTATGGAAGTGTTGCAGTAAGCGCCGGTCTTGTTGGCACAGATAATCTCCCTCTTCAGTGAATATGAGAGGTTGACCAACTCGGACTTGTTGAACTTCAAAAAAGCCATATCGGTTAAAATTTTATCCTTTCCTTTCAATCAGCACAAGAGCGCAACGGCTCGGAAGGTAGAGGCTCAGACAGCCTTCGGCCGTCAAATGCTCCCCGTCATTTTCGAGTCTCGCGAATCCGTCAAATTCCCTGGCGTCGGAATCAAGCACCTTTACATAGTCTCCGGACGGAGCCGGGAAAGCATAGTCGGCGAACGACTCCACAGGATTGAAATTAAGCGCAAAGATAAGGCTTTTACGCCTGAAAATCAAGATTTTCTTTTCTTCATCGGCCCGAAGAAGCTCAGGCCTTGCCGCAAGTGCGCCGTATCGTTTTACAAGATGAATCATCGCCTTGTCAAAGTTCTCGAGACAGTGGTATCTCAGCAGTCCATTGTCCGCCAGAGACCACATTCTGCGGGCATGCTCGTAACTCCAGCCGTTCCCCTCACGAGGAAAATCAATCCACTCGGGATGACCGAACTCATTGCCCATGAAATTCAGATAGCCGTCCCCGGCGGTACCGAGCGTGACCAGACGGATCAATTTGTGCAGGGCTATCCCGCGATCGACCACCGGATTCTTCGAGTCCATATTCATGGAAAAGTACATCTCTTTATCGAGCAGTCTGAATATCAATGTTTTGTCTCCGACAAGAGCTTGATCGTGGCATTCCGCGTAACTGATGGTCTTCTCATCCGCCCGCTTGTTGGTCAGCTCGTACCAAATCTCTCCTGGACTCCATTCCTCGTCCCGCTTCTCCTTGATCCATTTGATCCAATGGTCCGCCACACCCATCGCCATCCTGAATCCGAAACCGACTCCTCCGGTCTCGAACGGAGCTGCCAGACCGGCCATCCCGCTGACATCCTCCGCGATCGTGACAGCCTCCGGCCTGATCTGGCGGATCAGCAGATTGGCCAGCCCGAGATAGGTCACGGCATTCTCGTCGACTCCAGAGTCAAAATACGGTTCGTAGCCGTTGAAGTCCTTTCCGAGCCCGTGATCCCAGTACATCATGCTCGTCACGCCATCGAAACGGAAGCCGTCAAGATGATATTCCTCCATCCAAAACTTGCAGTTGCTCAGAAGGAAGCGCACCACCTCGTCTTTCCCATAGTCGAAGCAGCGGGACCCCCAAGCCGGGTGATGTCCCTGCGGGCCTTTGTAAAAATAGAGATCCTCACGACCATCAAACAGGCCAAGTCCCTCATCCACATTGCTGCAACTGTGCGAATGCACGATGTCCATCACCACGGCTATCCCCATCCCGTGCGCGGTGTCCACCAGTTCCTTGAACTCCTCCGGCGTGCCGAAACGCGAGCTCAGCGCGAAGAAGTTCGAGACCTGATAGCCGAACGAGCCGTAGTACGGATGCTCCTGAAGGGCCATGACCTGAATGGTGTCGTACCCAAGCCTCTTGACCCTCGGCAGCACATTCTCCCTGAACTCAGCGAACGTGGACACCTTGCGCTCCTCCGAACTCATCCCGATGTGACACTCGTAGATGAGGGGATGAGGTCTTCTCAGCACCCTGTCATTCTTCCATGAATATCCTCGCGCGGGATCCCAGACCTGGGCGCAGAAAACCTTCGTCTCGTCATCCTGCACCAGCCTTGTGCAATAGGCCGGAATCCTCTCGCCTCCTCCACCGGGCCATTCGATGAACAACTTGTACAACTCTCCGTGGCTCAGGAACATGGCATCCAACTTGAGTTCCCAGTTGCCGCTCCCGGCCGGTTTGAACTCGTAGGCCGACGTGCGCCTCCAGTTGTTGAACTCTCCTATGAGATAGATCCGGCTGGCGTTCGGGGCCCATTCCCGGATCACCCAGGAGCCGTCCGCACATTTGTGCAGCCCGTAGTAAAGATGATTGTTGACACTGGAGGCAAGTTCCTCGACTCCTGCGCCTGTTATCTTCTCCGCCGCGTCAACTATCCTCTTGTGCCGCGCCTCGATCGCCGCCTGAAACGGCTTTAGGTACGGGTCGGTGTCATATATCCAGAGTTTCTTCTTCATGGTTTGACTCGATTTGCAACAATAAAGATACTAAATATTTATTAAATATCAGCAAAGGCCCCCGGGTGCGAATTCCGGATTCCCGCACCCGTACATCCAAATTTCAGGAACCACGGGGGCGGAAACGGCATATTCGCACCCGAGACACCTCCGAGGCACCTCCGAGGCACCTTAGCACTGAATTTGTGCAAAAAACGGAAAAACAGTATCTTTGTGAGATTGCACCCTCAAGGGAATATGAAAGTGAAAGTGAAAGAGACTTTGAAAAGAATATGGTTTCCGGTGGCTGTCGTGTGTGTCATCACGATGCAGGCCGTCGGCATGGGTAACCGTCCGCTTGCCGGGGATCCGGGCTATGGATTCATCTTGGCGGACAGACCTCTGCAACCGGACACGATCCGCTATAGGAATCAGTTCATCGGCGGAGCCGCGGGCAAGGATGACTCTTCGTTCTTCCTGACCCCTATCGACACGACGCCTCAGCTGACGGCAAGGGACACCATATTCCCGCCCGACTCGCTGAAGGAGACCGATCCGTTCCGCTACAAGTACTATGTGGCGATCCTGGACTCGCTGACCCACAGGATTGTGGTGGACTCTCTGAGGGCGGCGGGAGATTCGCTTGACTGGCCGATAGTCGATTCCCTCTACCGCCTTGACTCGGCCATCAGAAAAAAGGCGGCGTTCGACGCCTGGTACGCTGGACTTTCAAAGACGGACAGAAAGAAATACGACTTCGAGGTAAAGGAAAAGATAAAGAAACATCTTGCGGACAGCATCCTCAACGTGAAGGACAGCCTCAAGGCTTACAGGGACAGTGTCAAGGAAGCGACGCCAAGGATTCTGGAGACTTTCGCAATCCCCGATTCACTTCATTACAAGCGCATAATCCAGTGGACCCACGAGCGGGAGTTCCACAAGATGGACATCAGCGTTCCGGACACAAGCTACAACCATTGGCTGCACGACTACCCTTTCTACCGCAATGACGTGAACGCCACATGGTTGGGAGTCGCCGGATCCGCCGTTCAGTACTACAACTGGTTCAACCGCGAAAGCGAGAACGGGGTGTCGTTCTACACGCCTTACGAGTCGTGGACCTACTCGGCGAAGACGCTCCCCATGTACAACACGAAAACGCCTTACACCGAACTGGCCTATTTCGGCACCATCTTCGCGGATTCCCAGAAAGAATCCGACAACCTGCACATCCTGACAACGCAGAACATCTTCCCGGAGTTGAATTTCACTCTTGAATATGACCGTTTCGGGGGTAACGGAATCATGCAGGGCGAGAAGACGACCAACAAGACGTTCGTGGCATCGGCCAACTATCTGGGCAAGCGCTACATGATGCATGCCGGCTACATCCACAACAAGATAATCCGTAAAGAGAACGGAGGAACCAGCGACAACTCGATGGTCAGGGACACGACACTGGACGCAAGGGAATATCCCATAAACCTAAACAACGCTTCGACCAACATCATCAGGAACACATTCTTCCTTGACCAGCAGTACCGGATTCCGTTCACTTTCATAAAGGACATGAAGTACAGGAAAATCGACAAGGCGTACAGGGACAGCGTAATGGCCTCCGGTGACTCTACCATGATAGATTCCCTTGATGTTTTCCTAAGCAGAAGGATAGCGGCGAGAGAGGCCGCCGACACCCTTGGCGACGACAACATCACGACCGCTTTCATAGGACACAGCAGTGAATACTCCGTGTTCCGCAAGAGCTATGAAGACCAGATCACGGATGCGGCCGGACGCAAGTTCTACAATGACATATTCAATTACAATCCTACAACATCCTTTGACTCAGTGAGGGTGATGAAACTGGAGAACAGGGTGTTCCTCCGACTGCAACCGTGGTCAGACGAGGCGATTGTCTCCAAACTGAACGGAGGGATAGGCAACAGGATCCTGAGCTACAGTGTTTTCGATCCGACATTCCTCAAAGGCACGACCAACAAGATCTGGAACTCCGCTTTTGTCTACGCCGGAGTCGAGGGACAGCTAAGGAACTTCATACGTTGGGACGCGACCGGTGACTACGTCTTCCTCGGCGACCAGATGAATGATCTGTCCGTCAAGGCGAACGCAAGGTTCGAAATGTTTCCGTTCAGAAGGGCCCGAAAGAGTCCGGTCAGGATGAATCTGCACTTCGAGACAAGTCTGGAAGAGCCGGAGTACTACCACCAGCATTACTACTCCAACCATTTCAAATGGGACAACGAATTCGGCAAGATCTCCACGACCAAGATCCAGGCCGGGCTGGACGTGCCAAGATGGAGGATAGGCGCGAAATTCGGCTATGCGCTTCTGTCGGGCAACGTCTACTACGACTCTACCGGGGTCGTGCGTCAGAACAACTCGCCGATGAGTGTTCTGAGCGCCTCGCTGGACAAGGATTTCGTTCTCGGACCTGTCCACCTGGACAACAGGCTTCTGTTTCAAGTCTCATCAAACCAGGACGTGCTCCCTTTGCCAAGCCTTGCGGCCAACTCAAGGCTTTATCTCCAGTTCAACGTGAAGAGGAACATCATGCAGATGCAGCTCGGAGCCGAGGGATGGTACAACACCAAGTTCTACTCTCCAGCATGGAATCCGGCCGTGGGAGCGTTCTACAACCAGAAAGAGGAAAAGTACAACAACGGTCCGGTCATCGACGCTTTCGTCAATGTCCAATGGAAGAGGGCCTGCATATTCGTGAAACTTGAGAACATCGGTAACGGATGGCCGATGGACAAGGCGGACTATTTCAGCGCGCACCATTACATCAGGACCCAGACGGCTTTCAAGATCGGAATCTACTGGCCGTTCTACACTCAGCCAAGCCCGAATAAGGCAGTCAACGCCAGCGGTGGCCTGTCAGGAGGAAGCGGCGGAAGCTCCGGCGGAGGATTCGGCGGTCTCGGCGGCTTTGGAGGCATAGGCGGTTCCGGAGGCGGAAGTAACAGCAGATTCTGACCATGGGGCTGAAAAGAGTGACAAAGAAGTTTCTCAAGTACTTGATACCAACTTTGTTGGTGCTTCTTATTATTCCTTTCAGCGAACGGAGCGGGAATCAAGACAACCCTAAGGACATATTCAGCGATGACTTGATCCGCTGCGCCCTGAAACTGGAAGACAAGTTGTCTGACGGCTATCAGACCGGTTACTGCTATGAGGTGGCCGAAAGGTTGGCGGACTATCTGGAGGATTCCGTGAGAATATTCCTTGCTGCGGATGACTGGTCATGTCTGGATTCTCTAAGGGCAGGCGGCATTGACATTCTCGCGCTGCCGACCGAAAGTGTTCCCGAAAGCAATGAGTTCATGACGTTTCCTCTTGGCGAGGTTCCGGTCTCTTGGGTTATGTCTGCCGACAAAAGAAAGCAAAAGGGGATCATCCGCTGGCTCAACAATTTCAAAGGGAGCACTGAATATGCCGACATGATTTCCCGTTTCTTTCATGGCTACAACCCGTACCGGAAAGGAGTCAAAAAGGATCCGTCCATCATAAGCCCCTACGACGATCTGATCAAGGAAAACGCCAAGAGGATAGGTTGGGACTGGAAGATGTTCGCGGCGCTTATCTGGAGCGAGTCCAGATTCAGAATCCAGGCAAGTTCCCCGACGGGGGCGCTCGGACTCATGCAGATGATGCCACGGACAGCCGACCGTTACGAAATCGAGGATCTGCTCGATCCAAGAGAGAACATCGTGGCCGGAGCCTCCTACATCGCCCGTCTCCAGAACAAGTTCAAGGACACCGCAGCCAACGACGAAGAGCTGTTGAAATTCACATTGGCAGCCTACAACGCAGGGGAAGGCAGAATCTACGACTGCATAAAACTGGCCCGCGCACAAGGCATTGACACAGGCACATGGGAAAGTCTGTGCACAGTCATGCCGCAGATGAGTCAAGACTCTATCCGATTCGTGGAAGATGTCAGGCACGGAAAGTTCAAAGGGAAGGAAACAGTGGCCTACGTCAAGGCCGTGCTGAACCAGTACGACATATTCAATGGTCATCCACCGAGATACAAGGTTCAGCCGACAGACACGGCGTTGGTGATGATCGAGGAAACGGAAGATGTGGAGCGGATCCTACTGAGCCCTGACAGTCTGGGCCGGATCGACCTTGGAGATGAACAGGCAAGGAATCAGGAGGAGAAGCATGATGACAATCCAGGAGACAACATCGGCGGCAAGCACCGCAGATAGGTTAAGGCGTACCGGGACAAAAGGCACGAAGTAGTTCTCCGGGTTGAGTTTTATGACATGGGTCCATTTCTGGATTCCGCAAAGGACCAGAGCCACACCGTTGCCGATCAACATTCCCCGGAAGACAATCCCTGAAGCGACACGCAGAAAAACCTTGGCGATGGCACCGTCGGTCATTCCCAAAGATTTGAGGGTTCCGATCGTGGAAATGTTCCGGAACAACATGATCAGCAGACCTGAAATCATGTTGAACCCAGCCACGATCGTCATCAGGACGAGGATGAAAAGCACGTTGAAGTCTATGAGGTTCAGCCAGTCGAAAATCTGCGGATAGCGGCTGATCACCGAGGTCGCGATCAAAGTGTCATCATCCTCTCCGGCCTTGTCCAAGGCGATGTGTCCGACCTCGTCAGTCACAGCCCGCATTCCGGCATCAGTCTTGGCTCCCGAGGCCAGAGTCAGCTCAAGGACAGAGGCCTCATCGGAAGCCCATCCGTCAAGCCGTTGGAGATCAGCGATGTCGGCAAGCACAAGGATGTTGTCCGTTCCGTCCATGACACCCTCATAGACACTGGTAATGTTGAAGTTACGGACCTTGACCTTTTCTCCGACGAAGTACGTCAAAAGCCTGTCCCCCGCTCCCAGACCAAGCATCTGCGAAAGCCTGACCGGAATCGAGACCCCAAGTTTGATCGTGTCGGTCTCGGATCCCTCCCGAGGGATTCCTTTGAACAACACTCCGTGAATGCTCTCCCCCTTCTTGACAATCCCAGCCCGATAGACAGCCGGAGTGACACTCTTCACCTCAGGAATCGCCTCGATGTCAGGCATGAAACTCTGATTGACCGAAATCGGAGACGACTCGCTGATGTAGTTCATGTCCATAGGCATCAACTGAACATCACCCGTAAGGTCTGAAATGCCGTCCCTGATCTCATTCCTGAATCCCGACGAGACGGAGACGGAGACAATCATGATGAGGAAAGAGACAGCGATGGAGACCATCGCTATCCTTCCTCCGAAACGGAGGCGTCCGGCTATGAACCTTGACGCGTCCAAAAAATTATTCCTTTATGAATATATTACCAGATATGTACCCTTTCACTCTCAGGACGCCACATCGGATCGCCTTCCTTGATTCCGAAAGCGTCAAAGAACGTCTGGAAGTTCCTCAAGGAAACGTTCACACGGTTCACCGCGAGAGAGTGGACATCAAGCTTGGTCAGACGGGCCTTTTCCTCGTCCGTGATGTTCTGAGCCCAGATGGCGCCGTAGGAGAGATAGAACCTCTGCTCCGGAGTGAATCCGTCGATAAGGCCGATGTTCTTGCCGGCGTTGGCGTTCTGCATCGCAGTGAACGAGATGCTGAGTCCGCCATGGTCACCGATGTTCTCACCGAGGGAGAGCTGGCCGTTGGCATGGACGCCTGGCACAACCTCAACTGCGTCAAACTGAGCGACAAGCACCTGGGCCTTGGCGTTGAACTTCTCGGCATCCTCGGCTGTCCACCAATCAGCCATATTCCCGTCCTTGTCGAAGAGACGGCCCTGGTCGTCGAATCCGTGAGACATCTCGTGTCCGATCACGACTCCGATACCACCGTAGTTGACTGCATCGTCGGCGTCGGCGTTGAAGAACGGAGGCTGAAGGATGGCAGCAGGGAAGCAGATCTCGTTGGTCGTAGGATTGTAGTAGGCGTTGACCGTCTGAGGAGACATCCCCCACTCTGTCCTGTCGGTCGGCTGGCCGAGCTTGGACATATTGTCCGCCACGTACCATGCTCCTGCGGCGCGAAGATTCTCGTAGTAGCTCTTCCCTGGATCGATGTCAAGTGTAGAGTAATCCTTCCACTTGTCAGGATAGCCGATCTTCACAGTGAAGTTGTCCAGTTTCTCGTGGGCCTTGGCCTTGGTGGAGTCGCTCATCCAATCCAGTTCGTCGATGTGCTGGCTGAATGCCTTCTTGAGGTTCTCCACAAGATCAAGCATCTTTGTCTTCGAGGACTCCGGGAAGTATTTCGCCACGTACATCTTTCCGACAGCCTCACCGAGGATGCTGTTCGGAACCTGCATCGCCCTCTTCCAACGAGGCTTCTGCTCCTTGATGCCTGACATCTGGGTGCTGAAGAAGTCGAATGACGCGGTGTAGAAGTCGTCGCTTAGGGATCCGGTGGCGCCCTGGATCAGTTGCCCGGCCACATAGTCCTTCAGGACAGCGAGGTCCGCTCCGCCGAAATATTCACAGAAAGCCTTGAAGAAAGACGGCTCGGCGACAATAAGCTTCTGTTGGTCGGCGATTCCTCTGGTCCCGAAGTAGAGTTTCCAGTCGAAGCCCGGATAGTTCTTTACAAGTTCCTCGGTGCCGCAAGGGTTGTACTGAGCCTGGATATCCCTTTCCTGAACGCTGGTCCAAGAGTTCACTGCGAGAACGTCCTCAACCGCGAGGGCGTTGGCTGCCGCTTTCTCCGGCTCGGCAATTCCAGTCAGTGTGAACACCTTGGCGAGGAAGTTACGGTAGCCTTCCTTGATCGCCGCATTCTCAGCCTCGACATAATAGTCACGGTCACCGATTCCGAGTCCGCCCTGTCCAAGGTAAAGGATCTGGTTGTCGCTGTCGGCCAGGTCTGACATCACGTAAGCCCCGAAGAATGAGCTCTCGGATACATTGTGCAGCCCTGCGATGATCTTCACAAGGGCCTCCTTGTCCGCCGCGGCGTAGATCTCATCGACATATCTCTTCAATGGAGCCGCACCCTCGGCGTTCAGCCTTGTGGAGTCGAGACCCTGCTTGTAAAGGTCGGAGATCTTCTGCTCGACCGTCCCCTTTTCCGTCTTCAACGTCCCCATCTCGGCAAACAAGTCATTGAGTCTCTTGACGTTGTTCTCCCTCAGCTGATCAAAGGAGCCGAAACGGGCATATTCAGGCTTCAAAGGGTTGTTCTTCTGCCATCCGCCGGTGGAATACTGGTAGAAATCCACCACCGGTGAGACGGTCGTGTCAAGGTTCGCTAGATCAATGGCCGGAACCTTCTCAACCTGCTGTTTAGGGCTACAGGCCGCCATCGCAAGCGCTGAAGCCATGATCACAAAACTTTTTTTCATATTCCATGAATATATTCATTCAACTTCAAACTACAAAGGTAATAATTTTTTCTGTGCGTGGAACTGGCCTTTTCACTCACGAGAGAGGCTTATTCATTGGCTTCGTGCGCAGAACTTTGGCCCTGACGCACGAGGAATTACAGAGCCTTAATCCAGGTGATCATCTCGGAGAGGACTTCCGGGGAGATGGTTTCCTCTATTTCTTTATATTCAGAGAACGCCCCGGTTGTACAGTGCTGGAAGAGGTGGTTCAATCCGGTTTCGGCCTTGATGAGGTTTTTATCTCCTGACGGGAGACCGGACCTCAAGACATCCAGATTTCTTTCGCACTGAACCTGAGTGTCTTTCGTGCCGTTCAAAGCCATCACAGGGCAAGTGATTCCGGCAAGACTACCGGACATGTCAAGACCGATGAAATACTTCATGTAAGGAGACTGGAGTTGGTTCAGCACCTGAGCATAGTTTTGTCGCAAGGCCTCAGAAAGGTCATAATTGTCCACGGAAGGCAACGGTGATTTTGTCTTGACTGCCTCGAAGGTGTCGGACAGAAGCCGACAGTAGGCATCAACCTCAGATTCGGGCATACCGGCGGCCTTTAACGCATGCCTGTTCTGCTCCAGCAACGTCTCGGCTCCCGAGACAATCATCCCGGCCAGACTTATGGCAAAATCAACTTGTTTCTCACCGGCAAGCATCAAAGCGATGGTGCCGCCCTCGCTATGTCCAAGGACTCCCACACGATCAAAGCGACCTTTTAATAATTTGATTCCCGACAACGCGTCATTCTTCAGATCCTCGGTGGTGCAAAAGACAACATCTCCGGTTGACTCCCCGAAACCTCTGTCATCGTACCTCAACGTGGCTATCCCAGCTCTCGCAAAAGCATCAGCGATGACAGCGAACGGCTTGTGTCCGAACATCTCCTCATCACGGTTCTGGAGACCACTGCCTGTCACCATGATCAGCACCGGAGTATTCCTGTCACACTTCTCGGGAAGCGTCAGCGTCCCTTTCAGGACAGCGTCACCGTTCGTGAACGAAACCTCTTCGGTAGTGTAAGGGAAAGGTCCGACCGGAGTCTGCGGCCGTCTGATGACCGGCGCGCCCGGTGTAAGCGTCATCGGGAACGACATTCCGTGCTGTGTGAAAGTCCCCGCGATCATCTTCCCGGCCCAAAGCCCCTTGAACGAGGCGTTGATCACCGGAACATTCAGCGTTATGCCACCAACAGCATCCCTCGACACCTCGACCGGAATCTCCTTGGCGCCCGGATCCGGCACATCAAGCGTGGCAGACTCTTCCCCAATGTTGAATATGAGCGCCAACTCAACGCCCGAAACCTTCAACTTGCCCGTCCACGCCCCCGTCTGCGCGTTCACAGGCACCACGGCAGCCAAAACCACTGACACCACGATAAAAAACTTTCTCATAATCAATTCCATTTAATGTACGAATATAAGCAATTCTGGGCAATTACTGTATCGCCAATCAATACTTGACGAAACAAGAAAAGAATTACAGCTTAATCTTAAACTATTATTGCTATATTTGCCCAATAATAGTTTAATATTAAACCGTTATGGAAGACATCTACAGTTTATCAGACACACAGATGCAAAAACGCATCGGAGAAAAGCTCAAGTCTGTAAGGTTGAAGCAGAACATAACGCAGAAAAACCTTTCTGAGGAAGCGGACATCTCGTTGTCCTCAATAAAAAAGATAGAGAGCGGTGAGATTGGCTCTTTCGAATCGTTATTACGTGTCATGAGAGTTTTAGGCAAGCTTGACACCTTCCAAAACCTCATCGCGGAGGAACAACTAAGCCCTAACGATTATTATGAATTAGTCAACACCGGGAAAAAGAACTCAAGGAAACGCGCGGCCGGCAAACCCAAAACCGAAAAGGAGGAATCAGAATGGTAGATGTCGCAAAAGTCAGTATGTTCGGACTGAATGTCGGAACTTTCCGCTGGGACAACAGGCGTGATGTGGCTCTGTTTGAGTACGATGACAACTTTGTCAGTAAAAACATCGAGCCCTCTCCCCTCATGATGCCGGTAAGGCAAGGTCGTGTATATTCATTCGGTGGTCTGGATTGGGAGACATTCAATGGTCTGCCGGGAATGCTGGCCGATTCTCTTCCGGACACCTATGGACGCGCTTTGTTTGACAGATGGCTGAATCTGACAGGAAGGACTTCCGGAAACCCGGTGGAGACATTGTGTTATCTTGGGAAAAGATGTATGGGAGCTCTGGAGTTCGAGCCGGCCACAAACCCTGTGGCGAGTCCAGGAATTCGTTTTGAGATTGACTCATTGGTCGAAATCGCAAAAGAAGCTCTATCTAAAAAACAGACGTTCGGTGCGAATCTGAACCAAGACAAAAAGGCGGCCATTGCGGAGATACTGCGACTCGGGACTTCAGCCGGAGGGCAGAGAGCCAAAGCAGTCATAGCCTACAACAAAGACACCGGTGAAGTACGGTCAGGACAGGTTGACGCACCAAAAGGATTTGATTATTACCTCATCAAATTGGACGGAGTGTCTTCAGAAGCCGGATTCAGACAGACGGAGAACTTAGGAAGGCTGGAATATTCCTTTTATAGATTGGTCAGGGAATGTGGAATAGAAATGTCAGAGTGCTCGTTGATCGAGGAGAACGGCAGGGCACATTTCCTCACCAAGAGATTCGACAGGGACAACGTCCGGAAGATACACATGCAGACTTTGTGCGGCATTGCTCACTACGATTTCCGTCTTCGGAGAGGATATTCATACGAGCAGGCGTTCACCGTGATGCGACGTCTCAGGCTTCCATATTCACAAGCGCAGGAAATGTTCCGCCGGATGGTGTTCAATGTAGTGGTAAGGAATCAGGATGACCACACAAAGAATATTTCTTTTCTGATGGACGAAAGCGGCATCTGGAGGCTCTCACCGGCTTACGACATGGGGTATGCCTACAATCCGTCCGGGCTTTGGACCGCCACACACCAAATGTCTGCCAACGGGAAATTCGACAATATAACCAGAAAAGACATGTTGGAATGTGCCGCCTTGAACAACATCAGGAACGCCGGCGAAATAATAGATCAAGTCTGCGAAGCCACTTCAAGATGGGCAGGAATCGCCAAAGAATGCGACGTGCCACAAAATATGATCGACACCATCAAGCCCAACCTGCTTCTGAAGCCATGATCACTCAACTTATTCCAACGTTTAACCAATCGACAATAACCTCAGACGGCCCACGGCCAGGGCAGTGGTTTCATTCTCAGTCTGAATGCACTATGTCAGTTTCGGTCATAGGCCTGAATGAAATCCCGGATCTTGTCACGGCTGCTTAGGAAGGTCAGTTTGTCGATGACTCTGAAAAACGCCTCTTTGTCAACCACATTGGGATAGATCAGTTTCAGGAACTCAACCTTGTCGTCATCAAATGTATAAAGGTCTATGAGACGCTCGCATTGCGCCGAAGTGAAGGCGGTGCTGGCCAGTGCTGTCGTCAACAACCTGTTTTTCCCATCGCTGAACGGCTCGTCCTTCATTCTCTGGAAGAAATCCTCGAACACATCGGAGGACATCACATTCTTTCCAAATGTCGATGTCCCATGCCCGGGGCGAATGACTCCTGTGTCCGTGCGGTCATCAAGACGAATGTCCATGGTTCCTATGCCATTGTAGTAGATCCTTCGGCTGTAGATCAGCCTGCCTTTCCAGGCACTGTCACTGAATGTCGAGCGAGATTCATACACCTCTACCGTGTGATAGCCAGAGGGAAGGCCTGCCACAAAGCATGAAGTCGCCGACATCGAGACATCCTCATTGTCAATGGTCACAACAAACGGCCTGTCCCATCCGCCGATTCTGATTCCGTCGATAAATCCGGCCCTCATCGACAAAGCCAATAGAGAGCACACCACACAAATCAAAAGTTTCCGCATAGCAGTAGTTCTTTATATTCGCTAATATACATCTTTTTCCGGGAACTGATGTCCTTTTCGTGAGCAACGGCAGAGTCAAAAGAGTCATAAGCAAATTAATTTGTATATCTTTGCAGCGCTAAACAAAACGTCCTCAGAAAATGAAAACAGTGTTCGTCTTTCTGAATATATTCCTTACCATCGTGATTCTTGCCATCGGTATCGTTCTCATCGTTGACTACACCAAAAACAAGGACAACGTCAACCTGTCTCCAGACGAGATCAAGGCGATGAGAAAGAACTACTTCAAGACATCGATGCTGATCTTCGCCTTTCTGCTGCTTGAGCACATAGAGCGATTTTTCGACTAGTCCAGACCTACACTCACGGAGAAAGGATGAATCCATAAAAACGGAAGAGGATGGCCGAAAGTTTTCCTTTCAACCATCCATGAATATTCAACAGCTTGAACCAGATTATATTTTCATCCTATACATCAATGTGTGGCGGATGGATTCGGTCACGTTGTGGAACACGACGTAGAGCCATTTGCCTTTGAAGGCGAGGCCTTCCGGCTCGTTGACCTGATCCTGGAAGTCCACCACTGAGACTTTCTGACCGGTGGCAAGGTCAATGATGTGCAGTTTGTTGCCGTAAGGTGAGCAGCCGTCAGGAAGATAGGCCTTCCCGCCTTTGATCACGCTGCCCTGGCTGATCATCAGGCCCTCGATCTCGATGGTCTGGAGCACGTCATCCTTCGTGAAATGCACCTCACCGTTCTCGTCAGAGTCGGAAAGTTTCGGCAACGGCAGTTTCTTCAGATATTTAGGACCGAAATGACGGCCACCGTACACATAGATGAAGCCGTTCTCCGCATCCACGATCCAGTCCATCGCAATCTTAAACTCATCGGAATCGTAGAAAAGCCTCTGGACGATTTTCGAGCCCTCGGTGGTTATGTCTGTCACATAGCAGCTCCTCTGGCCGGTGCATTCGCAAACGTAAAGGAGCGGAAACTTGGAATCCTTTGAATATTTCACCTTCCCGAATCCGGCACTGTTGCAGTGAGATGTGTTGCCCTCCAGCTTGAATGAGTTCACCAACTTGTTCTTCTTAAGGTCAAACACAAGGCATTGTCCCCTGTTTCTCAGCGAGAAGCCGTACTTCCCTGAAATTGCGAAGCCTTGCGGAGCCCCTTTCAGTTCGATGCCCTCCGGCAGAACCGTGTCATAGTCGAAGACAAGTTCGCTTTTCGTCGGCGGAACTCCCGGTATCTTTTCAATCTTTTTCTCCTGTGCCGAAACGGACAGAGCCGACAGCATGAGCGCCGGAGCGACGATCACTTTAAATAATAAGAACTTCATATTCATTAATTTTGGTTATTTAGTAATTTCTGAATCATACCACGCTTACCTGGCGATTTTGGATCCGGTGTAGTTGTCAGCTTTGCCGTACTTGAAAGCAAGCGAGACAACGGTCCCTGGAATATCATCGATGTGAGCCTTGACAATCTTGTCAGATGTCTCCGGGTCTATGTTGTTCTGGCGAATGGCAGTCAAGGTGGTCTTCGCCAGATCACAGATGAACAAATGTCCATCCGTAAAAGCGACGCCCAGTTGGGATGCGTTCCCGTTCTGAATCATAGAGACAATCTCACCTGAAGGGACATTGGCATCCTTGCCGAAGTCATGGTAGAGATAGGTCAAGCCAGTGTCGAAATGATAGAAATAGACTCTTCTGCCCACATTGAAGAACACATAGAGTTCGTCATTGTAGTCGGTTCCGGATCCGCGGGGGATGAAGAACCGTGAGCCAGAGCTTATGGAATACCCCTCCGCAAGAGGTTTCTGAACAAGTCCTGAGACTGTCACATGCCCGTTGGCATTGTTCAGATCCAACTTCGCGGTGTTCACATAGTACGATCCGCCTTTCTCAAGCACGTTCGCAAGCCTGGCCGATCTCATGGTGCCCTCCTCATAGGTCTGGGCATAGCGCATCGTCACATCGGAAGACATGCCAGCGCAATAGTCAAACCCCTCCTCGAACTCAAAGTCACCGCCTTTGTCAAAAGCCGGGATCTGAACAGGAATCGCGGTCGTGGTGTAATACGCAAGCCATCTGTTGCCCGCCCCGTCGAACAACGGGGTGAAATAGGAGTTGGCCCCAGGGAAAGTCATGTAGGTGAACTTGGCTGGGCCTCCGGCGGAAATGTACGGTTCCGTCGAGTACATGGCGCTCTGAAAAGCGGCCGAATAACCGGTCTTACCAACTCTGTCATAAATGTTTCCGCTTTCTGTCAGGACAAGATCCGGTCCTCTGTGCGTGTAGCCTATGGCCTTGATTGCGAACCCTCCATCCTCATCAGGAAATTTGCCTCCGATGAACTCATCCGCGACATTAACAACCTTCTTGAACGAAGATCCGTCCAGCACGACAGAGCCGGCACCGCCATTCTGGATGACAGTCACCTGGTCAGTCTTACGGATTCCATAGCAGGCCAGCCCGACAGGTGAAGTTCCGAGCGGAGAATCCGGGAACATCTTGGCATAGATGTCAGGATATGACTGGAATGTGCTCAGGTTCACGAAACTGAGTCTTGACGACCCGTCAGTTCCCTCCGAAAGGACAAGCCATCCGAGAAAGAACTCGCTGTTGGCGGTCATCTTGAAGTCCCGGCCGTAGACAAGTCCAGTCTTTTTGTCTGTCATCTGGAATGTCAGGTAATGATCCCCTGCCTCGGTGAATAGATGCTTAAGGACACGCTCCGTCGAGATTACCTCCCGGCCGTTGTCGGTCCATTTGTAGTCATAGTCACTCTCCGAGGTCCCGCCCCACTCAATCACTGGCTCATAAGTACCCTCGACCCCGACAGAGAACGAGATGGCGTCATCCGCTGCTATACTCACATCGGCCAGAGGAATCTGAAAATTCTGGGAATCATCCTTATAGCAGCCGCTGGCAAAGGCAACCAAAGTCAAAGAGAATATAATATTTCTAAATTTCATTTTGTCAATCATTTAAATATTCATGAATATTCTCACGTACATCAGGCGACCACCGTCATCTCAGTGCCATTGTCCTCCAGCGCCGGATTTCCCGCCGCCTTGCGGTCTTCAAGATATTTCTTGAACACCAAGGTATAGTGGCGTATCAGGCTGTTGTCCGCTCCGTCAAGGTCAACCTTGACCACCTCAAGAAAAAGTTTGTACTTCGCTTCCGAGTATGAGCCAAGGTAGTAAGACGTCACAGTGGAGGTCCACCAACCTGGCTTCACGAGGTTGTTGTGGAACCAGATAATCGCCACCCTTGAGTCACTCATACCCAGCCTGAAATCCGGAGTCTCATCCAGTTCAAGGACTATCCTGAACTTTTCAGTATCCAGTTTGGAGGAATAGTTCAGTTTGACGTAGAACGTGTCGACCTCGCTCCGCGGACGGAAGGTGAACTTGTCCGGGAGAGAGAAGTCACCGGCGTCGGCGGTGGTATATTCATTCAGCACTTTCACCGAGAAAGTCTGCGCGCCAGTGCTGTAGCCGGTGCTCTTGACCACGACAGGGTATTCGATTGTCGTTTGTCCCGGGTATGAGTAAAAAGAGACATCTGAAGAATCGGTCTCCGCCTTCGAGAAGTAGATATAACGTTCTCCTGTGGCCTTTTCGTATGTAGGAATGCTTTCCTTCGCGCATGCCATCGCGACCAGGGCGGCGGCAGCCATCAATATATTCTTTGCTTTCATGTAAAGTTTCTCCATTAATAATATGCTGTCTCTGAATCAGGTATAGGAAGGACATACCACTCCTCAGACACTGTCTTTCCGGCTGGTGTCCCGTCATAGATGACACGCCAATCCAGTTTTTTAAGGAAGCAATATGTTGTGCCTCGTGTCAGGAAATCCCGCTGCGCCTCGTTGACCAAAGTGTTCATGAATGATTCAAGATCCGTGTCCGAAAGGGCAGCTGTGCATCCTCTGGCGTCACGGATCTTCTTCAGCGTGGCATCGGCCCCGGAAATGTCCCCCTTGCGCGCCTGGCACTCCGCCTTGATGTAGAACACCTCCGGAAGTTCCATCACCGGAAGCAGTGGATTGCTGTACTTGCTGACAGTCCTGTCATCAGACTTGTCCCAGACCCTGTAGGTCTTGGACGACGAGTTGTACAGATCCGTGTAGCGGTAGTCAGCAGTCTCGTCTCCCGCAAACAAGTACTTAAGTTCCACCATCTTATTGTAGGATGTACCCGCAACCGTGATGTAATTGTCGCAGACCTGATCATTCCAGAACGCACAGATAGGCTCCGGACGGCGCTTGCCATCGACACGGGCTGGATTCGAGGACGCCTTCGGATTGGAGCTGTAGAGGTTGAACTGATACTGCACAACCCAGTCGTTGATGATCGTGTCGGCATATTTCTCGGCATTGTCGAAATCCCGCATGTAGGAATATACCCTCGCAAGCAGACCGGTGGCGCTCCAATAATTGAAGCGGTAACCTCTGAAGGCGAAGAATCCGTCTCCGAACGCATTGTCACGCTTCGCTCCGTCGGAATGTATGTTGCCAACCCCCTGGAACAGGACGTAATCCATGTTGTCCAGACGCGTTGTCCCTGAGACAAAATGGCTCTTGTTACGCAGTTCGTCGATGTCTATCGGGGCAAGCATCTCCTGGGCGTACGTCAGATCCTCAATGACCAGATCCAGATACTCCTTCATGGATTTGTAAGCCGGCTTCAGGTCCGGATACGATGTGACATATGGAAGAGCCTGGCCTTCATAGCCGGTCACAGGAGCCGGAACGAACAACTGAAGCATCTCGAAATGCAGAAGTCCGCGCAGCCCTCTGGCCTCCGCCATTATCATCTGCTTTTCCCATGAATATTCAAACGTGTCGTCACAGTCCTCTATCTTCTGCAGTAACTCGTTGCAGTTGGCTATCGCATAGTAGGCCTTGCTCCAGATCGAGTTGGCTATGCTCCTGGCGGCGCTGTTGTCCAGGCTTTCCTCGTTGAGTATGGAACGGTAGGCTGTCACGGAATTGTTCAGTTTGTAGTTCCATGCAAGGTTGCTCTTCAAGCCCCAGGTCAGTTCCTGGCCATAAAGAGCAGGTGAGGCGACTGTCTTATAGATGCCGATCAGTGCGCTCCTGTAGCCCTTCGTCGAGGCGAAAGCGTCATCCTCGAAAACCTCCTCCTCCGACCCGACATTCAGCCAATCATTGCAGGAAACTGTCAGGGAAAGGGCAACGAATATGTATGCTATTATTTTTATCTTTCTCATGATCTCACAATTATAAGGTAACGTTCAGACTGATGTTGAAAGAGCGGGCATAAGGATAGGTCGTACCTCTCTCCTGTCTGATGGAAGAAACGGTAAAGACATTCTCGGCGTTGAACTGAATACGCGCGGCATCAAGACCGATCCGTTTCACTAGATTCCTGTCAAACTGGTAACCTACGGAGAACGATGACATTGTCATCTCGTTGTCATCCTGCACGAACCTTGAGGTCGGTCTTGTGACATGGGTCCTGTCCTTGATGCTCTTGAGGGTGGCGTTGTCCCCCGGTTGAATCCATCGGTCGGTAAGGGCACGCTCGTCTCCGCTGTACTTCTCAAGATCCACATTCTCGATGGAGACCAGCGTGCTGTTGTAAGCCTGACCTCCGCACTTGAAAGACATCGTGGTGTAGGCCGTCCAGTTTCTCCAGCGTACATTAAAGCCAAACACTCCGGAGAGTTTAGGATCGTAGTCGCCCAAACATTGCTGCTCGGAAGAGGTCCAGTCGTAGGTGACAGTGCCGTCACGTTTCACGTACAGTTCCTTTCCGTTAGCCGGATCGATGCCATAAGATTTCATGCCATAGATCGCCGACAGTGAGTTACCCACCTCATATTTGGTAAAAGGCTGACTGTACTTGCTGTCCGTGTTGGAGGACGAATACCCCTTGAAGAAGTTGTCGATGCTGGTGTTGTAGTCTTTCAGAGCGTCACCGATCTCCTTGATGGTGTTGGTGTTGCGGTTCAGATTCGTGAACACGTAGACATCCCAGTCTCGGTTCGAGAAAGCCCTGACGTTGAGCCTCAGGTCAGCTCCCTGGTTCAGGACTTTTCCCAGATTACCCTTGTAGGATGTGAATCCGGAAGACGAAGGGATGGACACGGACTCGACCTGGTCGGTCGTCAGCTCATGGTACCAGTCGAACATGATCGTCACGGCGTTGCGAAAGAACGACAGTTCCGTTCCGACATTCAGTTTGTTTACCTTCTCCCATTTAAGGTTCTCATTGCCGAGAGCCTTCAGAGCCATACCCCACTGGTCGATGTAAGGGTTGTCGTACATTATGTCGTACGTGGTCCTGGCCTGATACGGGCTGAAGTTGGCCTTTCCGGTGACTCCGTAGGTAGCCTTCACCTTGAATCTGTCCAGCCAGTCCACGTCTTTCATGAAAGCATAGTTGTGGACATTGAGTCCCGCTCCCGAAGACCAGAAGAGTCCCATTTTCTTCTTGGCTCCGAACGCAGAGGATCCCTCGTAACGTCCGGAGACATCCAGAAGGTAGATGTTGTCGTAAGACCAGTTGCCCTGGAGATAGGTCCCGAAACGCCTTGAGTTGCTGTCATTGAACGTAGGCTCATCCTTGATTTTGAGGGCGTTGCCGGGAGCCGCCTTGGCTCCTTCCACAAAGCCTATGTATGTCGCGTACCGAGAGCTTGACTGAGTCTCGGACGCCTCGACACCAAGGGATGCGTTGATGTTATTTTTACGGATGTCCCTGTTATAGGAAATCATTCCGTTAAGGGTCCATCTCAGCGAACGTACATCCCCATCCCTGTAGCTGCCTTTTTCCTTGACATCTGATTTCGTGTAGACTCCAGATGACGGGTCGGTGAAAACATCCTCGTCCTGAATCTTGTAGGAGGCGCTGAAAGTGCCCTTGGCCATGAGGTAAGGAGTGATGTTCCACCTGAGGCTGAGATTGTCGATGAACTCGCGGTACTTTGTCCTGTTGAAGCTTCCGAGCGAGGCCTCGTAAAGAGGGTTGGTGACATATACCGGCTCGCTGATGGAAGAGCGGACGTTCCTGTAAATGCTGAACACCTTATAATACTGCCCGGTCTCCGGATCGGTCGGAGCGAGATATGGTTTCATCCTGACGTAGTCGCTGAACGAGCCGTATGGAGAATCCGAGGCATCGACAACGTTGAAGGAGGCCTTGTTTCTGATCTGTAGAGTGCGGTAGCGGTAGTCAAGGGACATCGACGCGCCATAAGTGTTCCTGTCAGAACCTTTCATCACGCCATTCTTGCGCTGGTAGTTGATGTCAGCGTTCCAACGGAGATCTTCAGAGCCACCACTGACCGACAGATAATGCTTGTGGCTCAGCGCTGTGCGGACCGGTTTGGCGATCCAGTCTGTGTCAACACCCCTTATCACATTGTTGTACAGTTCCCCGTAGTTGATCAATCCTCCGGCATTCTTGTCATCTGCCGTCGCGGACTCGTACAGGCCGGCATAATATTCAGCCTCAAGAGCCTGCCTGGCATTCATCAGATGATAACTGCTGAGGTCGGGAGCATCGACCGATGTCGTGTTTGAATATGTCAGGTGCACGAGACCAGGCTCAGGAGTCACAGTCTCTATGACGATGACGCCGTTGGCAGCCCTCGAGCCATAAACAGCGGTGGCTGCCGCATCCTTCAAGGTAGTGACACTCTGTACACGGTTCATGTCTAAGTCGTAAATGGTGGCCTGATCCACCTCGAAGCCATCGAGAATGAATATCGGCGCACTCGGATTATTCTTCAGTGCGAATTCGCTGACATCTCCAGTCACCCTGTCCAGTTCCTTCACCTCAGACACGCCAGAGCGGCCTCGGATGTAGTACTCGGACATGTTGTTCGGGTTGGAACCCTGCGCGTTGTCGGTGATCATCTTGAAAGACGGATCAAAAGCGCTCAAGGCCTTCATCAGATTGTTCGGAGAGACTTTCATCAAGTCTTCCCTGCCGACCGTCGTGGAGGTTCCCGTGAAGCTGTCCTTCCGGATGTTGGCATAGCCAGTGACCACCACGTTGTCAAGACTGTTCGAATCATCCTCAAGCACAACCTTGGCGCCGTCCCTGAACGCGGAGTAGGGGATTTCCCGCGATTTCATTCCGACAAATGAAAAGACAAGCACCGTTGAGGAGGTCGGTTGCAGCCTGATTGTGAATTTGCCGTTCACATCCGTGGCGACTCCGTTTGAAGTACCCTTCACCAGCACTGACGCTCCAGGCAAAGGTTCAGATGATTTGTCCAGCACTGTACCCGTCAGAGTCACGGCAGACCCGACGGAGACGTTCTGGGCGCTGATTGTCATGGTGGACATAATACACCACGACAGGAGAAAAACCAAAGTCCTTCTCAGATAAGTTCGTTTACCCATTGGCAATAATTATTAAATAAGTTTGAATAATGAGTACTTACCAATATAGGAATATTTTTCTATTTCAAGATAACCAACAAGTAATAAATGCGAATTTTACAATACTTTGGAACACAATTTCAAGAAACAAACGATTTCGCAGAGCCATGAATACCACGAATAAACATTCATTTATATTCGGGAAAAGATCCCGAGCCATCAAACATCACCCGCTTCTGCCCCCGCTTCTGAATATATAAGGATTTTTTTAGGTCAAAGGCTTTGATTAACTTTGTCAGTCGAATCGAAGGATTATGGCGAAAATTGTGAAATTCATCAAGGATTGGATGTTGCCTCTGGCAATCATCATAGGAATCGTTTCTTATCTGATTTTATTCTTGATCAAGCCATTATCCCCTGGCATCGAACCATGGTTCTCCAGATTCGCCAAGGATGTCCAGCCGGTTTTCATGGCCACGATGCTGTTCCTTCAGTTCAACACGATCTCTCCACACGACCTCCGGTTCAGAAAATGGCATTTCATTGTGCTTGCTTTTCAGATCGCGACATTCATCCCACTCACATGGTTGGTCGCCACGATGCCGGACGGCGACTTAAGGATACTTGCAGAATGCGCGATGCTCTGTTTGATATGTCCTACCGCGGCGGCGGCCGGGGTGATCACAAGCAAATTAGGAGGAAGCCTTTCAGACACAGTCTCATACGTAGTACTGATCAACATAGCGGTCGCTGTTATCCTCCCGGTCGCCATACCGATTGTAAATCCTGACACAGGATCCTCATTCATTGAGGGTTTCACAGCCATCTGCGCAAGGGTATTCCCCCTGCTTGTCCTGCCTCTGCTGCTGGCATGGCTCATACGCTACACGATGAAAAGGCTTCAGCGTTGGCTGATGCGGTTCACTGATTGGGCGTTCTACTGCTGGGGCATGGCCCTGACCTTCTCGATCTATCTGGCGACAAGATCGCTTGTGAACAGCGGAATCTCCGTGTGGACAGCAGTAATGATAGGTGTCATCTCATTGGTCTGCACTCTCATCCAGTTCGCCGTCGGAAGACTGGCAGGCAGGAAAGCCGACGGAACCGCAGACCGGAAGTCAATAAAAGCGGACGAGATCACCGCCGGCCAGGCCCTCGGCCAGAAGAACTCCGGCTTCCTGATCTGGCTGGGATATTCCTACATGACCCCGGTGACCTCCGTCGCCGGCGGCCTCTACAGCATCTGGCAGAACGTCATCAACTCCCTCGAGCTCTACGAGCAAGGGCATCGCACCGGACAGCACCACAAGGCCTCAAAATAGATCCTAACGGCAGTATTCCCTTTTGAACCACGTCGAGAAAACAGGATCCGAGGCGAATATCATCTTGCCTTGCTTTTCAATCAACTCTTTCTCGATCAAAGTTTTCTGTATTCTGGCCACATTAGATTTCGCACCCATGGAATATCTTGCAAGAATGTCCGATGATGTGAAACCAGAATGAACTCCCTCGACAACAGCCTTAAGGAAATTCATCTGAAAAGAAGTCAGAGACCCTATCTGTTCCATAAACAAAGACGAAGTCTGGTGGAGCAATTCCTCAAATGCGGCATCAATGTCCGCATCGGACACAACCCTGTCCGCCTCTATCATGACATTCCATGATAATTGCTGGACATAAGATGAATAATTCTCAACGAGCGCACATATTCTTTCAGCCTGTTCCCTTGTTATTGACATTGAGCAACTCTTGAATCTAGAACAGATATAATCAATCCAATCCTCCGTAGGAATCCGGTCAAGAAAAATCATGTCACCAAACTGATAGAAAGGCATGCTCTTTCTCTGGAAAATCTTTTCCATCAGGTGTTTTTTGCTTCCAAACAAACAATAAGAGACATTTTCTTGATGTTGCCAGAATCCACGCAACCTTTTTTGGACGGCAAGGCTGTCTGGAAATTCCCCAATCTGCTGGAACTCATCAATGCACACGACAATGTGAATACCTTTCCTTGCAGCGATCCGTTGAGGAAGATCCAAAATTTCAGCATGATCAATTTCTTTTGGAGACATGCAGAAAGAAATTGAATAGTCCGTTGACGGTCCGGGGCTTACCGAGATTTTCGCGGAAAAACGCCCAAGAAATTCCTTGGCATACGCAACCACGTTTTCAATCTTGCCTGCAGCACCTCTCACGATGGACGTGGCAAACCGCTCATAAAAGTCAAACTCACTCCTGCAATCGTATATGTCCATCATCACGACCTTGATCTTAGGGTCAGTAACGGAAGACATAACCTTGCCTACAATAGAGGTCTTGCCCATACGCCGAGGTGAAATCAGGATAGTATTGACTCCCGACTCAAAATTCATCCTCAGGCGTTTGGTTTCCTTTTCCCTATCCGTGAAATTATCCCCGGACACAGCCACGCCATACACAAAAGGTTTATCCATAGCACATTGGTTTTTACGCAAATATATATAAATAAATCAAAAGTTCACAATCTTGTGGTCCACAAAATTGTGAACTAATTTGATATGTCCTACATGACCCCGGTGACCTCCGTCGCCGGCGGCCTCTACAGCATCTGGCAGAACGTCATCAACTCCCTCGAGCTCTACGAGCAGGGGCATCGCACCGGACAGCGCAAGAAATAGTCTTTTCAAGGTGCGCGGAACGAAAAAACGTTATAGTTGAAAATTTTCTTTGATTAAATTAGTTAATTAACTAACTTCACGCCGACATGAGTAAAAATGCCGCGTCAAAAGCCACAGAAGACATTTTCCCCAACATTCGATGTCTTTGACTGGTGGGTGCGGTGAATGAACATTAACAAATGGATGCGCTGTCTTGTGACAAGGTAAGCCGCATCCTATTAATTAACTAATTTAATACATGAAGCACTTCTTATGCTTGATGATCGCCTGCGTCATCGCAGGCTTCGGGTGTTTGTTTGGACAAGACTCCCGGATTGTCAACGGTGTGGTCATTTCCTCCGAAGACAACCTGCCCGTCATAGGGGCCGCCGTCTTGGAAAAGGGAACGAAAAACGCCACCATCACAGACATTGACGGAAAATTCTCTTTGAGAGTCAGTACGTCTGCGAAAATCCTTGAAATCAGCTGTCTTGGCATGAAGCCCAAGGACGTGTCCATCACAGGCGGAGAGATGAATATCACCCTGGATCCAGACACTGAAGTCCTTGAGGGAGTCGTCGTGACCGGAATGCAGAAGATGGACAAGCGTCTCTTCACCGGAGCCACCACAAAACTGAGCGCCGACGATGTCAAACTGGACGGAGTCGCCGAGATAAGCCGGGCTCTTGAGGGGAGAGCCGCCGGAGTGTCCGTACAGAATGTGTCGGGAACTTTCGGAACATCCCCTAAGATCCGAGTCCGGGGCGCGACTTCCATCTACGGCAGTTCCAAACCGCTGTGGGTTGTGGACGGAGTGATCATGGAGGACGTGGCCGAAGTCGATGCGGACAACCTTTCCAGCGGAGACGCGGTCACCCTGATCAGTTCCGCCATAGCAGGCCTCAACGCCGACGACATCGAGAGTTTTCAGATTCTGAAAGACGGCTCGGCGACCTCAATCTATGGAGCCCGCGCGATGGCCGGTGTAATCGTCGTCACCACAAAGAAAGGACATGCCGGAAGCAACAAAATCACATACACGGGAGAGTACAGCTACCGTCTCAAACCTACCTACCGACGTTTCAACATTCTGAACTCACAGGAGCAGATGGGTGTCTACAAAGAGATGGAGCAGGCCGGCTACCTTAATCTCGCGGATGTCTACCGGGCGTCCAACAGTGGCGTGTACGGAAAAATGTACCACCTGATCAACGAATACGACGCGACCAGCGGCTCGTTCGGTCTGATGAACACGGATGAGGCCAGGAAAGCCTACCTTCAGGAAGCCGAATACAGAAACACCGACTGGTTCGACATCCTGTTCAACGACAACATCTCCAGAAACCATGCTGTAAGCATGTCAAGCGGCACGGAGAAAGCGTCCTACTACACTTCACTCAGCGTGATGAACGATCCGGGATGGACAAAGCAGAGCTCTGTAAAGCGCTACACGGCCAACCTGAACGCTCTCTATCACATCACAGAGACGCTGTCCCTGAACCTTATCGGCAACGCCTCCTACAGAAAGCAGAGAGCTCCGGGGACGTTGAGTTCTTCAGTGGATCCGCTCAGCGGCGAGGTCAGAAGGGATTTCGACATCAACCCGTACTCCTACGCCCTCAACACGTCCAGGACATTGGACGCCAATGAATATTATGTCCGCAACTACGCGCCGTTCAACATCCTGCACGAGCTTGAGAACAACTACATCGACCTGAAGGTCACCGACCTCAAGTTCCAGGGAGAGATGAAATGGCATCCGGTCAAGCCTCTGGAATTGTCCGTGCTGGGAGCCTACAAAACATCATCGACAGTCCAGGCGCACACCATTACCGACTACTCGAACCAGGCATGGGCGTTCAGGGCGATGGACGACGCCACAATGCGCAGCGCCAACCCTTGGCTCTACACCGACCCCGACAAGGCCAATTCCCTTCCGGTCTCGGTGCTTCCGGTCGGAGGCTTTTACCGCGAGACGAAATATTCAATGGAAAGCTACGACTTCAGGGCCACCGCAAGCTACAATAATGTCTTCGGAGAAGATCACATAATGAATATGTTCGGCGGAATGGAGACCAATGCCGTGGACAGGGAGAGGACCTGGTTCAACGGTGTCGGAATGCAGTACGACTTAGGTATGCTTCCATCGTACGACTACCTCTACTTCAAGCAGGGTAACGAGGAGAACGCCGGCTACTACTCTGTGGACAGAACCAGGCAGCGGGAAGTCTCATTCTTCGGGACTGGGACATATTCCTACAAAGGGAAATACACCTTGAACGGGACCATCCGTTACGAGGGATCAAACAAGCTCGGCAAGAGCCGCAAGGCCAGATGGCTGCCTACCTGGAACGTCTCCACAGCATGGAACGCCCATGAGGAAGAGTTCTGGCAGCCGATCAGGGACGTGGTCTCCAACATGACGCTGAAGGCATCATATTCATTGACCGCGGACAGGGGCCCGGCAAGCGTGAGCAACTCCAAGGCGATCATAAACAGCTACAACACATGGCGTCCGTTCACCTCCGTCAAAGAGTCCGGCCTCATACTGTCCAATGTCGAGAACAGCGAGCTGACCTACGAGAAGAAGCACGAGCTCAACATCGGAGCGGAAATCGGATTCATAGACAACAGGATCAACGTAGAGGCCGATTGGTACAAGAGAAACAACTTCGACCTGATCGGTCTGATCTACACCAAAGGCACCGGCGGCCAGCTGGCGAAGTTCGCCAATGTCGCCAGCATGAAATCCAGCGGAGTGGAACTGACTGTCTCCACACACAACATCAAGACTCAGGATTTCAGCTGGAACACAGACTTCATCTTCTCCAATGCGAAGAATGAGGTAACCGACCTGCAGTCCAACGCTTCTGTGATGGACATGATCAGCGGCAACGGCTTCGCCATGGAAGGCTATCCGGTCAGGGCCCTGTTCTCAATGGACTTCCAAGGGCTCAACGAGAACGGCTACCCTACTTTCATCAACGAGGACGGAGAACTGACAGTCAGCGACATCAACTTTCAGGAACAGCTCAAGAAAGACCATCTGGTCTACGAGGGACCGACAGATCCGACCGTGACAGGAAGCCTCGGCAACATTTTCCGGTACAAAGGATTCACCCTGAACGCTTTCATCACATATTCATTCGGCAATGTCATCCGCCTCGACCCGGTGTTCCACAATGTCTACAGCGACCTTGACGCCATGCCTCGGGAGTTCATCAACAGATGGACCGCCGGCGGCGACGAGAAAGTCACCAACGTGCCGGTGATCGCGGACAAGCGGGCGAACCAGCAGGATCCGTACCTGAGTTACGCCTACAACGCCTACAATTACTCCACAGAGAGGATAGCCAAAGGCGATTTCATCAGAATGAAAGAGATCTCGATCACCTACTCATTTCCAAAGAATATGATCTCTAAGCTCAAAGTTAGTGACCTTTCGCTCAAGATCCAGGCGACCAACCTGTTCCTTATCTATTCGGACAAGAAACTGAACGGACAGGATCCTGAATTCTTCAACACCGGAGGCGTGGCCTCCCCTGTCCCGAGACAGTTCACCATGACGTTAAGACTTGGAATCTAAAATTTATTGATCAAGACACTATGAACAAAGCATTATTATACTTATCGGTCATTCCGCTGGCCGCCGTCTCATGCGATGGATTTCTGGACACGGTTCCGGACGACAGAATCGAGATCGACTCAAAGGACAAGGTCACGAAAATGCTCGTCTCCGCCTACCCGACGGTCTCCACGATGCTGATTTCAGAACTATCCTCCGACAATGTGACCGACAACGGATCGCAATACGACACCTACGGTCAGGTGTGCGGAGACGCCTACCAATGGAAAGACATCACAACCGATGACACGGACGCCCCGAAAAGTGTCTGGGACGCGCACTACAACGCGATCGCTTCCGCCAACCAGGCACTCAACGCCATAGAAGAACTCGGAGGTGGATCGTCTTATGACGCGCAAAGAGGCGAGGCCCTCATCTGCCGGGCCTTCGCTCATTTCCAGCTCGCGAACCTGTTCTGCCTGCCGTACGACGCGGCCACGGCTGAAACAGTCCTCGGGATTCCTTACACCACCGAGCCGGAAACGACGGTACTCCCGGAAGGAATCGAGCGCGGAACGCTCGCGCACACCTACGAGATGATCGACCGCGACATAGAGGAAGCGCTGCCACTGATCAACGACGACATCTACACGGTTCCCAAGTACCACTTCAACCAAAAGGCCGCCTACGCATTCGCGGCGAGGTTCAACCTCTACTACCACAGATTCGACAAGGTGATCGAATATGCCGACAAGGTTCTGGGCTCAAATCCGGCCGGCTCGGTGAGAAACTGGAAAGCCTTCAGCGAACTGGCCACGGACTTCGAGCTCAGATGCAACTCCTACATCTCCAACAACGAATCCTGCAATCTGCTTCTCCTGACAGCCAGTTCATCCTGGCCTTATGTCCAGGGTCCCTACGCCATAGGGCTTCGCTACGGCAGTGCCTACGACATAATGCTGAACGAGATACTTCCCGGCCCTTGGGGAGGCTACAACAAACTCTACATGTCCAACGGAATCTGGGGATTCGAGCAGAAATATTCATTGCCTAAGCTTCTCGGGTATTTTGAATATACCGACAAGACCGCCGGCATCGGCTACCTGCACCTTGTCAACGTGGCCTTCTCCACCGACGAACTCCTGCTTTGCAGGGCCGAGGCGAAACTGTTGAAAACGCCTCAGGACAAGGACGGGGCCGTGGCTGACATCAATGTGCTTCTGAACTCCATGGCAGGAACACACATGACAGAGAGTCAGATCATCAACTATTTCGCATCCAAGTCCTACATGCCTCTGCACCTTAAGAAGAGCAGCCAACGGTCCATCAAAAAGGAACTGCACCCTCAAGGATTCACCATACCAGACAGCGACACAGAGAACCTTATCCAGTGTGTCCTGCATCTGAGAAGGGTGATCACGGTGCACGAAGGGTTGAGATGGAATGACATAAAGAGGTACGGGATGGAATATTCGCACGCAAGAAGCGGCAAGTCCGATGACGAGCTGCTTGTGAACGATCCGAGAAGAGCCGTACAGATTCCACAGGAAGTGATCGCCGCCGGGCTTGAGGCGAATCCGAGAAACAACTAAAAGGAGAAAACACGATGAGAAAATTGATATATTCATTCTTCATTATGGCCGCCGCGCTGGTCTCCTGCTCAGAGGAGAAACTTGATCCGAAGAGCATCTTCGACACCGATGCTCCGGAAAGAGGCGCGTTCGACACATGGCTGCTGCTGAACTATGTGGAGCCCTATAATATTCAGTTCAACTACAAGTACATCGACCGCGAGTCAGACAACAGCTACAACCTGATTCCAGCCGAATATGACAAGGCCGTGGCGATGGCCAAACTGACAAAGTACCTTTGGATAGACTCTTACAACGAGTTGCTCGGCGACACTTTCATCAAGACCTACTGTCCGAGAATGATCCAGCTCATCGGCTCCAAGGCTTACAACAGCCAGGGTTCGGTTGTGCTGGGAACAGCGGAGGGAGGTTTGAAGATCACACTCTACAACGTCAACGAGCTCAACCCGGCCAGTCTGAGCATTGACTTCCTCAACGAATGGTTCTTCAAGACCATGCACCACGAGTTCGCCCACATCCTGCATCAGACGAAGAACTATTCCACAGACTTCAATCTGATCTCAACTGACTACCAGGGGCCGAGCTGGCTGAACCTTGAGAATGACGCGGCGGCTAATGCCATGGGCTACGTCACACGCTACGCCAGCTACAGTCCGGACGAGGATTTCGTGGAGATCATCTCAAACTATGTCACCCACGCTAAAGGCTACTGGGAAAGCGTCATGGCCAACGCCGGAGAGGAAGGCGGAGAGAAACTGACAAAGAAATTCGAAATCGTAAGGAGCTACCTTCAGGAAAGTTGGGGCATTGACATAGACAAACTCCGGGACATCGTCCAGACACGTTCCGGGAATCTCTCCCAACTCGATTTGACAACACTTTAGAAGACTGATTTATGATCAAGAGAATCACTGAATATTTACTGTCCGCGGCTCTGGCCGCACTGATGGCACAGGCGTGCGTGTCGAAGATCGACCCAATCTTTGACGAATCATCCGCGAACCGCGCGGAAGCTCTCGCCGAGAAGCTGAACGAGACCCTGACCAGCTGTCCGAACGGTTGGCTACTTGAATATTACCCATCCTCCGGACAGTACTACGGCGGCTTCAACGTCCTTCTGTCGTTCACCGAGGGGAACAAGGTGAAGGCCGGAAGCGAGGTGGCAGGCCCAGGCAAGACAGCCACAAGCACCTACACCATCTACCAAAGCGCAGGCTGCGTCTTGGCCTTCGACACCTACAACGAGGTGATACACTACTTTGCCGATCCCGAGACAAGCGGAGGGAATGGAGCCGGCTATGGATTCGAAGGCGATTTCGAGTTCAACGTCCTTGAACTGCATGATGACAAGATAATCCTCAAAGGCCGGAAGAGTGGCTCAAGGATGACGATGACCCCGATGCCGATATCTATCTCCTGGGATGACTACATCTCCGCGATAAAGGAAGAGGAGAGCGCCATTTCCAGATACACCCGGGTGAGATACCAAGCCGACGGGACGAAATATGACGCCCGTTTCAACGGCAGAACCCTCGAAGTCTTCAGTGAGGTTGACGGAGAGCAGGTCACAACGTCCTATCCGTTCATTGTGAATCTGATGGGAGTCTCTTTCTACAAGCCGGTCGAACTTGGCGAGGAAAAGATTGACGGACTTGTCTACAGCCCTGACATGGGCGATGACGGAGCTTTCATTCCTGTCAACGACGGTGCCGAAGGGTACTTTGCCCCGACTTACCCGACGATCACCGATTATCTGATGGACAAGAACTGGTTCTTCTCCTACAAGGGGCTCAGCGATTACGGAAAAAGACTCTGGGACAAGGCTGCCGAGGCCCTTAAAGCCGCCGGAGACAACATCACCTATTGCTATTTAGGAAACATCAGTAACTATTACGGGGACTTCTACGCCTTCAACTTCTACTGCACCAACTCAGGCGGCAAAGGCTATCTGGCCTTTGACTATGAGATAAAAGGGGAGGACAGGATCTCTATGAAGTTCAGCCAGGAAGGCAGCCAGACAGGCAAGGACTACTACACCGGCTACTACTTCAACTACATCATCACCCCGCTGGGCAACGACAAGCAGCGCACCTTCACCCTGACAGTCGATGACATCAAGAACCCTCAATGGATCAAGTTCACTGACGAGGAAGACAAGGACAACTATTTCACTGTCTACCGCGCCACGCAGTACTATCCGTTGAACAATTAAGAATCCCATTTTAACAATTAAATCAAAAAACGAATGAAAACAAGTAGATTTTACGCATTGAGTTGCGCTTGCGCGCTGTTCTGCGCCGCATTCTCATCCTGCAAGGATGACAAGTTGATCATCAACGGAAATCTCACCATCTCAGAGCCACAGACCTCCGAGGGTGCTTCCGCGAACGGAACCGAAGTCACCTTTGAATATTCCGGCGGACAGATAGCCCTGCCGCTCGCGATGGTCACAAACGCTCCGGAGGCGGATGTCACCTACACATATTCAGCAAAATCCAACGCTGACTGGTGCGTCGCCAGCATTGAAGGCGATGTGCTCACACTGTCCACAGAGCCTACAGCCGAGAAAACCGCAAAGACAGGCACTGTGGACCTCGCTGTCGTGTGCAGCGACGAGACAGCCACTCTCACCCCTCTGACACTGACAGTGAACCAGAACGCCTTCGCGTCAGCGTTCGACATGGTCATCGTGAAGCCAGGAACATTTAGGTTTGCGGAGAATAAGAACAATGTGGACGGCACAACGTATGCGCAGGCCTACGCCCATGACGTGACTCTCTCCAAGGGCTACTACATCGCGACCACTGTCGTCACCCAGAAACTCTATGAAGAGATTATGGGGAAGAACCCTTCCTATTCAAAATTTGTCGGAGACAACTACCCTGTAAACAAAATGACATGGTCTGAGGCTTGCGAGTTCTGCAACAAGCTCAGCGAGAAAGAAGGGCTGGCTCCTGTCTACACTCCAGGAGAGATCATCGAAGTGTCCGATGGCTGGAGCTACATGAAAATGCAGGACTATAAGTTCGATCCTGCCACTGCCGGCAACGGCTACAGGCTTCCTACCGAGGCGGAATGGGAATTCGCGGCCAAAGGAGGAGAGGAAGGACTCAAGAATCCTACGATATTCGCCGGCTCCGACGTGTTTGACGAGGTCGGCTGGTACAAGGATAACTCAAAGATAGGCGATAACGAGGCCCTTCACGAGGTCGCCAAGAAAAAACCGAACGCCCTTGGGCTGTACGACATGAGCGGCAACGTCTCGGAATGGTGCTACGACTGGGCCTACAAGTACAACGACGAACTCCAGACAACCGATCCTGAGACCGACCCTGTAGGAGCGCCGGAAAGCAGGAACGGAGGCAAGATCATCAAAGGCGGCTACTACAACGGCCCGGAATACAAAGGCAAGCTCTGGGACTCGAACTATCAGCCTGGTCCTGAGACAAGAGGCACAACCGGATTCCGTGTGGTCAGATACATCAAATAAATAAAATAAACAAACAAGACAATACTATGAAATTCAGGATATCATCATACATTCTGTCCGGACTCGCCGCGCTGTTCGCCTTCGCTTCATGCGAAGGGACCGGCGATGACCCGGTAGCGAAAGTCGAGCTTTCGGCGGAAATCTCGCAGATCCCGGAAGGGATTGTCTCTTTCGACCAGGAGAACGGCATACTTACCGTTGATAAGTCGGGAGTGATGACAAGCGCCATCTCTTTCGTTGACATCAATGACAACAACCTCGGTGATTACAAATTGAAGACCGAGATTCCGACGGCGGATAAGATTTGGTGCGTCGCTACCTGCAGCAAGGCGCGTCTGTCCCTGTCTGTGGCCAAGAACACGACCGCCAATCCGCGCCAGACCACGATTGACGTCACCGCCTACCAGAATGACACACCAGTCAGCACCTACACGATAACTGTCATGCAGAATGCCGGGAGCGGCGGTGGGGGCGAGGATCCGACACCCGGCACCGAGACCGGCGCGGCTATCACACAGTTCATCATCCCCGGACAGATCTCAAGCCAGATCAGCTACCCGACAATCACGATCACCATGCCAGAAGGCACGGATGTCACCGCACTCAAGCCGGTCATAGTCGTCACGGAAGGCTCTACGGTCACTCCGGGCAGCGGAGTCGCCGCTGACTTCACGGAGGCTGTCCAATACCTTGTCATCAACGAGAAGACAATGGACAGCAAGACCTATTTCGCGGTGGTTACAACCAATTCCACAGGCGGTGGCGGAACAACTCCCGGAACCGAAAAGGAGACCAACCCGAACTTCAAGGCGTTCGACATGGTGGCCATCGGAGCTGGCTCGTTCATCCTCGGCAAGCAGCCAAGCGAGTATTTCAAGACGGTAAAGAACGCTCAGGACCAAAAGAACTCCCACAAGGTGAACATCTCAGCCTTTGAGATGGGACGCTACGAGGTCACCCAGAGGGAATTCCTTCAGGTGATGGGCTACAATCCGTCAAACGACAAGAGCAACGACCTTTACCCTGTCTCAAAAGTGACCCTTTACGAGGCGATGAACTACTGCAACAAACTTAGCGAGCAGAAAGGCTACACTCCGGTTTACACGTTCTCCAACACCCAGTGGGACAAGGAGACCGGCAAGGAATTGCTGGAGGCCACAGTCACCAGAAACAAGGAGGCCAACGGCTACCGCCTTCCGACCAACGCCGAGTTTGAATATGCATCCAAAGGCGGCCCCGAAAACGAGAAGTATCCTTTCTATTTCGCCGGAAGCGACAACATCGACGAGGTCGGATGGTACGAGGATAACTCCAAGATAGGGGACGAGGAGCATGTCCATGTGGTCGGCCTTAAGAAGCCGAACGCCCTTGGCATTTACGATCTTTGCGGCAACATCGAAGAGATGACCGGCGAATGGTACATCTCATTGGACTATGCCTCGGATGCCGAGGAAACAGACCCTTGGGGACCTGAGACTCCACGAGATATGATTGATCAGTATGTCATCACAAGAGGCGGATGCTACAGAACCTACACAGGCAATTGCTCAGTGAAGACCTGGCGGATGCAGAACGCCAACTGCAAGACCAGCGACAGTCCGGGCAGCGGCGCTGTGATCTACGACATCATGGGATTCCGCGTTGTGCGTTCACTCAAGTAATCCGACGGCCGCTCCGGCAAGCTCTGCGACCAAAAAAGGGGATCACCTGGAATCCAGGTGGTCCCTTATTTATTTCAACGCGTCAAGTATTTATTTCAACGCATCCAGACGGGCTTGGGCGGAGAGTCTCTCAGACTCGTCCGGGGTGACGCGGACGAGCATCGGGAGGTACTTCCTTTCCAGTTTGGTGTTCTTGTCGCTGCGGGCAAGGAGGACACAGTTCTTGATGGCGGTGTAGTCATCGGGGCTCTTTTTCAAGACCTTGTTGTACATCTTGAGCGCGGCCTTGCTGTCATGCTTGCAGACCAGGTAGTACGAACCGATGTTGGTCATGTAGACAGTGTTGCCCGGATAGTAGCTCAACATCTTCTCCGAAAGTTCCTTAAAGGCCTCGAAACAATGCGGAGTGCCTATCTTGAAGAAAGCGTAGCAATATTCCTGCATCACTGACGGGAAAAGGTCATCGCCTGCCTCGACTTCGGGATATTCCCACTTCGGGTGGCTGTGGCCGTTATAGTCGATGAGGGCCTTCAAGCCTGCGAGGGCCATGTCCGGGCTGTCCTTCTCGTAGCCGATCAAGGCGGAGATCTTGAAGAGCCGCAGATCCAGACGATCCGGGTTCAGTTCAATGGCCTTGTCTATGGCCTGGGTGGCCTTGCCGAAAAGCTCGTCATCGTAGGAGACAACCTGAAAATAGTTCACATCCCTGCCGAGCGAGTCCTTCAGGGTCAAAGCCGGGGCGTTTCCCAGATACTTCGCGGCATCCATCACCTCGATCGAGGATGTCTGGCACTTGGACAGATAGTAAGTGAATTTACCGAGCAGCATATCAGTGTCCTCCGGGTAATCCTTTCCCCAACGCTGGAGAAGCGTCTCGATGCCCACTCCTGAGGCGCCAAGCTTTGAGACCAGCAACTGATAGCGGTCAAGATATTCCTTCTGAGTAGTCTTGGTCTGCGCCGAAAGCGGAAGAAGGGTGATAACGGACAAAATCGTCAATAATATTCTTTTCATATTCAATAATTTACACATCCATTTTGATTTTGCGGCCCTGTGGATGAAGATTGTTGCATCTGACGCCGAGGTTCTTCACGAAGCCGAGCGGATGCCCCTCGAAACAAACCAACACAAATCCCTTGGGAGCATCTTTCAGGAATATGCTGTCACGGTGCAGGAACCTGAGAGCCGTCTCACGGTCAAGATCAGCCACAGGATACTCTTCCCCGGGGAGAGCGATACTCAAAGCCCAGTCCGCCGACGGCACCAGATCACGCCCCTTCAGCTCACCTTTGGCCACCCCCGCTTGAATTGGACGCAACTGCTCAAGGGCGGTGACCTCACGGGAAATCGCTCCGGGAATATGTATGAGCAGGTCCCCTTTCCGTTTTTCGGTCGCTCCGACGGCAGGCTTTCCGGAAAGCCTGAAGCCGTTGACTCCTGTGTCCTTCACCAGCGCCGAGACAAACTGCCCCTCCCCCTTCACGAATCCCGGGACAAGCAGTCCGCCTGTTCTTGTCGGAATCACGCCCGGAAGAGACTGGTAATCATATTCATAAATGTCGCCACCAAGTTCGGTGGACGCCCATTCCATAATGGTGTCGTTCTCCGCTTCCTCGAAAGTACATGTCGAGTAGACCAGAGCTCCTCCGCAGCGAAGCGAAGGCCAGACATCGGCCAGGATCCTTTTCTGCCTCATCGAGCAAAGGTTGACCGTGCTCTCCGACCAATCCTCAACCGCCTTGGCATCCTTGCGGAACATTCCCTCACCAGAGCACGGAACGTCAGTCACGATGATGTCGAAAAAGCCCTCCAACCTCGCGAACGCCTTTGGGTCCACACTCGTGACAACCACATTCGGATCACCCCACAAGGCCATGTTGTCAGCCAGGACGGAAGCCCTGGAACGCATCACCTCATTGGAGACCAAAATAAAATTGTCCCCGAACGCCTCACGCAGAGAAGCGGCAAGGTCTGTGCTTTTCCCGCCTGGAGCCGCGCACAAATCCAAGACCCTGACCGGCCTTAAGCAATTCCCACAATCTGGAAGGACATCTCTGAATATACTCCCGGTGACCATGGCCGAGGAGTCCTGGACATAGTAACAACCGCAATGGAACAACGGATCCAGAGTGAATTTAGGCCTTTCACCGAGCATGAACCCGTACGGACTCCACGGAACCCTTCGGGCATCTCCGCCAAAATGTTCCTTGACGAAGTTCCCTGGATCATCCACCTTGAAAGGATTGATCCGGACAGACACCGACGCGGGTTCACGAAACGCCTCCACAGCGACCTCGGCCCTACGGTCACCTATCGCCCTGGTCAGAATGTCCCGAAGACAGATGTCGTCCAGTCCGCGCATCTACTGATTCCCGCCTAGCTTCTCTTTCATCCTGCGGAGGGTCTCCTCGTCGATTCCATCCGGCATCCTGCCCTCGGACATCGCCACGAGACCGTCCACCATCCTGTTCATGGCCTCACGGATCTTCCCGCCAAGCATCATCTTCATCATAAGGTTCAGCTCAGCGTGGAACTCGATGTGGAAGTCCGTCTTTGACGGGTCGCCCGGAACCGCGTCGAAATGCAGCGTGCCGCCGAACTGGAACGGTGCCCCGTTGTCTATGAACTCAATGCTTGAGTACGGAGTCCTGTTCTTGACCATCATTCCGATCTTGAATCCCTGCACTGTCGCGGAGATCGTGTCATAATCCGCCTCGACGTCCGCCTTCTTGTCCTCCGGAAGGAACTGAAGGAAATTACGCATGTCCACAAAGGCCATGTACAGCTCGAACGGCTGCTTTGAGACCAATCCGTGTTTGCTTGTTATCTCTGTAGTCATAATATTCCTGATTTATTCTTGGTTCACACAAAAACCGGCCGAGGCGAAACGCCTATCTGTTCCATTCCGACGGATTCAGCCGCCACTGGCGAAGGATCTCCACATCCGACTCCTTGACATAGCCCGTCGCCGTGGCCTCCTCAATCAGAGCGTCGTAGCAGGAAAGAGTCTTCAACCTCACGCCCTCCTCCTCAAAGCGCCGAGCGGCCAGATCAAAGCCATAAGTGAATATGGCGACCATTCCCAACACCTCCGCTCCGGCGTCACGCAAAGCCTTCACCGCCGCGAGACTGCTCATTCCTGTCGAGATGAGATCCTCGACCACAACAACTTTAGCCCCTACCGGAAGTACGCCCTCGATCTGAGATCCCGTGCCATGATCCTTCGGTTTGGGACGGACGTAGACAAAAGGCTTGGCCATCCTGTCCGCGGCCAGAACACCATGGGCGATCGCCCCCGTGGCGACTCCCGCCACAATCTCAGCCTCAGGGCACTCACTTGACGCAGTCTCGGCCAGCCAGCCCGCGACCTTGGAACGAAGGACCGAATCGGAAAGGATCCTGCGGTTGTCGCAATAGATCGGGGAACGCCAACCGGAAGCCCATGTGAAAGGCTCGTCAGGCCTGAGCAGGACGGCTTTTATGCGGAGAAGTTCAGAAGCAAGTTTTCTGTCGATGTTTTCCATATTCATTAAAAATGATTGTTAACTTTGCACGTAACATACAAATATAATGGTTTTACTCCAATTTTCACGGGATGCACAGGATTTACCTTGAAAAGAGATGCATGATCATCTGTTCTCCGCGGGAACAGGCATTGTCCGATCCGAACTCCGTCGAGCTCCACCTCGGGGACAGCCCGGACATCAAATCATTGGTTGAGATGTTCGAGACATCCGACACTCTGGCCAGAATCTACATTCCGACAGATGACATCGAGACCACCTACAAGAAGTTCTGTCACCGGTTCAAGGAGGTAAACGCCGCCGGAGGGCTTGTGTCAAACCGCCGGGAAGACGTGCTCCTCATAAACAGGAACGGTCTCTGGGACCTGCCCAAAGGACATCAGGAGGCAGGAGAGGACATCAGGGTGACAGCTCTTCGGGAAGTCCGGGAAGAGACCGGAGTGGGCGATCTGGAGCTCCGGGGGCTCATCTGCGTCACCGACCATTGCTACCGGCGTGACGGAATATGGCATCTCAAGCACACCTGGTGGTACGACATGCTTTACACCGATCCGGTGAATCTTACACCGCAGCGGGACGAGGACATCACAAAGGCGGCGTGGGTCGCCAGGTCAGGACTTTCCCCTTACCTTAAGAACACCTATCCATCCATCGTGGAGGTGTTCAGAGAGGCGAAAATATAGGATAATCAAGAAACTTGAAACTTTTCCGGAGCCAATGCCGTATATTAAAGGATTGACTATAACGCTTGTTATCGAATATGAAACTTTCACAATTCCAATTCCTTCTTCCGAAGGAGCGTGTGGCTCAGGAGCCGACAAGGTGGCGTGACGAATGCAGACTCATGGTCGTGCACAAGGACACAGGCGAGATCGAGCACAGGATATTCAAAGACATCATAGACTATTTCGGCAAAGGTGACACTTTCGTGTTCAACGACACAAAGGTGTTTCCGGCCCGTCTCTATGGCAAGAAGGAGAAGACAGGAGCGGACATCATGGTCTTCCTTCTGAGGGAGCTCAACCGCGAGCAGCACCTTTGGGATGTGATTGTGGATCCGGCGAGGAAGATCCGGATCGGCAACAAGCTCTATTTCGGTGACGACCAGAGTCTTGTGGCAGAGGTCATCGACAACACCACCTCCAGAGGACGTACCTTACGCTTCCTCTACGACGGCCCTTACGAGGAGTTCAAACGTTCGCTTTTCAGCCTCGGTGAGATTCCGGTGCCGAAATGGGTGAAGTCAAAGATCTCTCCGGAGGACAACGAGAACTATCAGACCATCTTTGCCAAAAACGAAGGCGCGGTGGCGGTTCCGGCGGCTGGGACCCATTTCAGCCGCGAGCTGTTCAACAGAATGATTCTCAAGGACATCGACAAGGCTTTCATCACCGAACACATGGGTATCGGCCAGTTCCGCAGGGTGGATGTCGAGGATCTTTCCAAGCACAGGATGGACTCCGAGAGGCTCATCATCACCCCCGAGGCGTGCGAGATCATCAACAAGGCCAAGAATGGCGGACATAAGGTGCTGGCGGTCGGTACGACAGTTCTGAGGGGCCTTGAGACCTATGTCACGACCACACACGAGGTCAAGCCATACGACGGTTGGACGAACAAGTTCATCTTCCCGCCTTACGACTTCTCGGTCCCGGACGCCGTGGTGTCCAACTTTCATCTTCCGGAATCCACCATGCTGATGGCTGTCGCCGCATTCGGTGGCTTCGATCACGTCATGAACGCCTACCAGGTCGCTCTGGACGAGGGCTATCGTTTCGGTCCTTACGGAGACGCGATGCTGGTCGTCTGACGACCAGCGTCGCGTCTAGACCCTTCGTTTATTTTGTTTGAGCATTGCAGTGCTGGAGGAGGTCTATGGTGATGAATCCGTCGCACTCCAGGGTTGTGGCAAGACGGCTGACCCGGCTGTAGGTCCATTTCAGTTTCTGACATAATTCATCCACGGACACACCACGGTGTGACTTTATCAGACAAGCCAGCCTGACGACATCTTCATACTCATCATCAGGCAGTCGTCCTTTGTAGCAAGACTCCACCTCCTCCTTGTAGTCCGATTTCAGGCCCATATCAGCCCGGCCCAGACCAAGTTTGGCCACAAGCTCCCCAAGATCCCCGATCTGTTCGGCGACATTCTCTCTTATAAGCAGATTGCATCCTTGGGAGACCGGATCGTCTATCCTGCCTGGCAATGCGTAGACATCCCGGCCGTAGGATGCGGCGAGACGTGCGGTCATCATGCCACCGCCCCTGATCTTGGACTCAACCAGAACGGTCGCCCGGCATATCCCGGCGATTATCCTGTTGCGCCGGAGGAAATTGATCTTCACCGCCCCGGTGCCTGGAGGGTAATCCGTGACGAGGGCGCACCCTGGAGTTGACGCGATGGCCTCACCCACGTCCATGTTTCTGGAAGGATAGATGTCATCAATCCCGGTGGCCATGACCGCCACTGTCGGAAGCCCGCAATCCAGCGCCACCCGATGCGCCGTCACGTCGACGCCCAAAGCCAGACCGCTTACTATCAATGGTTTGATCTTGGCACAAGACATCGCTTTCACAATCCTCTGGCACCAATCCTTACCGTAATAGGTCAAACCTCTGGTCCCCACCACGGCAATCTGCGGAAGACCATCGAACACATCTTCCGGTGGCGACATCCCTTTATAATATAGTCCCAAGGGAGGATCCTCACATTCCATGAGCAAGGCAGGATAGCCTTTCTCCCCGATCCCGATAAACCGGCATCCATTCCTCTCCAAGGCCTCCAGTTCCATGGCGGCCGACTCAAACGCGCTGCCTGTGATCAACGGAGCGAATCTCAGTCTTGAGCATAGCCCCAGGATCCGCCCGGCCTCCTCAGGTTTCCGGAACACCTCCTCCGCGCCTCCGGACTCCTCCACCAACCTCAATCCGACTTTCGGCTCGAACCCGAAAATCCTGTTCAGGGCACAGAGCCCTGCCCTTTCTTCAAATGACATTTCCATTGCAGATATTCTCTTCTTGCCCACGATGGCGACCGACGCCCATGAAGCAGCGGAACAAATTGCGACATTCAGACGATTCTTCGGGGGTTTGACAGGAAAATATTTATGTTTCTTTTGAATATTTCTGTTTTTTTCATTCCCGCCAAGGCGCATCCCGCGAATTTTCCTATCTTTGACGGTATGATATTCATAGACACACATTGCCACATCAGCGACAAGGCGTATTCCGGAGAGGAAAAGGCGTACATCGACAGGGCCCAGGCCGAAGGCGTCCGCATCATGCTTCAGCCCGACATCGACAGGTCGGAGCGTCAGGAGATGTTCGACATCGTGGACAGGTATCCAGAGGCTCTGCGTCCGATGATCGGCCTGTACCCCGGCTCGGTCGGGAAAGACTGGCGTACAGAGGTCGACGAGATGGTGGACTTCCTCGACAAGTGGGAGACCCGTACGGGACGCAAGGTCGTGGCTGTCGGCGAGATAGGCCTTGACTACCACGAGGGGAAAGAGTTCGCGCAGGAACAGAAGGAAGCCTTGGAATGGCAGCTTGATTTCGCCTTGGAAAGGGATCTTCCGGTCAACATCCACCTGCGCGACGCGATGGGTGATTTTCTGGAGATTCTCCACAGGCACAAAGGATTGAGAGGGAATATGCACGCCTACAGCGGAAGCCTGGAGTCCTACCTTGAAATACAAAAACTCGGAGACTGGCGCATCGGTGTCGGAGGCGTGGTGACGTTCAAAAACGCAGGATTGGCTGATGTGGTCAGAAATGTCCCGCTTGAGAGAATCGTGCTTGAGACCGACGCGCCTTACCTGACTCCGGTCCCGCACAGAGGCACACGGAACGAAAGCGCCTACATTCCCTTGATAGCCGCGAAGATAGCCGAGTTGAAAGGCTTGACGGTCGAAGAGGTCGCGGAAACCACCACCCTCAACGCAAAAACACTTTTCGGAATATGAGAAAATCTTCCATCCTGATGATTTACACAGGAGGCACCATCGGCATGAAGCAGGACCCCGTCGATCTGACTCTCAAGCCGTTCGACTTCCACCAGATTCTCGAGGAAGTCCCCGAACTGCAGAAATTCGCCCTGCGCATCGATTCTTACACCTTCAACCCGCTGATCGACTCCTCAGACGTCGAACCATCTTTCTGGCAGGCTCTGGCGTCGCTGATTCATGAACGGTACGAGGACTATGACGGCTTCGTCGTCCTTCACGGAACCGACACGATGGCATATTCGGCGTCAGCTTTAAGTTTCATGTTGGAGAACCTTGCCAAGCCTGTCGTGTTCACCGGAAGCCAACTGCCGATCGGAGTCCCGCGTACCGACGGCAAGGAGAACCTGATCTCCGCCGTGGAGATAGCCTCCGCCAAGGATTCCGAGGGACATCCGCGTGTGCCGGAAGTGAGCATATTCTTCAACTCAAAACTGCTGAGAGGCAACCGCAGCGTCAAGATCAGTTCCGAGGATTTCAGCGCCTTCAAGTCACCGAACTGCCCCCCGCTGGCAGAGGCCGGGATCAGCATAAAGTACAACGACAGCGTCATCCGCAGACCGAATGGTTGGGGCGAGCCATTGAGAATCAACACGAGGCTTGACACCAGAGTCTCGATTCTGAAGGTTCACCCAGGCATAACCCCCCAGGTCATGAAGTATTTCCTCTGCGGCCCGGACATCCGCGCGGCCATCCTTGAGACATACGGCTCAGGCAACGCCCCGTCAAGACAATGGTTTCTGGACATCGTCAAGGAAGCCTGCGGCATGGGAAAGGTGCTTATGAATGTGACACAATGCCTGTCAGGCACTGTCAACATGGACATCTATGCCACCGGAAAGGCTCTGGAAAAAGCCGGAGTGGTCTCGGGCTCTGACATCACGACGGAGAGCGCCCTTGCCAAGCTGTTCCATCTGATGGGCAAGACCACGGACAACGAATGGGTGAAGTCCAGGCTCGCCGACAACCTGCAAGGAGAAATTTCCCTATAATTATTGCCATTTGGAAATAATTTAGTAAATTGCAACGGTTTTGTAGAGGGTATTTTGCCCTCGCCAAGCCATAGGAAAAGATAACTATTTAATACATTATCAATTAAAATTAAACACACAAAAACAGTTATGAAAAAGTTTTTCATGTTTTTGGCAGTAGCAGGCGTTCTCACCTTCACTGCAAACATCGCATCCGCTCAGGATCAGCCAGCCGCTGACAACGCAGCCGCAACAGAGCAAGTTGAGACTGCCGCTCCAGCCCAGCCAATGTCCGCAGAGGATCTCCTCAAGGGTACCGGAGAGGACGTCCCTATGCACCAGCAGATCAAGACCTACTTCATCCAGGGAGGTCCAGGCTTCATGTCCATGATCCTCCTCTGCCTCATCATCGGTCTTGCGCTTGCTATTGAGAGAATCCTTTATCTCTCATTCTCTAAGACAAACACCAAGAAGCTCATCAAGAACGTCGAGGCCGCTCTGGCACAAGGCGGAGTAGAGAAAGCCAAGGCTGTATGCCGTGACACCAAGGGACCTGTCGCCAGCATCTTCTACGACGGTCTCAACCACTATGAGGAGGGTATTGATGTTGTCGAGAAGAGAATCACCTCTGCTGGCGGCGTCCAGATGAGCCTCATGGAGAACAACCTCTCATGGATCGCCCTGTTCATCGCCCTTGCCCCTTCACTCGGATTCTTGGGAACAGTTATCGGTATGGTTCAGGCGTTCGACGCCATCGAGGCTGCCGGAGACATTTCTCCTAACATCGTCGCCGGAGGTATGAAGGTCGCCCTTATCACCACCGTCGGTGGTCTTATCGTCGCCATGATTCTTCAGGTGTTCTACAACTATATTCTTTCCAGAATCGACGCCCTCTCCATCGACATGGAGAACGCTTCAATCGATCTCGTAGACGTTCTTGCAAAGAACCAGAAGAAATAATTTGTAGCAACAATTTTAGAATCTGATTATAATGAATAAGATATTCAAAATAACCGGATGGGTATTGGGTCTACTGGGAATAGTCCTTGGCATCCTGGCTTTCGTAAACGGAGGCTCCGCCATCGACCTTCTCCTCAGGTACACTTACGTGCTGTTCATCGCGGCCGTGGTTATCTGGATCGGACTGTCAATATTCATCTCCGGCAGGAACAACCCTAAGAACCTGCTCAAGGCCGCCGGAGTGGTGGTTGGAATCGCGGTTCTGGTTATCCTGGCCTATGTGCTCTCATCGGGCGCACCGGCACTGAACGTCAAGACACAGCCTACCACCCAGTGGCTGAAACTGACAGACACTATGCTTCTTCTGACCTACGTCCTCGGTGGCGCCGCGATCATCGCCATCATCGTTGGTGCCGTCAGAGACGCGATCAACAACAAATAACATCAAGCTATGGCAAGAAAAACACCGGGACTGAACACACAATCGACAGCCGATATCGCGTTCCTTCTGCTCTGCTACTTCCTGATGACGTCCACCATGGACCAGCAGTCAGGTCTGCAGCGCCGTCTCCCTCCTATGCCTGACCAGAATCAGAAAACGGAAGACACGAAGGTCAACAAGCGTAACATCATCATCGTGAAGATCAACTCTTCCGACAGACTGTATGCCGGTGACCAGATCTTGGATGTTAGCCAGCTCAAGGATAAGATCAAGGAATTCATCACAAACCCAAGCAATGATCCAAACCTTCCTGAAAGGGAGATGAAGATGATCGAGGGCTACGGTGAATATCCGGTTTCCAAGGGAGTCATCTCACTTCAGAATGACCGTGGAACCAGCTACAGGGCCTACATCGCGGTTCAGAACGAACTCGTGAAGGCCATCAACGAAGTCCGTGACGACTTCTGCAAGCAGAACTACGGAAAGGCTTACGCCTTCCTCACAGACGAGCAGCAGAAGATTGTCAGGGAAGCTATTCCACAGAACATTTCCGAGGCTGAGCCTAAGGATGTTACCAAAAAGTAAAACAGGAGGACAAGACAATGCCTAATTTTAAAAGAAGTGGTAAAAAAGAAATGCCGGAGTTGGGAACCAGCTCAGACATCGTGTTCATGTTCCTGTTCTTCTTCATGGTAACCTCTCAGCTCCGTTCAACGGAGGTTAAGGTCAGAGTGAGACTTCCTGAAGCCACAGAGGTCGCCAAGCTTGAAAGAAAGGATTTGGCTTCATACATCTACATCGGATCCCCGACCGCTCAGTATCAGAGCCAGTACGGAACCGAGGCTCGTATCCAGCTGAACGACTCTTTCAAGACGACAAACGACATCCGTGACTTCATCGCCGCAGAACGCGACGCGATGAGCGAGGCTGACCGCCAGTTGATGCAGGTCTCAATCAAGGCAGACGAAGACGCGAGAATGGGTATCGTGACGGACGTCAAGCAGGAGCTTAGGCGCTGCTCCGCCCTCAAGATCATGTACGCTGCAAGAAAGGCAGAGAAATAAACATTCTTGAAATTCTTTTAGAGAGGGATTGGCCGGAAAGTCAGTCCCTTTCTTTATTCGGTTGGTCACTTAGCCTGTCGAAGTGACAACCGTCCGCAATGAACGGTTCAACATGCTCTATGACCGTAAGCGGAATATTCAAAAAGGTCTTTGACCGCCGTAAATTTTATACTATCTTTGTGAGATTGAATTAAATGTCAAACAAATATGGTAACGAGGAGCAAAGTGAAGGACCTGCTCAAGGCGACTCCGGGACAGGAAGTGCTAGCCAAAGGTTGGGTCAGAACAAAAAGAGGCAACAAACAGATCAAGTTCATCGCTCTGAACGATGGCTCGACAGTGAATAACATCCAGGTTGTGGTCGACATGGCCAATTTCGACGAGGCCATCATCGCCAGGATCACGACCGGAGCCAGCATCAGCGTGATCGGAAACCTGATAGAGTCTGTCGGCAGCGGTCAGGCCGTGGAAATCCAAGCTAAGGAGATCGAGGTGCTTGGAGAATGCGATCCGGTAAGATACCCGCTTCAAAAGAAGAACACATCTCTTGAATATCTCCGCACCGTGGCTCATCTACGTCCGAGGACCAACACATTCGGAGCCGTGCTGAGGATTCGCCACGCTATGGCTTTCGCGATTCACAAGTTCTTCAACGACAAGGGATTCGTCTACCTTAACACGCCTCTGATCACAGAATCGGACGCCGAAGGCGCCGGAGACATGTTCCAGGTCACGACACTCAATCTTGAGAACGTGCCGAAGAAAGAGAACGGCAAGGTAGACTTCAGCAAGGATTTCTTCGGAAAGAAGACCAGCCTGACCGTCAGCGGACAGCTTGAGGGAGAACTCGGAGCGACAGCCGTCGGTGAGATCTACACGTTCGGCCCGACATTCAGGGCGGAGAACTCGAACACCCCAAGACACCTGGCAGAGTTCTGGATGATCGAGCCGGAGATGGCATTCTACGACATCAACGACAACATGGTCCTTGCCGAGGAATTCGTGAAATACCTCGTGCAGTATGCGCTCGACAACTGTGCTGATGACCTGAAATTCCTCAACGACAAGTACGATGACGGCCTGATCGAAAGGCTCAAGAGCGTGCTTGGAATCGCATTCCAGAGAGTGACCTACACCGAGGCTGTCGAGATTCTCGAGGAAGCGGTGAAGAACGGCACTCAGTTCGAGTACCCAGTCCACTGGGGAACCGACTTCCAGAGCGAGCATGAGCGCTTCCTTGTGGAGAAGCATTTCGGCAAACCTGTGATCCTCACGGACTTCCCTAAGGACATCAAGGCTTTCTACATGAAGCAGAACGAGGACGGAAAGACCGTGCGCGGGATGGATGTGCTCTTCCCGAAGATAGGCGAGATCATCGGAGGGTCAGAGAGGGAGGCATCCCTTGAGAAATTGGAGCGGAGGATTGACGAGCTGAAGATGAGCCGCAAGAATCTCGAATGGTACATCGACACCCGCCGCTACGGAACAGTTCCTCACAGCGGATTCGGCCTCGGATTCGAGAGACTGCTGCTCTTCGTCACCGGCATGGCCAACATCCGTGACGTGATCCCGTTCCCAAGGACTCCAAAGAACGCCGAATTCTAAAAATCAACGAATATGTTAGTGATCGGAATAGCCGGTGGCTCAGGCTCCGGAAAGACAACGGTGGTCAACGCGATAACCGAAAAACTTAAGGAAAGGGTTGTGGTGATTCCGCAGGACTCCTACTACAAGGACTCCAGCCACCTTCCGTTGGAGGAGAGGCAGCGGATCAACTTCGACCATCCTGACGCCATAGATTTCAAGCTTCTCTGCGGACAGCTCAGCGACTTGAAGAATGGCAAGGCGATAGAGCAGCCGGTATATTCCTACATCACATGCTCGAGGTCCAAGACCGAGACCGTCACCGTGGAACCGGCCGAGGTCATCATCATCGAAGGGATTCTGGTGTTCACCTGCAAGGAGTTGCGGGATCAGATGGACATCAAGATATTCGTGGACGCAGACGATGACGACCGCCTGATGAGGGTCATGGCCAGAGACATTCTGGAAAGGGGCAAGACCGTCGAGACGGTGATAGAAAGGTACACAAAGACGGTGAAGCCGATGTACCTCCAGTTCATCGAACCGAGCAAGCGTTACGCCGATCTTATCATTCCTCAGGGCGGCCACAACAAGGTCGCTATCGACATCATCTCGGCGACGATCGAGAAATCACTGAGGGAGCGGGAGGCCGCAGGATAGTGGAGGAAGAGACTCAACACAGAAGAATATTCATTACGCTATGAGGAGCGACGACAAGGCAGGACTTTACATCACCATCATATTCCATCTGGTGGTGGTGATTGTGTTGCTTGTCTGCCAGATTTCCTCCGCGCTGAAGAGGGAGAACACGTTTGTGCTCGACTTCTCGAAACAGGAGAAGGTCGAAAAAGAGCGCGCGGAGCGTAATCTCAAGGAAGAGGTCAGCGAAAGACTTGACAGGATGCTTGCGGAGGCGGCGGGAGTGCCGGTACGGAATGTGGCTGTGGACAGAGGAGCTCTCAAGGATGACCGCAACACCAATGCGGAGGAACTCTACAGGGAGGCCGAGAAGCTGGCTCAGGACTTGAAGAACGGTCCTAAGATTGACGAGCCTGACGAGGACTATGCCGCTGTAAGCAAACCTGTAAAGAAAAGGGAGGAGCCGAAAAGTTCATCCTACAAGGGGCCGTCCGTAGTCTCCTATGAGCTTGAAGGCAGGAAGGCGAGCAAGCTTTCGATCCCTGCTTACAGATGCCTGGGAGCCGGTCATGTGACAGTGATCATCACAGTCGACCCCTCCGGCAAGGTGCTCAACGCAAAGGTCCGGGACGAGGTTTCATCTGATGACAAGTGCCTGAGGGACTTCGCGATAAGAGCAGCCAGACTTTCACGGTTCTCAGCCTCTGGAACGGCCCCTGCAAGGCAGGTGGGGAACATTGTTTATTTGTTTGTGGCTCAATAACATTTCTTATCTATAGCGGTTAAGGCTGATGAACAGAAAGATACTGACCATACTGATCGCCACGGCTGTGATCCTGATCGGAGGGATCGTCTTTGCCGTGGTGGAATTATATTCAGGGACAGAAAGAGGCCCGGAACCGGAAATCGATTCCAGATTTCTGGAAAACAACAGTTTGATCAAGGCGGTGCCGTCTGATGCCGCGATAGTTCTTTGTTTCAAGAACTTCGGGCATGCCTGCGAACTTCTTGGGGACACTCTGGCCGTTTTCGGAGAACTCGCCTCAAACAAGTTTGACAGGATAGCGGCCGCCAGGAACGGCGAACTCAGGAGGGTTCCGGCCATCATGTCTGTGCACTACAGCAAGGACATTCCTCCGCTTCTGATCATTGAGGCCAAGAAAGCCATAGCCGACAGCACGGCCGAGCTAAAGAACCTTCTGGCCGTGGCGGACTCTTCAGGCCTGCTGACCAGGATCAACGGAGATTTGATCCTCATCTCTTCATCGGAAACTATCATAAACTCATCCGTCAGGCACCTCGAGGAGGGACACAGCATTCTGGAGACAAAAGGGTTCAAGGAGATCGCCTCGTCAGGCATGGAGACCGGGGACGATGTGATTTTCTTCTCAAACGCCTACGCTGACAACATTCTGGGCGCATTCCTTTCCAAAAGGCACCGAAAAGCCAACGCTTTTGTCAAGGACATCTCCGAATGGACGGCCTTCCGTGTCACCAGGCACTCCGAAACCGGGGCGGGGATGCGGGGAACCCTGCTCTACAGCAATGACCCTTATTATTACCTGAATGTCCTCAGCCACGCCGGCTCATCCTCCGTCGAGATCGCTGACGCGGTGCCGGGGAATGTGGATTTCATAGTCGATATCCCGATCGGCAACATAACCGCCTACATCAAGGCCTACAGAAACCACCTCGATTCCAGAAGTCGTCTTGACAAATACGAATCCATCCTTCAATCCCAGAAAAAGGAACACGGAAAGAATGCTGAAGAGTGGGCGCAATCGCTTGACATCAAGGAGATAGCGGCGGTCAACCTGCATTTCGGGGGCAAATTGCGGAAAATCCTCCTGCTGAGACCCGGCGCCCGGCTGTCTGAGGAGAAAGCAAGTGCGGTCAACCACGCCGGCTTTGCCAGAACCATTTTCGGAGAGCTCTTCACTGGAGAGGACGAAAGTGCCGGCAAGCTTGTCGGGAAGTGGCTCGTCATCGGGTCAGAGGACTGCGTGGCGGGATATTCAGAGACAGATTTTCTGAAAGAGACGCTCTCTGTCAGGCTGAAGTCTGAGGGTCTTGACAGAATCCCGCAAAAGAACTGCGACGCATGGATATACCATTCGCTCAGCGAGGATCCGAATCAGCTTGACGCCAACTTCACACCGATGATGGCCAAAGGGATCAGGAGTATCCTTAGAGGCGCGGCATACGTCCCGGTTGTCCTGTCGGTGGTCTCCGATGGAGGTAGCATGGCACTGGATCTCAACCTCGACAGAATCGAGGTAAGCAAAGGTACAGTCGCACTGTCCGCCGCGAGAGACACGACCGTGAATGTGCCGCAAGGGCCCTTCAAGGTCTTGAACTGCGCCACCGGGAAGATCAACACTCTCTACCAGAACAGCCACCTGTCAATATGTCTGCGGGACGAGAACGGCAAGGATGTCTGGGGAGTTCCCTTCAAGTCGAAGATCAGAGGATACGTCCAGGAAGTGGACTACTACAACAACGGGAAGATCCAGTACCTTTTCGCGGCCGGATCACAGATGTTCTTGATAGACAGGCTCGGACGATTCGTCTCCGGATTTCCTTCCGAGACAGGCAAGAAAATTGCGGCAGGACCGGCCGTGTACGATTTCACGGGAGCGAAAGGCTATACCGCCATGCTCCTGCACACAGACAACACCGTAGGCTATTATGATCTGCATGGGAAACAGGTACCTTCCTGGAAGGGAATAACGGCCGGTGAGACTATAAAAAGCCTTCCCGAACTGCTGGAAGGGAATGGCATCAGATACTGGGTGGTCAGGACATCGGCTCAGACCATGATCTTCCCGTTCACGGGAGGAGAACCTCTGGTCAAAGGCGAGGGCAACAGGATGATCCGGCCGGACAGTAAGATTGAGATAACAGACAAAGGGTTCAGCGCGGTTTGCTACGATGGGAAAGAACGAACCTTCAAGTCCGGCAAATAAAAACGAAGAAAATGAACGAATTCAAATTCGAATCAGTGAACAAGCTCCTGGAGGATAGCTTCAGGAAGAATTGGGACAGACTGGCTCTTTCCAACTATCAGGGAGTCAGCCTTTGCTACAGAGACGTGGCAAGACGTATCGAGAAACTTCACATCGCCTTCGAGAAATGCTTCCTGCACAAAGGCGACAAGGTGGCGATCTGCGCACGCAACCAGGTCAACTGGGCGGTCAGCTTTCTGGCCACAATGACCTACGGAGCCGTGCCGGTGCCTATCCTGCACGAGTTCAAGCCCGGGAATATCCATTACCTTGTGAATCATTCCGAGGCGAAGGTGCTCTTCGTTGACGATGTGGTCTGGGAAGGACTCAGCGCCGACGAGATGCCAGGATTGTTCGCTGTCGTGCGGATCAACACGTTCCAGCTGCTATATTCAAAGGTGCCACGCATCACCGAGGCCAGGGAGCACATGAATGAATATTTCGGCAAACGCCACCCGAACAGTTTCGAGCCTGAGGACCTCAACTATTACAAGGACTCCCCTAACGAGTTGGCTCTGATCAACTACACCTCCGGTAGTTCCGGTTTCTCGAAGGGTGTGATGATCCCATACAGAGCCATCTGCTCGAACATCCAGTTCGCCAGGCACGTCCTCAGCGAGCTGGACAACCACACCAACGTGGTCGCCATGCTTCCGTCCGCCCACATGTACGGAATGATGTTCGAGTTCCTCTTCGAGATGTGCATCGGCGCGCACGTGCATTTCCTGACCAGGGTGCCAAGCCCGAAGATCATCATGCAGGCGCTCGCCGAGGTCAAGCCGAACATCATCATCGCCGTGCCTCTGATCATCGAGAAAGTCTACAAGTCCAAGCTCCAGAAACTTGTCGAGAAAGGGACGGTCAAGACATTGCTGAAGGTCCCGGTCATCGACAAGATGATCCAGAAAAAAATCTGCGGAGAGCTTGTGAGCGCTTTCGGCGGCAACTTCATAGAGGTCATCATGGGAGGCGCCGCATTCAACAAGGAGATCGAGAAGTTCTTCTGGGACATCGCATTCCCTTACACCGTAGGCTACGGAATGACCGAATGCGCTCCTATCATCACCTATGCCCACTACAACGACAAGAGGCTCTACTCCTGCGGGAAGGCCGCTCTGAACATGGAGATCAGAATCGACTCCTCCGATCCGGAGAACATAGAGGGCGAGATTCAGGTTCACGGGCCGAACACAGCCTTGGGCTACTTCAAGAACGAGGAGGCGACCAAGGATCTCTTCACTAAGGACGGCTGGCTCAGGACCGGAGACATGGGTGTCATCGACAAGGAAGGCTTCCTTTACATCAGAGGACGTTCCAAGTGCATGATTCTCGGACCTAACGGCCAGAACATCTATCCGGAGGAGCTTGAGTCCGTGATCAATTCATTCGCCTACGTCGTGGACTCTCTCGTCATCGAGGACAATGGAGGTCTGACTGCCCTCGTCTACCCGGACTACCATCAGGCCGAACTGGACGGAATGAACCGCGAGGATCTTGAGAAGACTCTTAAAGGGCAACTCCCGGAGATGAACAAGGAGATCCCTAACTATGCTCAGATCAAAAAGATAGAGTTTATGCCTGAGGATTTCGAAAGGACTCCTAAGCGCAGCATCAAGAGATACCTCTACCAGAGAAACAAATAATGGAAAAATTCGATCAGCGATACCTTGAGATGGCCGAGATCTGGGCCAAGAATTCCTACTGCAAGAGACGGCAGGTGGGAGCGATTCTGGTAAAGGACAGGATGATCATCTCTGACGGCTACAACGGGACCCCTTCCGGTTTCGAGAATGTCTGCGAGGACGAGAACGGAGCCACAAAGCCGTACGTCCTCCATGCGGAAGCCAACGCCATCACCAAGGTGGCCAAGTCAGGTAACAGCAGCCTTGGAGCGACTCTCTTCGTGACAGCCTCGCCCTGCATCGAATGTTCGAAACTGATCATCCAGGCCGGCATCAAAAGAGTCGTCTACAAGGATGAGTACCGTCTCACTGACGGGGTGGACCTGCTCCGCAAGGCAGGAATAGAAGTCGAAAAAATAGATTAGGATGAAACGAATATCTTCCGTCTGGATCGCTGTTCTGGGAATAGCCGTGGGGGCGCTCGCCGTGCTGTCCTACAATGCCTACACCCAGAAAAAGGCGATGCTTCGCGTACAGTATCAGGATTGGCGAAAACTGAACCTTATCCTTGACCAGATTGACAGGAACTACGTCGACACGATAGATGTGGAAAAAGTCACCGATGCGGCGATCACGGCAGCGTTGGCTGAGCTTGATCCGCATTCTGTCTACATGCCGCCGGTGGAACTGACCGAAGCTGAAACCGATCTGGCCGGCAATTTTGACGGCATCGGAATCCAGTTCAACGTCCCGAACGACACCGCGATCGTGCTTGAGGTCATTCCTGGGGGGCCTTCCGAAAAAGTCGGGCTGCAGCAAGGAGACCGAATCCTCAAGGTCGGGGACAAGGACATCGCCGGGGTCAAATTTCCACAGGACAGCATGGTACGCAGGATGAAAGGCCCGGCGGGGACGAAGGTCACTGTTACTGTCGGAAGAGGGAACGAGGTGATTCCGTTTGAGATCACCAGAGGTAAGATTCCTATGCATTGCGTGGACGCGTCCTTTATGATCAACGACACGACCGGCTACATCAAGCTCTCCAAGTTCTCCAGAACGACATTTTCCGAGTTCTCCCAAGCCAGCGCGGGGCTGCTCGAAAATGGTATGAGGAAATTGATTTTCGACCTGCGCGACAACACCGGAGGATATTTCGATCAGGCGCTGCTGCTCAGCGACATGTTCCTCAAGAAAGGTGACGAGATCGTCTATATGCAGGGACTGCACCGCAAGAAGGACGACTACAAGGCCGACGGCAAGGGCATCCTTCAGGACATTGGCCTGACAGTGCTGATCAACGAGTCCACGGCCTCCTCAAGCGAGATTTTCGCCGGAGCCATGCAGGACAACGACAGAGGCGTCATCATGGGGCGCCGCTCATTCGGCAAGGGACTTGTGCAGGAACCGGTCTATTTCAGTGATGGTTCAGGAGTGCGTCTCACGGTGGCGAGGTTCTACACGCCATCGGGACGGTGCATTCAGAAGCCATATTCAGAAGACTACCAGTACGACATCTACAAGCGCTACGCCGACGGTGAGATGTACGATGCGGACAGCATCAAGGTGGATTCCACAGCGGCCTACAAGACCGTGGGCGGCAGGACGGTCTACGGCGGAGGCGGGATCATTCCGGACGTGTTCGTGCCGGTTGACACCACCAGAGCCACGAAATTCTTCATCGCCTGCAACAAGAAAGCGACCCAAATGCGTTTTGCCTCGGCGATGTTCGACAGGTACAAAGGCACTCTCTCCACCATCAGCGACTACAAGGAGCTTAACAACTTCCTCGACAGGCTGAACCTTCCTTCCGCCTTCCGGGAATATGCCTCCACGAAAGACGGCATCACCTGCACGCAAAAAGAATGGGAAGAGACTTCTGAATATCTCCTCCCACAACTCCGCGCCCTTGTCGGGCGGTATTCCAAACTCGGCGAGAACGCCTTCTACAAGATGTACCTCAACGTGGATCCGACGCTGAAGAAAGCTATTGAATCGGACTCACGTAATCTTTTACATCCTGCCCGCTGACAGGATTGCCTCCAAGAATCATCAGGCGCTCCACGACATTGCGAAGCTCTCTGATGTTTCCGGTCCAAGATTTCTCCTGAAGCAACTGAATCGCTTCGGGAGAAAATGTTTTCACAGGCATCCCGGATTCGGTACTGATCTGATTGACAAAATATTCAGCCAAAAGGGGTATGTCTGATTTTCTTTCGTCCAGCGAAGGGACCTTGATGACAATGACGCTGAGACGATGGTAAAGGTCTTCCCTGAAATTACCCTTGGCGATCTCCTCCTGAAGATTTTTGTTCGTGGCCGCCACGACTCTGACATCCACGATGATGTCCTTGTCGCTGCCGACCCTTGAGAGTTTCTTCTCCTGAAGGACACGCAGCACCTTCGCCTGCGCGGCAAGGCTCATGTCACCGATCTCGTCCAGAAACAGGGTTCCGCCGTCAGCCTGCTCAAACTTGCCCTTGTGCTGCTTGATGGCCGAGGTGAACGCCCCCTTCTCATGGCCGAACAACTCGCTCTCAATCAGCTCTGAGGGAATCGCGGCACAGTTCACCTCGATGTAAGGCATCGCACTGCGGGCACTCTGCTCATGAAGGCTCCTCGCCACCAATTCCTTACCGGAGCCGTTAGGGCCGACAATCAGCACACGGGCATCGGTAGGGGCGACCTTGGAGATGATGTCGCGCACGTGCCTGATCGGCTCGGACTCCCCTATCATCCTCTGGCCATAGACCTTTTTCTTCAAGCTCTTGTTCTCGGAAATGATGGTCGCCTTCTCGGAGGCATTCTTGATGGTTATCAAAATTCTGTTCAGATCCAAAGGCTTCTGAATGAAATCGAAAGCTCCTTTCTTGATGCACTCGACAGCTGTCTCGATGTCCCCGTGACCGGAGATCATCACGACAGCGGAATCTATGCCCTCTGCCATCATCTTGTCCAGGACTTCGGTACCGTCCATCCCGGGCATCTTGATGTCACAGAAGATCACGTTGTACCTTTCCTTGTCCACCATCGCAAGGGCGGTCATTCCGTCCTCGGCCACATCCACGTCATAACCCTCGTCTCCAAGAATCTCTTTCAAGGAGTTCCTGATGGACCTTTCGTCATCAACAATCAATATCTTCATAGAAATTCGTCTTTATTCACGTTCGCTTTCCCGACATTATAAGTGGGACAACCAAGGCAAAACGCAGTACAAATATCGGACAAAATTCTTTCTTAGGGAAATGAAAAGGAATTTTACATAAAAATTGATAATTTTGCCGTATGAAACTACCGGACATCATCATAGCCATAGACGGCTACTCATCAACAGGCAAGAGCACCCTTGCCAGACTGATAGCTGAACATTTCGGATTCCTTTACCTGGACTCAGGAGCCCTCTATCGTGGAGTGACCCTGTACGCCATCGAGAAAGGCCTCATCGGGAAGGACGGAGTCATAGACGAGTCCAGCCTCAAGGCAGCCCTTCCGGAACTGGATCTCGATTTCAAGACCGGAGGGACTTTCATCGGAGAGAGGCGCGTGGAAAAAGAGATCCGCACCCTTGAGGTATCAGGCCACGTCAGCCCGGTCTCGGCGATCCCTTTTGTCAGGGAATATGTCGACGAGCGTCTGCACGCGTTCGGGCGCAGGAAAAGGGTCGTGATGGACGGACGGGACATCGGCACGACTGTGTTCCCGGACGCCGAATTGAAGATATTCATGACCGCAAGCGATGAGGTCAGGGCGCGCAGGCGCTTCGATGAGATGAAAGCCAAAGGTCAGGAGCCGACGATGGAGGACGTGATGAAGAACCTGCGGGAAAGGGACTACATTGATTCGCATCGTGAGGTCTCCCCTCTTTCCAGGGCCGCCGACGCTTTCGTGTTGGACAACTCGGACATGAACCTGCACGAGGAACTTGTTTGGTTCCAAGGACTTGCACAGGGCCGTTTCGGGATTCTGGAGTAGAGCGATGAATCTTCAGGTTGAGATAGAGAGGCATTCCGGTTTCTGCGGAGGGGTGATCAGGGCGATCAGCCGTGCCGAAAAATTTCTTGCGGAGCATCCCGGGGAGACGCTGTACTCATTGGGAGCGATTGTCCACAATGAGGCGGAACTGCGGCGACTCGGAGAGAAAGGGCTTGTCACGATCGACAAAAGTGGACTTATGAATATCCCCACGCCGTCATCCGAGACCCTTCTCATCCGCGCGCACGGGGAGCCGCCGCAGACATATTCATTGGCATCAAAGCTTGGCATGACGGTCATCGATTGCACCTGTCCAGTGGTTCTGAGACTTCAGAATAGCATCCGGGAGGCTTACGAGAGGGTCAAGCCGGCGGGAGGGCAGATCATCATCTTCGGGAAGATAGGCCATGCCGAAGTGCTCGGGCTGCTGGGGCAGGTCGGGGGCGACGCTATAGTTATCGAGAACATCGGGATGCTGCGCTCCGCCCTTGATGACGGCATCATCCGCACTGACTGTCCCGTGGAGATCTTCTCCCAGACCACCAAGAGTCCTGTGGAATATTCCCGGATCTGCAAGGTGCTTTCGGAGTCGCTCCGGCAGTTCAACCGCCAGGACGGTGAGCCTGTCGAACCACGGTTGGTGAGCTCCGCCGAACCACGGTTGGTGAGCTCTGTCGAACCACGGTTGGTGAGCTCTGTCGAACCACGGTTGGTGAGCTCTGTCGAACCATCTGGACGGGCGCTTCGACAGGCTCAGCGACCGCTAAGAACTGAGACTTCCGATGGAGAATCGGTATATGGTCAAGCCAGTCTGACAGTTCATAACACAATATGTTCTCAGGTGGCGTCACGGCATGAGGAACTGGCGGAATTCGCGTCGAAGCACGATGTCATCATCTTCGTCTCAGGGGCTTCGAGCTCCAACGGAAAGGTACTTTACGATTTATGCAAGTCCCGGAATCCGCACACATATCATATCTCAGAGCCTTCGGAATTGATGCCGGATTGGTTCCAGGACGAAGACAAAGTCGGGATCTGCGGCGCGACCTCCACTCCAGGATGGCTTCTGGAGCAGGTCGCGGAATTTATTATAAGATTCTGAGCCACCGACTGGTCGCTGAGCCTGCCGATGCGACCGGACAATTCAAGTTCGGACTTCCACACCGCGGTCGCTGAGCCTGCCGATGCGACCGGACAATTCAAGTCCGGACTGCCACACCGCGGTCGCTGAGCCTGCCGAAGCGACCGGACAATTCAAGTTCGGACTTCCACACCGCGGTCGCTGAGCCTGCCGATGCGACCGGACTGTCCGGACAAA
>CAKULN010000008.1 GCA_934667175.1 uncultured Bacteroidales bacterium | reverse complement strand
TTTGACGGAGGGAAGGAGATTGTGGAATGGTTTCCGAACGCTTTTTATCCGATGTACCTCTGACGAGACGATGCTTCTGTGCTTCGACAAGCTCGGCAACCATGCTTCGGCAAGCTCAGCGACCGAAGGCTCGGCGACCATGCTTCGGCAAGCTCGGCAACCGAAGGCTCGGCGACCATGCTTCGGCAAGCTCAGCAACCTAAGGCTCGGCGACCGAAGCGGGAAAGCGGTCACTGAGCCTGTCGAAGTGACCGTACGATTTAGAAACATATTGCTAAGCATCAAGATACAATGAACAACAATAACCACTACTGCGTAATCATGGCCGGAGGCACCGCGAACCGTTTCTGGCCGATAAGCAGAGAATCGAAACCAAAACAGTTCCTGGACATATCAGGAACCGGAAAATCCTTCATAAGAAGCACTTACGAGCGTTTTTCAGAGATAGTTCCATCAAAGAACATATTCGTGGTCACTCTGGCCAGGTTCTCCTACCTCGTCCACGCCCAGATTCCTGAGCTTCCCGAGAGCAACCTCCTTCTGGAGCCATACGCCCGCAACACCGCCCCGTGCATAGCCTTCGCGACCTACAGCATCCTAAAGCGGGACCCTGACGCGACCATCATCGCCACCCCGGCGGACCACATCATCTCAGATGAGTACAATTTCAAGACCTCCATGCTTAAGGTAATGGAATATGCCGAAAGCAAACCGGTCCTTATGACAATAGGAATCCATCCTACAGAACCTGACACAAGTTACGGCTACATCCAGGCCTTAGGAAACAAGGAAGCAGCCGGCCCGGACTCTCCTCTGAAAGTGAAGACATTCACCGAAAAACCTGACAAGGCTCTTGCCGAAGTGTTCTGCAAGACAGGAGAGTTTTACTGGAATTCAGGAATATTCGCATGGAAGGCTTCTGTGATCAAGGAGGAAATGGAGAAATATATCCCCGATGTCACGTCACTGTTCGCCGGTTGGGAAGACGCTTTGGGAAGCGACAAGGAACAACTATTCCTTGAAAAGGCATATTCAGACTGCCCGAAAGTTTCGATTGACTACGGTGTGATGGAGAAGACCGACCGAGCATGGCTCTACTGTGGAGACTTCGGTTGGTCAGACATAGACAGTTGGGCATCCCTTTTCAAGAACATAGGACACAAGACAAAAGACGGAAACGTCGTGTTCACGGACAAGATTCTTGGCGAGGGCAACGAGAACAGCATGTTGGTCTGCGGCGACAAGAAAAAGCTCTATGCCATCAAAGGCCTCAAAGACTATATAGTGGTAGACACCGGTGATGTCCTTCTGGTCTGCCCAAAGGATGACAAACAGTTCAAGGACTTCATCTCAAGCCTCGGAATGCCCGAGTACGAAGACTTCCGCTAATTCAGCGTGGCGGATAAAGCCTTAACAATCAACGACAAAAGCAATGACCTTGAGCTGAATTAAGCCCAAGGTCATTACTTATTATACTGACAAACAATCAGTTATCCGCCACAGTAATCTTATTTGGCGAAGGCGTAGGAGAAGCCTTTGATCTGGTCCCATGCGCCACGGGTGAAGTCCGGAACTTCGACCGGGGCGTTGCCGTGCTCCATCGAGATCCTTCCGAGCTCGGTGAGGCAGCACCATTCGGCCATGTCATAGACATCCATGTCGAGAGGAAGGCCGTTCCTGAGGCAGTAGATCAGACGGTAGTCCATGATGAAGTCCATTCCGCCGTGGCCACCGACCTGCTTCGCAAGAGCTTCAAGCTCAGGAGTCAGGATAGGATTCCGGTTCTCTTCCATCAGGGCTTTCAGCCTGTCTCCTGAATAGACAACCTCGCGGCCAAGATTCTGGAAATCCGTGGAAGCACCTTCGGCGGCATTGTCACGCAGACAAATCTGCCGGGTTGGATATTTACCGGCGTAGCCGTCGCTGCCGACAATCTGGTACATACGGCTGTAAGGGCGCGGGGTCATCACATCGTGCTCCACAAGGATGGTCTTGCCCTTCTCCGTGGAGATCATCGTCATTGTAAGGTCACCGTTCTGGAAATCATCGCATTTCTCCCCGGTCTTGGCCTCGACGTGTTTAGGGCCGTTTACCGTCTTGGTCTCCATCGCCACGAGAGTCTTGAAGCGGTCTCCACGATGAATATTCATGACCTGGCAGACCGGACCGAGTCCGTGAGTGGAATAGACATCACCCTTGGTGGCCTTGTTGAAATCAAGTCGCCAGTTGCTCCAGTAGGCATCCCAGAACGGATCCAGATTGTGATGGTAGGATCCCTCTCCATGGATAATCTCGCCGAACAGACCCTTCTGAGCCATAGTCAGGACGGTCATCTCATAGAAATCATAGCAGCAGTTCTCAAGCATCATACAGTGCTTGCGGGTCTTCTCGGACATGTTCACAAGAGCCCAGATGTCCTCCAGAGTGGCGGCGGCGGGAACCTCGACAGCGACATTCTTGCCATGCTCCATAGCGTAAAGAGCGATCGGAACGTGGTGCTTCCAGTCTGTGCAGATGTACACAAGGTCTATGTCATCACGGTCGCAAAGCTCCTTATATGCCTCGGTGCTTCCAGAATATCCTGCCGCCTTAGGGAATCCTCTGTCCTCCAATGTCTTCTGGGCCTTCTCCACTCTGTCCGCCTCGACATCACAGAGGGCGGTGATCTTCACTCCCGGGACATAAGTGTAACGCTCCACGGCTCCCGAGCCGCGCATTCCGATGCCGACAAATCCGACCCGTACTGTGTCCATCGCAGGGACAGTAAGCCCAAGGACATTCTCCTGGCCTGCAGGACGTGCCGGAGTCTCGACCTTGATCGGACCTTCCTCTTTTGAAGTGACACAAGATACCGCCAGAACAAGCGATAGAACGGCAAACAAATTTCTGATTTTCATCATTACTTAGTGTTAATATTTTTCTTCTGCAAAGATATTACAATTAGTCGAAAATCGCCTAAAAATCATAACGCATAGGTTTCTCGGCACTCATTGCCTTACCCGGCACAACCGCGAAGCGGAACGAATTGTCCTAGCCGTTCCAAAGACATCTGTCGTTATCCTGTCTGGCCCCCAACTGTCGTAGCCGCCGACACCGCTCTGGGCATAATCAACGCAAACCTCAGCGGAGTAGCAATCAGTTCTTAAAAAGATCATCAAGCGTCACAACGCTCTGGATTTCACCGGAATATTCATTAGTGGCAAGTCCGGCTGACGCTATCATTGTGAGATGAAGGGCAGCGTTGGTCTTCACTGTGTCACGGAAATCCTCCATCCGTTCAAACATCTCTTGAAGATATTTTCCGGTCACGACGTATGGCCTGTTGGAAAATTTTGCCTCGCAGACATTTATCACCTGATCCCGGCGTTCTATCAAGATGTCTATCTGATGCCCTTTTATGCCCTTTGCGCTGTTTCCCTTCTTGTACCAGGAGCAGACATTGCTGAGAATGCCACGGATGCCCAAGGCTTCTTTGATTTGGGGAATATGACTGAGACAGAGCTGCTCAAAGGCATATCCTGACCAAACCCGTCTCGCCGGGTCATCAATTGAATTCGACCAAAAAGCCTCGTCTTTGCCGCCACTATTCTTGACAAACTTGAGATAGAAGAGGATGAACATATCACCAAGCTGGTACATCGTGTCCCTGTCTTTCTTTCCGAACGCTGAATATGACCTGATGAAATCGCAATTCCTCAAATTATCGAGAATGGCTGTGAACGCCCCGCCATCGGAAAATTTCAGTTCATCGCACATCTCCTTTCTTGTCATACCCTTGGAGCGCTTAGCAAGAAGTTCAATCACACGCCGGTATGTCTGTGAGTCCTTGAACAAGGATTTCAACAGGACATCATATTCACCATCCAGTTCCGCATTGTTCCAGAAAAACAAGAAATCGACATTCTGTGGCAGACTATAACCTTTGCGAAGCAGATCAAGGTAATACGGGGTGCCTCCCAGAATCATATAGCACTCCGCGATCTGGTGGTTTGTCCACTTGATGCCTTTCTTGGCAAGGAAAAGAGAAGTCTCGTGGAGATTGAACTGAGACAACTTTATTTTCCGGGTGACACGATTGTGAAGTCCGCCTTTCTGGGAAATGACATTGTCATTCATCCATGTCGTCGCAGAACCGCAGATAATCACCATAAGCTCATTCCGCGAGGAGGCCCAATCATTCCAAAAATATTCAAAAGCCCTGACAAATTTAGACTTAGGAGTGTCCAGCCACGGCATTTCATCAATGAATATCACTACTCTTTTCTTCTGAATCGTGGTGATGTAGTGCTTCAGCTGTTCAAACGCCTCATTCCAATCACGCGGCAACGGGTAGAAGTTTCCGGAAGATTCAACCAGTTTCCGGTTCCACAAATATAGTTCGTCCCGGAGCTTGCCTTCGTATTGCCCCGTTACAAAGAAATCAAACCTGTCATAAAAAAGGCTCTTTACAAGATAGGTCTTCCCGACCCTCCTTCTGCCGTAAACCGCAACCAATTCAGCCTTACTTGATTGATAGCATTCTTCAAGCAGTCTGATTTCCAATTCCCGTCCTATGATCTCATTCGACATATTCATTATTGCTTTGCGACAAAGGTAAAAAAAAATGAGTTACCGCACAAGAATAAATTTTATTGTTTTGCGACAAGTGTTAAATTTTCATAGTTGTCGCAAGGGTATAAACAAGAAAACCGCAATGAAACCCCATTAGACAGTTCCGGATGACGGCTACAGGAGATCGGCAAAAAAGGAACGATAAGTTCTCGTTGGCAGTTTCAGGTGTATTGTCAGGCGGAAGATTCAAATTTATGTTGTAATGTTGCACTTGCTTTTTGACTCTGCCCTGGCGGATAAAGTAAGTAATTATTGCGGAAGAATGCTTATATTTACAAATTCAATACATATTGACAGGAATATGACACTGAAACAATTCTATTCAGCGGCGGCGATAATCATTTGCATGCCTTTGGCGGCCTTCGGGGCGCGGAACACCTGGTCGCTTTCCTCTCCGGACGGGAGGATTGTAACGGAAGTCTCAGCAGAGGATGGGCTTAGATATTCAGTCAGCCGTGACGGAACAGCGCTTCTGGCACCTTCCAGGATTTCCATGGCTTTCGATGACGGAACAATGTTCGGAGGAACATCGGACAAGGTCCGCAGGGTCAGAAGAGGGTCGCACGATGTCAAGGGAATCCCGGCGATAAACTACAAGAAGGCCACAGTGGATGACGTTTACAATTTCCTGACACTGGAGTTCAAGGGCTACAATGTGGAGTTCAGGGCATTTGACAACGGGGTGGCCTACAGGTTCGTCTCAACTGCCAAGTCCGGGGAATTCACCGTGACTGACGAGATTACCGAATTCAATTTCGCCGAGGACTGGACCGCATGGGTGCCTTACGTCAAGGATGCTGAAGGGAAGACGTTCAAGCAGCAGTTCGTAAACTCGTTCGAAAACACGTACGAGCATATTCATCTGTCACAAATGGACCCTGCGATGCTGGCGTTCCTTCCGATGACGGTGGACGCGACCGACGGGGTGAAGCTCGTCATCACCGAGTCCGACTTGCTCGGCTATCCTGGAATGTTCCTGAACGGTAAGGGAGGCAAGGAGCTGAAGAGCGTCCGCGCGCCTTACCCGATCGGGCTGCGGCCTAACGGGGTATATGTGTACCAAGACATGGACTACGCCGACTACATCGCCAAGGTCGAGGCCGGACAGAAATTCCCGTGGAAAGTCATCGGAATCACTCAAGACGCCAAGTCATTGATGGACATGGATTTGGTCTGGCAGCTTGCAACTCCGGCTGACGAGAGCAAGGACTGGAGCTGGGTGAAGCCGGGCAAGGTGGCCTGGGACTGGTGGAATGACTGGAATCTGTACGGTGTGGATTTCCGTGCCGGGATCAACACGGAGACCTATAAATATTACATCGACTTCGCGGCCGCGCACGGCATCGAGTACATCATCATGGACGAGGGCTGGGCACAGAGAGCCAAGGCGAACCTCTTCCTGATCAACCCCGACATCAATCTGGAGGAACTCGTGACCTACGCGAACGGCAAGGATGTCGGCATCATCCTCTGGGCCAGCTACAACAGCATCGTCAAGAATCCTGAGAAGGCGATGAGCCACTATGCGCGGATGGGCTTCAAGGGCTTCAAGATCGACTTCATCAACAGGGACGACCAACAGGCCGTGGAGTTCTGCGAGAGGATGGCGAGGATTGCCGCCGAGAATCACTTACTGATTGATTTCCACGGAGTTTATAAGCCATCCGGAATCCAAAGGACCTACCCGAATGTGCTTAACTTTGAGGGTGTCGCCGGACTGGAGCAGCTGAAATGGAGCCCGGAGGGCTATGATGAGGTGACCTACGATGTGACGATCCCTTTCGTCAGAATGGTGGCCGGACCGATGGACTACACCCAAGGGGCGATGCGAAACGCCATAAAGAAGAACTACCACCCTGTCGGATCGGAGGCGATGAGTCAGGGCACCCGATGCCGCCAACTTGCTGAATATGCCATCTTCGAGGCGCCGCTCACAATGCTCTGCGACTCCCCTTCCAATTACATGGGCGAGCCTGAGTGCACGGAGTTCATCGCGGACTTCCCTACTGTCTGGGACGAGACAGTTCCGGTTTGCGGAGAGATCGGTGAATATGTCGCCGTCGCCCGCCGGAGCGGGGACACTTGGTACGTCGGAGCGCTGACCAACTGGGACGCGCGGGACCTTACCCTTAACCTGAATTTCATCGGAGGCGGGAATATGACCGTCTTCCAGGACGGAATTAACGCCGACAGGGCGGCCAGAGACTACAAGAAAACTTCCGCTCAAATCCCGGCGGACGGGATGGTTAAAATCCACATGGCTCCCGGCGGAGGCTGGGTGGCAAGAATCACCCGCTAAGCGACACCAAAATATTCTCGCCACCGTGGCGACATATTTTAACGCTTGCAAAAAAAGGTTTTTGGTTTATGAGAAGAATATTTTTGTTGGTGACAGCGGTCGTAATGGTTCTGACCCTGTCTGGAATCAATGCGAAGGCCAAGAGCGAGAAGGCCAGCGTGATGTCGTTCAACATACGGATCCAGTTGTCCACGGACACAGGGGAACAAAACTGGGAAAGCCGCAAGGACGGATGCGTCAAGGCCATCAGAAAATACTCCCCCGACATTCTGGGACTCCAAGAGGCTACGATCGGGCAGAAATCTTTCATAATGAAAGAACTGCCTAAATACATAATGATTGACGGCAGTACCAAGCCTGGCACAATCAATGAAGAGGCCGAGGCCGGGTTCAACCCGATTCTCTTCCGTGCGGACAGGCTGGAACTTCTTGATTATGGCTCGTTCTGGCTCAACGAGGATCAGACTCCCGAGAAAAAGGGCTGGGACGCTGAATATGTCAGAACGGCCAATTGGGTCAAACTCCGTTTCAGGAAATCCGGACAGATCATATTCCTTTTCAACACTCATTTTGACAACATCGGGGAGAAATCACGTCAGGAAAGTTCTGACCTGATTGTGGAAAAAATCAAGGAGATAGCCGGCAGCGATGCCGTCGTCTTCTTGACAGGTGACTTCAATGCCCAAAGTGGGGACAAGTCCCTCAAGCCTCTCGGTTCGTACCTCCAGGAAGCTGCCGGCACAGTGAAGAAAGCCGACAAGACTCCTTCCTTCAATAACTTCGGGCGCAAAGAAGGAAAGCCTGCAAGCATCGACCATCTTTTCTACCGCAACACTGAAGCGCGGACTTTCAACGTGATTGACGAGCCGAAATTCGGCGTTAAGTACATTTCCGACCACTACCCGGTGATCTCGGAGTTTGTCATCAAACTTCCGAAAGACTAATATTCATGAATATGGAACCCCAACTCAGGCAAAAAGAACTGTACAAGGAAAGCATTCTGGATCAGGTGAAGGAGATCCGCGCATCATCCGATGACACTGGGTGTCCTTATTGCGGACAACCGGTGAAGAAAAGTTGGGAATGGTGCCCGTCCTGCGGTCATTCGCTTGTCGATTGGTGCACGTTCTGCGGAGCGGACATTCCTCGTGGAGAGGATGAGTGTCCGGAATGCGGGATGAGCAGGAGCGGGATTGTCTGCCCGAAATGCGGGGCGAGAAACGCCGGCGGATTCTGCCGGAAATGCAACGAGCCTTTGACGCTTGCGGCGAAGAAGGAGTTGGAGAGGGCGCAAAAGGATCCTCAGTTCCTCAAGGCGGCTGATCTGGCGGTTAAGGCAGCTGAGTTGCTGGCGATGATTGACGCTGGGGGACAAGATGTTCCGGAATCAGACAACAAGGAGATTGAGTTGCCGGAAGATGTGTTGCGGCTGAAGGAGCTGCTGGAGAAGACTACGCTGAGGCGGCAGGAAAGGCCGGTCGCTGAGGTCGCTGGGGTCGCTGGGGTCGCTGAGGTCGCTGAGCCTGTCGAAGCGGTCAAAGCGGTCAAAGCACCGGCCCTTCGACAAGCTCAGGGACCGGCAATACGACAAGCTCAGGGACCGGGCATTCGACAGGCTCAGGGACCGGTTGTAAAGCAGCGGCCGAAAAGCAAGGCTGAGCTGAGGGCTGAATATTCAAAGATCAAAGAGGAACTGAACAAGGCTTTAGAGGTGATGCTCCCGCCCGCTGGATCGACACCGCAGGAGCAACGGAACTATTTCTCAGCCAGAAAATTACCAGTAGAAAAAATCATCCGGACCAAAAGCAGAACCGCCTGGGTCTGTAATTTCTGCGGATGCTGGCACAACTGCCCGAGCGAGTGCTGCGAGCCTTGGCACGGAGGGAAATGGGTATGTGAATATAAGGAAGAAAAGATACTGGATTTCAAATAGGTATGACTGAATAGCATAGGTAATAACAGCTTACAACAAAGAAATTATGGCAGGTACCATAGCAGACAGCGGCACTGCGGTCGCGGACACTACAGAAACCGGAATCCAAAGGACTGAATCGGCTTCGGACAGCCCGAGGCAGGGCACACTGAAAGCCACTTTCACATGTGGAGGCACATCGGTGGCTCCAGACCAAGACAAAGTGGCCGGCAAGTCCGCCAAGGTTCAAGCCAAAGAAGAGATCACACTCGAAGGCAACCGTTACAGCGTTGACAGACTGATCGGCAACGGAGGCGAGGCGGAGGTCTATGTGGTCAGCTCGGCGAAAGGGAAATTCGCCCTAAAACTGTACCGCAGGGGCAATGGCGTGAGCAAGGATATTCTTAAAAGATTGGAGCGGCTTAAAGGGAAGGCCGCGATTGTGGATATTCTTGAAAGCGGAACGGTCAATCTTGACGGAACCGACAGAGGCTACGTCCTGATGCCACTGTGCAATGACGGCTCGGTGGCAGGCTACGACCTCCGCAAAGATGCGGATGCCATTCTCCGCATCACAACCATGACCGCCAGAAACCTAAGCGAATTGCACAAGGTCGGGCTGCTGCACAAGGATGTCAAACCTGAAAACATTCTCTACACCGACAAGGCCTCAGGCCTGGTCGTGCTTTCTGATTTCGGAATCGCTGACATCCTCGGTGAGGACGGCAGCGTCAACACTCCGCAGTCCAGGACCGTGATCTACGCCGCGCCGGAACTCTACGCCAACACCACCCGCATCGGAGATGTCACCTATGCGATAATGACGGCGGCGGCGGATTACTATGCCCTCGGAATGTCAGTGCTCTCCATGTGGATGGGAGACAGCGAGTTCCGCAAGAAGGAGCCGGAGTTGGTGAAGCTCAAGATCCAAGGCAAGCTGCCTGTGCCGGATGACATGCCCGAACCTCTGCGGACAATCACCAGAGGGCTTCTCGTCGGCAAGCCGGAAAACCGTTGGAGTTACGATGAGATCCGAAGGACACTTGAGGGCGAGAATGTTCCGGTGGTCGAAGATGCCGAGGTCCTGCGCATTGTCTTTGACTCCGGCAAGAACAAGATCGCCCACACGGCCAAGGAACTGGCCCGGTTCATGATGGAGGACCAGACACTCGGAACAGCCTATCTGTACAAAGGAAAGATCAGCGCATGGATCAGCCGTGTGATGCCGGAGATGGAGGTGAAGCTGAACGACATCGTGGAAAGGATCTACCCGAAAAACCAGCTGGCGGGGCTCTATGCCGCCGCTCTTGCGCTCGATCCCCAGCTGCCGTTCTACAACCGGAACGGGAATGTCTGCGTGAACGTCAACAAACTCCTCAACGGCGACGGCAACCTCGGCTCGAACCTCAGCGACAGGAACAACCCGGTTTACCTCTACTGCGAGGCGCGTCAGGGGAAAAAGGAGACTGAAGGAATATATTCAAGGACCTGCGCCGCCCTGAAGGACAGTTTCGGCTACGCCAAAAGCGTGATTGTCTGGGGAATATACGATCGGAAATATTTCCGCACCCTCCAAGGTAAGAAGACAGGCAAGGAGGAAAAGTTCACCGAGGTGGACTGCTACAACATCACGGACGTGGTGAGATTCTGCTCTGAATATAGGGTCGTGGCGGATGAGGACAAGCAGTTTCTCTGCTCGCTCGGGTTCGCCGAGATGGTCAGGGTCTTCTCCGAGAAAGACGCCGACAGGCTGTTGCAGGTACGCAAGGGTATCAAGGACTACGAGATGCTGTACAGACTGGTCATCCAGACCATCAACCCGGCGGCTGACATCAGTCTGATCACGGATCCAAAAGATCCCAACTACGCGATGGACGGGGAATCGATCGGACTGCTAATCAACATCGCCTTCTGCGCCTATCGCTGCGTCTTCGACAGTGAAAGGGACAAGATGTACAAGGATTGGTACTCAGACATAAATCCTTATTCCGGAGTGTGCCCAGCCTCGCTGGCCGACTTGCTGCTCAAGTCGTTCCAAGGTGACTACAAGGATTCCTATCTTCACAAGTTCTTCATCAGCAAGGGGGACAGGTTCGCCGCGCAGGACAAGTGGGTCACCTACTGCACGGACTACAACAGTCCGGACAACATCGGGAAATCAGGACCTTACAATGAGGACATCGCCATGATGAAGGCGGCGGAGGGACTTGCGGACGGAGCGCAGTTCTATTTCCCGGCCTCCGGAGAGACAGTCTATGAGCTTGACGACCTGAAGAAGATCAAAAAAGACGAGATCAGTGAGGCACTTGACTTCTATGCCTTGGACGTCTGGTTCGCCGTAAAACTGCAAGAGAATCCCAAAAGGGATCTGAGCAAGCGGCTCACCTACGAAAGATTCACAGTCAAGTACTTGAAACTCATAGGCAAATACGACAAGGATGACGAGAACTTCAAGCGTTACAACAAGGCGATGACGGCTGTCGGATGGCATCAGCTGCCTCCTCCTGTCCTGCTGCTGGGATTGTTGGAAAAGATCGCGGCCGTGGCAGTCTGGCTTGTTCCATGTCTTGCGATGCTGCTTATGCTCGTCATCGGAGCCATAGACTATCCTGTCTTGGATAATGTCGGCAAGTCAGTCTACTGGGTCTGGGGCGGAGGAATCGCACTCCCGCTGCTGCTGAACATCTTCTTCAACAAAGAGAGCTACGACAGGAATTTTTTCAACTACATATTCACATACATCATTCTGACCATCGCCCTCTATTTCCTCTGCAAATGGTTCCTCGGAAAGTACATCATCTATGTGACGATCGCGGCTGTGGTCGCGGCGATCGTATGGTTCGCCATACAGATGTTCTCCCGTGGCGAGGGAGCTTCCGAACTTAGGAAGATGTGGAATCCGAATGAGGATCAGACCATTCTGGAGCCTCTGCATTATGCGTTCGATCTTACGGAGGACAAATTCGTCTCCTCATTGTTCGCCAACGAGAAGTTCTACCGCTCCAAGTACCTGAAAAGTTTGCTTCACAAGCTGAAGCATCTGGTTCTGGCAGGGATAACGACCTTCCTGCTGCTCTTCCCTATCGCATCCATCCCCAAGATCGGTGACACGGAGAAAATCACCGAAAATCATCCAAAAATCGGAAACACCATCAACAAAATAACAGAAAAGATTCATGAAGACGTGTCAGAAGTGCGGGAAGACGAACAGGAATGAGGCTTCGTACTGCAAATGGTGTGGAGAGAGACTGGCGGTTTCGGTCGCTGAGCCTGTCGAAGTGACCGGAATGGGCGGAACTGGAGGAGCATCTGTAGCGGTCGCTTCGACAGGCTCAGCGACCTCAGTGACCGGGGACGGGATGATCGCCAAGGACTGCATCAGAGAGCCGTTGGCGAACTTCACAAAGCGCTGCGAGCAGACGGCGGAGTTCCGCAAACGGACCGGAAGCGATGTCAGGCCGGGGCTTGACTGCATCATCACCGGAGAGACGGGCACAGGCAAGACCTATCTGGCCGGAAAACTGGCCGGAGTCCTCTATCACAATAAGATCACGGAGAGCCTCAGGCCAAAGACCGTGGACGCCGCCGACTGGAATGAGTTCAATTCCAAACTGGACGAGAATCTCGCCAAAATCAAGACCGGAGTGCTTGTGGTCACGAACTGTCAGAATCTGGTGAACGCCAAGGGCGGCTCCTCGCAGCTGGACAAACTCTTCGCGAGGATGAAGACCGATGTGAACATGCCGGTGGTGATCCTGTGCGGTCTTGAGGACGGTTTCGGAACATTTATCAGCGCCAACAGCAACGCATTGTCCCTCTTTGAGTTCCGATTTCACATCGTGCCTTTCAAGGACAGCGATCTCAAGACTCTTTGCGTGTCACTGGTCAAGGATAAATTCCGCACACCTATCAGCTCCGACGCCGATAGGAAACTCGGGCTGGTCTTCAAGAAGATGTTCCGGGACGGGTGTACCAAGGAAAATGGAATCCTTGCCGGAAAGATCGCCGAGGAAAGCGCCTTCAACATGTTCAGCCGGGGTGGAAACGTGATAGAGGAAACGGACATCCCGGGAGAGCCATTCAAGGAGCTCACCGAAGAGGAGATCATGGACAAGATCAACGCCTTCACCGGCCTGGCAGAGGTAAAACACGAGATACAGTCAATCATCGACAGCATAAAGAGACAGAAAAGGGACAATCCGGGCAGGCCTGTGCAGTTGAAAAGCCATTTCGTCTTCACCGGCAACCCCGGCACCGGCAAGACCACGATCGCAAGGCTCTTCGCCGACATCCTTGGCAGCCTTCAGGTGCTCCCGAGCGGTCACCTGGTCGAGGTCATGCGCAAAGACCTTGTCTCGCAGTACGTCGGCGACACGGCCCTCAAGACCGAGAGGGTAATCAACAGCGCGATGGGAGGAATCCTGTTCATCGACGAGGCATATTCATTGAAACAAGGTGACGACGACAAGGTCGGCCAGGAGGCAATCGACACCCTGCTGCCGTACCTTGAGAACAGGGCCGGGGACTTCATCTGCATCATCGCCGGCTACACCAAGGAGATGACGATGTTCCTGCGCTCCAACTCCGGGCTCGACTCCAGATTCAAGAAGAAAATCGAGTTCAAGGACTACAACGGCGGGGAACTCACCGAGATATTCCTGAATATGGTGAAAAAGAAGGGGTTATCCCTTACAGAGGAAGCCTCTGGAAAGGTAGGGAAATATTTCGAGCGGATGTACCTGAGCCGCACGGACACCTTCGGCAACGCCCGCGAGGTGCGCAACACGTTCGACCGCTGCTTCGAGAGGCTCTGCGCCAGAACGGCGGAAATGAGTGATGATGAATATGCCCGTTCCGGCAAAGTCCTGACTTGGGAGGACATCGCCGGCCCTGAGGGCACGAAGGAGATCTCTGTGGAGAGCGTGATGAAGGAGCTGGACTCCTTTGTCGGAATGGAGACCGTCAAGAAGGCGCTGAGGGATCTTGCGGAGGAGATGCGCTTCCAGCGGCGGAGGATGGAGTTCGGAGGCAAGGCGGCCATCCGTCCTGTGAACATCATCCTCACCGGCAACCCGGGAACCGGAAAGACCTCCGTGGCCAGAGTGCTCGGCAAGTTGTTCAAGGCCATGGGAATATGCTCGACAGACAGAGTCGTTGAGAAAAGCCGCAAGGACATCGTCGGCACCTACGCCAACGAGTCGGACAAGAACATGGACAAGGCGGTGAATGAAGCTATGGGTGGGGTTCTGTTCATCGATGAGGCCTACGCCCTCGCTCCGTTTGACGACACGGGCCACTGCTCGGATTCCGAAGGAATCAAGGCCCTGGAGCGCCTGATGGTCAGGATGGAGAACGACCGAGGCAAGTTTGTGGTGGTCTGTGCCGGGTACAAGGACAAGATGCGCAACCTGATGAAGGCCAACGAAGGCTTCGCCAGCCGTTTCACCCACAAGATCAACATAGACGACTACACTCCTGAGGAGCTGACGGAGATTTTCCGCAGGATGGCCGATGGACAGGGCTACACCTTCGCCGACGGCACTCTGGACAAGGCTCTGAAGGCATTCCGGAAACTCTCGGCGGAGAAGTCCGGCAAGGATTTCGGCAATGCGAGGGAGGCCAGGAATATGCTCGACAGCGTGCTCGGGAACATCGGGACAAGGGTCAACGCCCTTCCGGATGACCAGGTCACCAAGGACAGTTTCTTCACGATCCTTCCGGAAGACATTCCGTTCAAGGAGCCGAAGATCGCGTCCGAAGATGAATGCCTTGCGGAGCTTGATTCGCTCATCGGACTGGAAAGCGTCAAGAACGAAATCCGTTCCATGCTCAATGAGATGAGACAGAGAAAGATGGACAGCGAGATCTCCGGCGGGCAGTTCACCGCCATCACCCCGGACCACTACCTGTTCCTCGGCAATCCCGGAACCGGGAAGACCACGGTCGCAAGGCTTATGGGCAAGATGTTGTACTCTCTCGGGGTCATCTCCAGACCGGATGTGATCGAGGTTTCCCGCGCGGACATGGTGGCCAGTTTCGTCGGCCAGACAGCCCCCAAGACCAGAGAGGTCGTGGACAGGGCGATGGGAGGAATCCTGTTCATCGATGAGGCATATTCATTGATCCAAGGGTACAACGACAGTTACGGCAACGAGTGCGTCACCGAGTTGCTCAAGCTGCTGGAGGACCGAAAAGGCAAGTTCGTGTGCATCGCGGCAGGCTACACGAGGGAAATGTCGCGGTTCCTGGACTCCAACTCCGGGCTCAAGTCCCGCTTCACGAAAACAATCACCTTCGAGGACTACAAGCCTGAGGAACTGATGGACATATTCCGTCTCTACTGCCGTAAGGAGGGTTATTCCATTGAGTCCGAAGCCGAAAAGAGCCTTATGGACAAGTTCAGGGAAATGTACGGAAACAGGGCGTCCGACTTCGGCAACGGAAGGGATGTCCGCAACTTGTTCGGGAAAGTGAAGTCGGCCGTGGCCACGCGGGCATATTCAAAAATGAAGGAGCTTTCTGATGGTGGCGCCGACAGGCAGGCAGCCTATGAGGGTTCCAGGCCAAAGACGATAACAAAGGAGGATTTGCTATGAAATGTCCGTTCTGTCAAGGAATTATAGATGACGACAGCCGTTACTGCGATCTCTGCGGGAAGCACCTGATGTTCTGTCCGGAGTGCAGGCAGCCCAAGAAAGGTGTCTCCTGCCCTAGGTGCGGGGAGTCGCTCATCAGTGCCGAGGAATTCTTCAGCGCGGGATCTAAATCTTTGGGAAAGATTGACTTAAGCCAGCTCAAACCGGCCCTGATCCTAAAAGGTGAAGACATGACGATCTCTGTCAAGGAAGGAGAGTTCGGAAGAAGCGGAGGAATATTCCCGGAACTTGGGAGTTGTCAATATGTCTCCGGACATCACGGAGAACTGGCTTTTGAGGATGGCGAGTGGAAGATCCGCGACTTGGGTTCGACCAACGGCACGGCCATCGACGGGGTTAAGCTGGAGAAAGAAAAATGGTACACCCTTCGAAAGGGCCAGAAACTTAAGATAGCCACTTTAAAATTCACTGTTGAATAGCCTATGAAACTGAAAATCAGCTGCGTCTCTGATGTCGGAATGGTCAGGGACAACAATGAGGACATGGCCTCTGTCGGGATGTACCTTATCAGGGACAGTTTATTGAATATAGACAAGGAAGTCTCTGATGATGAGAGTTTTTGCCTGCTTGTCTCGGACGGGATGGGTGGCCACGAGAGCGGGGAATATGCCAGCCAGTTCACGCTTGAGACCCTTCGGGCTTTCCTGCTGGACAGGTCCGTCGGGCAAAGCGCTTCTTCTTTGGAGACGAAGCTCAAGGAAATCAGTGGAGAACTCAACCGGAAAGCTTTTGAAGAACATCAGGGCAAGGCTATGGGCTGCACTTTGACCGGTCTTGTCTGGATGACAGGAAAGACCCTGCTTGTCAATGTTGGAGACAGCAGGACCTACCGCCTGAGGGACGGATTGCTTCGTCAACTTACCACAGACCAGACCATCCACGAAAGGGACATGGTTCCGCTTCCCGCCGGGAAAGCCCTGTACAACTGCATCGGAGCGGGTTGCGACACAGAGGTCAACATCCAAGACATAAGTGACAGGCTGATGGAATCGGACCGGATTCTGATCTGTTCGGACGGCCTCTCGGACATGCTGGAGGACGATGCGCTCGAGCGGATTCTGTCCGAAGGCAATCCCGAGGAAAGCGCCTCCGCCTTGGCCGACGCCGCCAAAAGGAACGGCGGAGTGGACAACATCACGGCCATCGTGGCTGACATTCATTGCTCTTGACACCCTAAAATACAATCCTAATGACAAACTACCCTTACAAAGGACTGCCTGGCACCCTTGCCAGACCGGTGGAATCCCTATCAAGACAGATTGATGCAGAGGGGTTCTCGCAAGCGATGAACTACGCCTTGGACTTTCTGGAAATCAGCATACAGTACGTATCCTGCTACCTGTTCGTTCTTTTGCAGGAAGTCGAGCTGAATCTTGAACCCAGCCAAAGGCCTCTTGGAGCCATCGTGAGAAAGATCGACACCAAACGCTCGCTGTCATTCGGTGATTGGGTCAACGACATCTTCAATCCACTCATGAGGTTTGCGCAGAAAGAGATGCCTGACAATCCTCTTGTGCAGTCGATATCCTCCGTCTTGTTTTACAAGGGGAACAACCGGTTGCTGGGAGGAAAGAACGAGCCAAGCGTGGTCAGAATCAGGAATGAGTACAAGGGGCACAGCACCACCCTTTCAAACGAGATCTACAAGGGAGTGGTCCGCACACTGGAGCCTCATGTCATCACAATGCTCAAAGCGATGGAGCCTTTTTCTGAAATGACCTTTGAGTGTTCCGGCAATCATTGCGTTATAGTCGACACGCAAGGGCATAGGGCTGACTTGTTTCCTCTCGTGTTCAAAAGTCCCGAAGGGTATGAATATGTCTTCCAATCGCTGAAAGACGAGGAAATCTCCTACATCTCTTCCGACGTGAACGCGGTCACCCTCATCAATGACAGTCTGAACCCCGATTTCGACACCCTGCTCAAACGCACCGATCCGGCATTTGACATCAGTCAGGAGATCAACTGGCCGGAGATGCGGCAAATGATGAGAGAGGAATCCTCACGATTTCTCGACAGGGTTTACAGAGAGAAGAAATACAACAGGGAACTCTTTGTCGAAAGAGTGGCACTCAGTTCCATGCTCAAAAGTTTTACGGAAAGTGACAAGACCTTGCTTCCCCTGCTTGGGGAGGCCGGGCAAGGAAAGACGAACCAGCTCTGTTTCTGGACTGAAGAGATCGCTGGCGGCGAGGACGGCGTTTTGATATTCAGCAGCTCTGACTTTTCCGAATGCGGGCTGCCGGCCACCCTAAGAAGGGTTTTCGGGACTTCGCCGCGCAAGGATCCGGAGCGCATAGTCAGAGAGATGCACGAACGGGCGGCTCTGGAGGGAAGGGTGATCTATATTTTCTTTGACGCCATAAACGAGTGTCTTCACTATGAGAATGATTCGGATTTGATCGGGCCTGTGGCTTTGTACGAATCTTTCAGGAAGTTGTTCATAAAGCCGGAGTATTCCTGCTTCAAGGTTTTGTTCACATGCCGCAACTACACGTGGAAGAACTTGTTCCATCAGCAGATGAGCCGCGACGAGGCTTACATTTTCAAACCCGACGGTGGAGCTGAAGTCCATGGATTCAATGATGACGAGTTACAGGAAGCGTGGAGAATCTACCAGAATCTTTACCAGATGAGCAATGATTTCAACACGCTGTCCAAAGTGTCACTCGTCCGCCTGAAGGATCCTCTCGTTCTTAAGATCGCCTGCACCAATTATGTCGGGCGGACATTGCCTGACGAGCTGGAGAGATTCACGTCGGTGGCCCTGTTCGAAGAAATGACCAACATAATCTCACATTCCTACGCTGGAAGACAACAGCTTGAGATTCTTCTCAACATGGCATCTTACATGCTGGGTGAATATGAAGCCGGCAGACCGTCGGACCGGATCGAGACCGCCGAACTCAAACGCGCTTGCTCGGACACCTCGTCACCTCTGCATAAGCTTTCATCGCTTATCTACAAAAACGGAGTACGCACCGTAGCATGCACCGAACTGCTGAACAAGCCGGAGCGCCCGATACTTCGCAATGTCCAGAACCCGGACGGCCACACCGAAATCCAGTTCATCTACGAAAGGTATCTGGAATTCCTGATGGCCAAGGTCTTCGTGGAAAAGTATGTTACGGGTGGAGGCATGATTCCAGCGGAGACTTTCCTTAATGTTCTTCGAGGGAAAAGCGGGAATGTCGTCTTCATGGGCACATTGCGCAACGCCTTGATTCTCGATTGCTTACGGACGCGCGACAATTCCTCCGTAATCTCTTTGATACGAGACTATGAAGGTGACTTTGAAGCCTCGCTGCTTGTCAGCGAACTGTTCAGCATTCTCGTAAGCGAAAATTTTGAGGAGACTCTGTTCTCACTCGTCCGCAAAATGCTGGCGAAAGGCGACGGCTCTTCCTCCGAGTTGGTCAAGGAGTTCAATTCCATCACCAAGCTCATCTATGCCAACAAGGCTGATGAGAATGTCATCTCAAGGCACAAAGAGTTGCAGTCGGCCTTGAAACCGGATATACGGCTCGCCGAAAACGCCGCCATCACTGTCATCAACGGAATGTTCCTGAGCGATTGGTACAATTCATCCCTCTACGTGGATGATCCGTACGAGCTTCTGTGGTCGCTTGTGGACAACAGGTTTCTTGATGTCTGCAATGATGCCTGCATGTACATCTATTATCTCCACAACAAAAAATTCACCCTGTCGCACGCACCGGTCAAAGAAAACATCACAATGCGTGTCGTCCATCGGATGTTCGACGAGATAAAAGAAAAAGGGTTGGTCAAAACCATAAGCAACAAAACCCTAAGATCAAGATCCTTCTCTTTTGTGGAGGCCGGAGGACGGATAGCTGTGATGCTGATGATCAATGAGATGCTGGCAGGACGGGACAAGGAGGCAGCCAGACTGATGGATGAGATCAGAGGGCTTGTCTCCTATCTTACTTGGGATTACCGCATCATCAGGCTGATAATGCCTTTCTTCTCCACGATTCTTCGCAAGCAGATAACATTCCAATCCGCCTACGTCAACAATGCCATTGAATATCAAACCTTCTGGGACGACGCCATCGTCCCGGCCACCGACTGCGGAGAAGGACGTTGGTGCAGACACGACGTCTGCGAGCTGGCGGATTGTTTCATCACCGGCAAGGATGACGGATTCATAAGCTTCCGAAAAGAAAAGGACAGGATTCTAAAAGCATATTACAGCGGAGACAGCTTCTCGTACTTCGTGATGGAGAGGCTGATGATCGTTGCCGGAATCTCGGACTGGGAAAACGTCGCACCCATCGTAAGAGAATTTTTCTCCGACCGTTTCCGTAAGAACGAATGGTTCGACTACTCTCAGATGTCCATGTTGTACGTCCTCTATCAGCTCCATAAGAAAGCGCCTGGCTATATTCCCGAATTGGTGGAGATTTTTTCCCGTGAGGCCGCGGACTGGACCTTGCGCTGCAAAGGCAGGTTCAAGGGACACAACAGCTCCAAGGCGAACACGACAGGTTATTATAAACGAAACGTGATGAATTGGTACTGCGACGTTTATTGTGCCCATCACGGTGACAATGTGGCGCATGAGGGCGACTCTACCGCCGTGCCTGTCTTCTACAAGCTTATCGAGGACGGGATATCCCGCAGGGACAGAGTGCTTTTGATGCATCTTTTGGAAAATATCTCGGAACTCGTGTCCGACAACGGCCTCATCAAGACCGCTCTGGCCTTGCTGTTCCACACAATGAGCCTTCTTGGAGACAGCGAGACAGTGAAGGAAATAGATTCAGCACCATCGGACAGGGATGACGGCTTTTTCGGCCTCGGCCTTGTCCAGGCCATAGGGAACATCCTCTCCACCGCCAAGAATTATTTTCCGGAAGAAGTGGACGAGTTCCTTAAACGGGAAATCATCGGACTTGATTTCGAGGGTATCTCCACCTACCGGGAGGAAGTGCTGAGCTACAATCCAAGCGGGGAAAGCCTTTCCGACCTCTTCACCCACAGCTTCGGGAATTTCGTGATCTGGTCACTTGTCAATTTCGAGCCGTTCAAGGCGTACGCCGTGAAGGTTGTCAAGATGTCCGAAAAGGCTTCCGACAGCTTTCAGTGGTATGACTATACAGTAAGAGAAGGTTTCAAAGAATTATTCAGAGTCAAATTATGAGAACACTCCTATCCAAAATTTCGTATATTGCGGCGATTCTTCTCTACTGTGTTTCTTGTAATGCGGAAAAGAAGCGGGATGTTACCATGGAACAAAACAACAGAGTCATAGTGGTCGCACACAGAGGCGGTGCGAATCTTGGGCCGGAAAACACTCTTGAGTGCATCAGCAAGGGTATCTCGGCCGGAGCGGACTGGATAGAGATTGACGTCCACCTTTCCGCTGACGGGAAGCTTGTGGTATGTCATGACGCATCCGTTGACAGAACCACCAACGGGAAAGGCTGGATCAGCCTTATGACCTACGAAGACATCCGTAGATTGAAGGTGAAGGATCAAAACGGTGATCTGTGCGACGTACACATCCCGACCCTTGACGAAGTGCTGGACCTGATCAAAGGGAAGGCGCATCTGCTTCTTGAGATTAAATATTCAAGACATAGCCGCGAGGGTATCGAAGAGATGTGTCTGAAATGTATCGAAGAGCATCAAGCCGAATCTTTCGTGACAATCCAGTCATTCGATGACAATGTGCTGGAAAAGGTTCATGAGTTGAATCCGGACATCTCGTTGGAGAAGCTGTTCTTTTTCGTCTTCCCGGACACGGGATTGTGCCTTGATGAGAGACTGCACAGATTCAGGTTTGAAGACTACGAGCACATCAAGTCATTCAATGTCTGGAAAGGCTGGCTGAAAGACTCCTTGATTGAAAAAGCGCATGGCAGGGGAATACAGATCAAGGCTTGGACCGTGAACGACTACGACCCTGACCTTGCCGCTAAAGTCGACGGCATCATAACGAACTCGCCGGAGTTATATTCACTAAAATCCAAAGGCATCAGATGAAGTACATAGGTTATCTTTGCGGAGTGTTTTCCCTGAAAGACAGCGCTTTCGTCTCCTCCGGGCGGCTTGGGGCTGATTGGAAGCCGTTCGAGTGTTCAAAAGAAATGATTTGTACCTACGAGCAGTATTATTTCCCCGACTTCGTGCGTTTTTGCTTCGGAGGCTGCTCCAAGGAGGACAATGCCATAGGCAGATATTCCTTGAAAATGGGAAGTGAGTTCCATGTTCCGGTCGGCTGCCGCCAGAAGACCAGATCCGTGGGTGTAAGAACACCGGAGGCTCTGTTGTTCCTGTTCCCTTTCAAGATGGCTCAGTTTGCCATACGGGTTGAGATCGACACCGACAACGACGATGATGTCACAGCAGCTGTCGCCGTGATGCGCAACATCGGCCGCTGCGGCAACGAGGGACTGGAGGAATACCGGGAGACGGCTCTTTCCCCCATTGTCGAGGCTTTCCGGTCCATGAATATGGAGACGCCCCTCGAAGGTGCAGAATTCGATTACAGAAGGCTTGTGGAGAACGGCAACAAACTGAAGATATTCCAGATCGCCTGCCTTGGTGAGGAAAGATGGAGCTCGGAAAATGTCGACAGGCTGCTGTTTGAGATCGGCACCACCGCCCCCATAGGTTCCTACGACGGAAAATCATTGGATTCTCCGTCAGAGTCTTTCTTCAAAGAAATGATGTCAAGGGACACCTTGTCCGTGTACAACAACTGGAAGGCTCTTTTCCTGTTCGACACCATGACAATCATCTGCGGAGACTGCCCGGAATGGTTGATGAACAACTGGACAAAAGACTACTTCGGGATGATTTACATCTGTCAACTGTACCGCAGGAACTATTTGTTCAGACTTAACAGAAGATTCCGTTTCGAAAGGGAAAACGTAGGATGTCTTGAAAACGAATCCGTTGATTTTGAACGGCGTTGCTGTTTTCACAGCATCTCATACAATTTCCTTCCGGAATTGTTCAACCAACGTGTGGAGAATAGCCTTAAAACCGAGGAAGAGAAAGAATCCCTTTACCACATGATTACCCAAGAGCAGGCCAACAGGGAAAAGAAAGCTGAAAACAGGATGAACAACCTGTTGTTTTTCATGACCTGCCTTACAATGGCATCAGCCATCTGGGACACCTGCTGCCTCATCAACGGCATCATTCCTTTCGGGGCATCAATAGGATCGGAACTCATTGGCTACAGACTTACAGCCTCAATTCTGGCAACCATCGTGCTGTTGGCGTTGCTTATCTACCGCATCAGATCGAAATCGAAATAATATGGCAATCAGTTTAAAACCAAGGAAAACGGAATCCAACCTGTTCTGCTGCAGCAAATGGTGGGGCAACCCTGACCTGCCTCCTCAGGTGGAGTATCCGATGATGAAAATCACGGAGGAGGACGGAACGGAATCCGAATACCCCCTCACTTTCATCTGTCAGATTGATTGTGAGGACATCGCCCCTTTCGACAAGGAGGGGCTTCTTCCGCACGAAGGGATGCTCTACTTCTTCGCCGCCATCGATGATTTCATCGGCTACGAATCCCCGGAGCACCTCCCGCTCGGTCGCTGGCCGAAGAAGGCCGTCAAGGTCAAGTACGCCAAGCAGATCAACATGGAGACCTTCAACTCGTGCATCCTCGTGGACGATGAGGAGCAGGAACTCGCCGAACCGGCGATGGCCATCGATTTCTCCGAGTGTGATGATGACGCGGACGGATTCAAGATTCTCGGCCGTCCGTACTTCGAGGAGATCCGGGACGAGCTCCCGGATGCCGTCAACCTCCTCCAGCTCGATGAGGATGACGATCTTGAGATGCGGTTCTACGACTCCGGCATGTTCAACATCCTGATGAGCAAGGCCGACCTCGGCTTCCGGAACTGGAGTCACGCCTTCGGATTCCTGCATTCGCTGTAATCAGCCGCCATAGGCAAACTGGCGGTATGCGGCGAAGTGGGCTGTGAGGGCCTCTTCGGGAATTGAAAGACCAGACTTGAATATCCTGAAGCCACCATCTTTGGAAGCCGGGGACCAGTTACCGACAATCTCGCCGTCAAGGGCGATGACTGGCTGGAATATTCCGTTGTTGCTGTGGGCCTTGTGCGAATGTTCGGGTTGGAGGACAACATCACGGCTTTTGTAGCCGATGAGATATTCATCATACGGAGCGATCAAGTGAACCGTGCCGGAGCGGAATCCTCTGGAGCGGCAGGATTCGTGAATATATAACTCCCGGCCCACCCATGTTTCCTTGACAAGTTCGTCTCCAATGATTTCGACAGCCTTCTGGCAGTCGCTGACATTCAGTCCCGACCACCATAGGAAGTCCTCAAAGGTGGCAGGGGCATGACTTCGGAAATATCTCCGGGCAAGCATCCCCAAAGCAGCCTCTTCCGACATATTCAAAGGCTCCCTGATTTTCTCCCGGACAAGGGAATAGGTACTTTTCATCGGGTGCAGGTCGCCGCTGCAAAGAAGTCCCGAAAGTTCCGCAAGACGAATATGATAGGACAGCCGATGGTCATCCATCGTGATTCCACGTTCGGCGAGAGCTGCTGCAAAATCCGTCTTCTGAACACTTCTCTTGACGCTTAATGTTTCCTCGAATATTCCCGAAATCCGCCCCTGTTCTTCCTCCGGGATGGAAATCCGGTTGGCCGTCATCCAGCCTCGCAATCCGGACAGCGCCTTCTTGCGGCAAAGCGAAAGTATCCAGCCAAGATCCTCACCCGCGATCAGTTGCCAAGTGCAACGCAGCAAATGCGTCCTGACAATCCGCCCCTCGTTGAACGCCTTCTCAAACGCCTTGAGGGACGGTCTCTTGGTTCTCATCGCCACAGCCCAACGCACCATACGATACTTCTGCCCCTGCATCGCCCCGAACCATGAGACCACATCCTCCGGTTTCGAGAACCGGGGACAGACCAACTGCTGATTCAAAAGTCTTGCGGTAACAGGATTCATTGCGGTACTAATCTTACCTCAAACCTTGGATATTTGCAGAGCGGTTCACTGCATCAAGGTTTGCTGTGCAAAGATAAGACAATTCCTTTTTTCATAAAAAATCACCACAGCTCGGCTACTGGTGTAAAAATCGCAGTTTTTTATGTAAGTTTGTCATAAGCAATCACTATAACCAAAGCCATGCGCGGAATCGAGATAAAAAGTTCAGGAGACGAGCGGTTCGAGAAGTTCCGTAGATTGTACGGAAGCAGTTTTCCTATATTCGAGCAAAGGACTGAAAGCCAGCAGGAATATGCCTTCGGGTGCAGTCAGTACCATCTTTACGAATATTGGGACGGGGACACTTTCGTCGGATTCATCTCTTACTGGGAGTTTGAACGGCAGATCTACATCGAACATCTTGCCGTTGACACAACACTGAGGGGAAAGGGTTACGGCTCACGGGTACTGGACTCGTTCGTCGCCTCGACACCGAAAACCGTCATCCTGGAGATAGACCCGATAGTGGATGACATCTCAAAGGCCAGGCTGAGATTCTACGAAAGATGCGGATTCCGGCGGAACGGGTTCCGGCACAGACATCCGGCCTATCGTGAAGGCTATCAGCCTCACCCATTGGTTGTTTTGTCTTCCGGACGGCAGATAACCCCGGATGAGTACGAGGAGTTTTTCCGGAATCTGAAAGAGATTGTCATGAAATAAATAATCATAGATCATGAGGATCCCTACCTTTTTTCCACCATGTAAGGTCGATTCACACTCTTCGGTAACGTTTTCGGCCTGAACTGCTTCCCGACAGTGTCGTTTGCACTGTTCAGCGACACTTTAGTGCGTTATTGTCACCGGACAGTGTCACCTGACTATATTCTGAAGCGTGTTCTGTTCGGCTTACGGCCGCTGGAGGATTTTGGAGACAACGCGGAAATCCCTTTCTGCATATTCATAGGTTTTTTGTAAATTTGCGGTCTTGCCTCTTCGGTGGAGGAGGCGTCTGAATTTATATTTAGGCAAACATAAAACATTGATATGGCGAAAAATAAGGTGCCGGAGGACACTCCGCTGATCAAACAGTTTTTCTCTGTGAAGGCACAGCATCCGGAAGCGGTGCTGCTTTACAGGGTCGGAGACTTCTACGAATCCTACTCCGATGACGCGGTGCTGGTCAGCAAGGTTCTGGGCATCGTCCAGACCAAAAAATCCAACGGAGACAAAGGCTACATCGAGATGGCCGGATTCCCGCACCATGCCTTGGATGTTTACCTTCCGAAACTCGTCCGGGCCGGCTACAAGGTGGCCGTCTGCGACCAGTTGGAGGATCCGAAATTAACCAAGAAACTCGTGAAACGTGGCGTGACCGAACTTGTCACACCCGGCGTGGCTTTCAGTGACCAACTTCTGGATCAAAAGGAGAACAATTTTCTCGCCGGCCTGACGTTCGACAAAGACCAGTGCGGAGCGGCCTTTCTGGATGTGTCCACCGGATCTTTTCAGTTGGCGCAGGGGTCTCTGGACTACATAGGAACGCTTATCGCCTCCTTGAACCCTAAGGAGATTGTGGTCCAGAAAGGGTACGAGAAAGGAGTCAGGGAAAAGTACGGAGACAAGCTCTACATCACAACGATCGAGGAGTGGGCGTTCGTCTACGACGCTGCCGTAGAAAGGCTAAAGAAGCAGTTCGGAGTAGAGTCACTCAAAGGATTCGCAGTGGACGGATTTCCCTTGGGAATATGCTCGGCCGGAGCGCTGATGGTCTATCTGGAGCAGACCCAGCACACAGGACTTAAGAACATCTGCTCGATCTCCAGAATCGACGAGGACAAGTTCGTGTGGATGGACAAGTTCACGATGAGGAACCTGGAGATATTCAATTCCTCCGTTGGCGGCGAAGGGGTGTCTTTGGTCAGCGTCATCGACAAATGCTCCTCCCCGATGGGAGCAAGGCTTCTTCGCGGCTGGCTGGCGATGCCTATAATGGACATCAAGGAGTTGAACAGCCGCTACGATGTCGTGCAACACTTCCTTGAGGCCGGCGACGACCTTGACAAGGTTCAGGAACACATCGGCGACATCGGAGACCTTGAGAGGATCATCTCCAGGGCGGCCACAGGCAGGATCTCCCCTCGCGAGGTGATGCAGCTGGGACGTGGACTTGCCCGTATGGAGCCAATCGCCAGGCTTTGCAAAGATCATGGAATCAAGGCTTTGGACTCGCTCATCAGCAAGATGAAGAACTGCTCGAAACTGCTTGGAAAGATCTCCGCCACGATGACCGCCGAGCCTGCGGCAGCCGTAGGGAAAGGCGAGGTCATAGCCCCCGGGGTCGACCCGGATCTGGACGAGCTGAGAAGCATCTCCTCAGGCGGGAAGGACTACCTTCTGAAACTCCAGCGATCTGAGGCGGAAAGGACAGGAATATCCTCGCTCAAAATCAGTTACAACAATGTTTTCGGCTACTTCATCGAAGTACGGAACGCATTCAAGGACCTTGTCCCGCCGGAGTGGATCCGCAAACAGACCCTTGTCAACGCAGAGCGTTACGTCACCCAGGAGCTCAAGGAATATGAAGAGAAGATCCTCAGCGCGGAAGACCGCATCTATGCCCTCGAGACAAAGATTTACGGAGAGTTGGTCGCAGAGATCCAGAGTAACATCCCGGCGATCCAGACCAACTGCCGGATCGTCGCCCGCCTTGACGTGCTGGCCGGATTCGCCCAGATTGCAAAGGACAACCACTACAACCGACCGGAGATGACCAAGGATCTGACCCTTGACATCAAGGCCGGCCGCCATCCGGTCATCGAGACATTGATGCCCGCCGGTGAGGAATATGTTCCCAACGACATATTCCTTGACAACAAAAAGCAGCAGATCATCATCCTGACCGGTCCGAACATGGCCGGTAAGTCGGCCTTGCTGAGGCAGACAGCTTTGATTGTCCTGCTGGCACAAATCGGCTCGTTCGTGCCGGCCGACAGCGCCAGGATCGGGTATTTCGACAAGATATTCACAAGGGTCGGGGCCACCGACAACATCTCCCGCGGCGAGTCCACCTTCATGGTCGAGATGCTGGAGACCTCGATGATCCTGCACAATCTCTCGGAGCGTTCCCTTGTGCTTCTGGACGAGATCGGTAGGGGCACCTCAACCTACGACGGAATGTCGATCGCACGCGCGATAGTCGAATACATCCATGAATACGGTCACGGGGCGAAGACGCTTTTCGCCACTCACTATCACGAGCTTAACGACCTTGAGGAGATATATTCAAGGGTCAGGAACTTCCACATCGCAGTGAAGGAGGTCGGCACTCAGGTGATCTTCCTGCGCAAGCTCAAGGAGGGCGGAACCGCACACAGCTTCGGCATCCACGTCGCAAGGATGGCCGGGATGCCGAAAGAGGTGATCCAAAGTGCCGAGAACACTCTCAAGGCTTTGGAAATGAACGATTCCCAACACCTTGTAAGCGCAAAGAAGGGCGAGATAAAGAAGCCTGTGCAGACCAAGGCCGGCACCCTTGAGAGCGACGGAAGCCTTCAGTTGTCGTTCTTCCAGCTGGACGACCCGACGCTCGAATCCCTGCGCGACAAACTCTCCGGAGTGGATCTGAACAACATCACCCCTCTTCAGGCCTATGACCTTCTTCGTTCGATGAAGGACGAGCTCGGGATATAGTCTCCCACTATCCGGTCACTTCGACAGGCTCAGTGACCGAATATAATGACTTTTTAGAGCCGTCGGTTGGTGAGCTTGTCGAACCATCAGACGCTGGTCACTAAGAAGCTGTTTTGATTTTTTGTTTGAAGATTTTTCACCTCAAAGAACAATTCAAAACAGCATCTAAGCCTTTACGGCTTTTCTGGACTCGATTCCGTGGACGATGTTGATCAGTACACTGCCCAGGATGCCGGCGCAGAGGGAACCCATCAGCACGGCCACCTTGCCCATGTCACGAAGACGGGAGGTAATCTCAGGAGTCTGGTCACCGAAGGACAGAGTGTCCACAAAGATCGACATCGTGAATCCGATTCCACCAAGGCAAGCCACAGCAATCAGCATGACCCAAGAGGCCTTCGCCGGCATCTCTCCCACGTGAAGCTTGACGGCGATGAAACTTGCGAGGGAGATTCCCAGAGGCTTGCCAAGGACAAGACCAAGGAATATTCCCATGCTCACGCTGCCCAGAGCCTGATCAAACTGGAACACGTTGAAGTAGGACACGTCAGGAATCTCGACACCGGCGTTGGCCAGAGCGAAGATCGGCATGATCAGGAAGTTGACCCAAGGGCCGAGGGCGTGCTCCAGACGGTAGCTCATCCCGATGGAGTCCCTGGAGATGGCTGACAGACGCCTCAGACAATGTCTCTGCGGGCCGTTAGGGAATTCGGAAGAGGTGGAGGCTATCCCATTATATTCATTGAGCCTGCGGATGTACTGAAGACGCTTTCTGTGGAAGTAGGCCTCGTTGAACCGAGGAGCCATCGGCACGAGGAACGCCATCACCACGCCTGACATCGTGGAATGGATGCCTGCATAGTAGAAAAGCGACCAGATCGCGATGGCCGGAACCAAGTAGAACCATCCTCGTTTCTCACCCAACTTATTCATCAGCAAGACTAAAGCAATTAGCACAAACGCTATGGTCAAAAGTCCGAAGTTGATCGTGCCACCATAGAACAGAGCGACAACCAAAATGGCGATGAGGTCATCAGCGATAGCTAGCGCGGTCAGGAAAACTTTCAGCGACACCGGCACACGATCACCCAAAATCGAGAGAATACCCACAGCAAACGCGATGTCCGTGGCGGTTGGAATACCCCATCCGGAAGCGGCGGCGGAACCATGATTGACGGCGGTGAATATCAAAGCCGGGGCCACAACTCCGCCAAACGCCGCGATCACCGGCATCATCGCCTTTTTCACACTGGACAACTCTCCGTTCTTCATCTCGCGCCGGATCTCCAGACCGACGGTAAAGAAGAAGACCGTCATCAGGATGTCGTTGATGAAACTCTCGACTGTCATTCCGTCCGGAAAAAGAAATCCATCATGTCCGGGAATATGGAACCTCAATGAAATCTCGGTTTCCAAAACATTGTGGTAGAATTCTTTGGTAAACGGAAGGTTGGCCAAAAGCATCGCTACCACCACGCAGCAAAGAAGCAATACCCCCTGCGCCCAAGGCTGCTGGGAAAACTGCTTTCGCCTATGATCAAAGTTTCTGATGCCTTTGGTCCAGGTGTAGATAGGAATTAGGCTCATAGTGTTACTTTTTATGAAATCATTTACAAAAGGAATAGGTCGGCGGACTTGCCAAACTATTCCTTATCAATTACTTTATTCTCCGTAAAGGTACTTGTGCTGGGCAGGAGTCAGCGTGTCGATCGTGATTCCCCAGTCCTTCAGCTTTCTGAAGGCAACCTCGCGGTCAATGGATTCTGGCACGCAATGGAGCATCTCTCCAAGATCCCTTGCAAGAACCATCCTGTTGTCAGCCAGATACTTGGCACTCAAGGCCTGGATTGCGAACGACATATCCATGATTTCGGCAGGATGTCCGTCCCCGGCGGCCAGATTGACAAGGCGACCCTCCGCTATAATATAGACCTTACGACCGTTAGGGAGGTCATATTCCTGAATATTCTGTCTCGCAGGCTTCTCGCTGACAGCGAGTTCCTTGAGCTGGGCGACATTCACCTCGCAGTCGAAGTGCCCGGCGTTGCAGCAGATCGCCCCGTCCTTCATCGCAAGGAAATGCTCCTTGGTGATGACATCATCGCAGCCGGTGACAGTCACGAATATATCGCCCTCCGACGCGGCCTGAGCCATGCTCATGACCTGGAATCCATCCATCACGGCCTCCATGGCTTTGATCGGATCGATCTCCGTCACAATCACTTTCGCTCCGAGACCCTTGGCTCTCATGGCCACGCCCTTGCCGCACCAGCCGTAGCCGGCGACAACGACATATTTCCCGGCCACAATCAGGTTTGTGGTCCTGTTGATGCCGTCCCAAACGGACTGGCCGGTGCCGTAACGGTTGTCGAAGAAGTGCTTGCAGGCGGCGTTGTTCACAAGCATCATCGGGAACCTGAGCCTCTTCTCACGGTTCATCGTCTCAAGGCGAAGGATTCCGGTCGTGGTCTCCTCGCAGCCTCCGATGACATTCGGGATGAGCTCCGGATAGTTCTCGTGGATCATCGTGACGAGATCCCCACCGTCATCAATGATGATGTTCGGACCGCACTCGATGACTCGCCTGATGCCGTGCTCATATTCCTCGGGGGTCGCCCCATGGACAGCGAAGACGTTCAGCCCCTCATGCACAAGGGCGGCGGCCACATCGTCCTGGGTCGAGAGAGGGTTGCTTCCCGTGACGAACATCTCCGCCCCGCCTTCGGCAAGGACCTCGCAAAGATGCGCGGTCTTGGCCTCCAAATGCACGGACAAGGCCACTTTCAGTCCTTTGAACGGCTTCGTATCCTTAAACTCTTTCTCCAAACCTTCAAGCAGCGGCATGTGATGCCTTACCCATTCTATCTTCAGCTCCCCGCTTTCCCAGAGCTGAGGGTCACGTATTTCACTCATTTCTTTAGAAATCATTGTCAAAACTTGGCAAAGATAACCATTTTATCCGTGCCTTTCGCCACATCCTCCATTCTTTCACCAAATAGCGACCTAAAGACTTGCTCATCGTGGCAAGATAGATTACTTTTGTAAAAAATAAACTGAATATTATGGGACTTTTAGACGGAAAGGTAGCCCTCATCACGGGCGCCGCAAGAGGAATCGGCAAGGCCATCGCCATGAAATTCGCTTCCGAGGGAGCTGACGTGGCTTTCACCGACCTTGTCATCAATGAAGCCGGAGAACAGACTGTAAAAGACATCGAGGCTTTCGGCCACAAGGTAAAGGCTTACGCCTCCAACGCCGCCAACTTCGAGGAGACTCACAATGTAGTGAATCAGATTCTGGCCGATTTCGGCAGGATTGACATTCTTGTGAACAACGCCGGCATCACCAAGGATGGTCTCATGCTCAGGATGAGCGAGGCCCAGTGGGACGCCGTCATCAACGTTAACCTCAAGTCAGCGTTCAACTTCATCCACGCACTGACCCCGATCATGGCCCGCCAGAGAGGCGGAAGCATCATCAACATGTCCTCAGTCGTGGGAGTTTCCGGAAACGCCGGACAATGCAACTACTCTGCCTCCAAGGCCGGTCTCATCGGCTTAGCCAAGTCCATCGCCAAGGAGATGGGTCCGCGCGGCATCAGAGCCAACTGCATCGCCCCTGGATTCATCATCTCGGACATGACCAACGCCCTCTCGGAGGAAGTGCGTGACGCTTGGGTCAAGCAGATTCCGCTTCGCCGCGGAGGCACCCCTGAGGATGTGGCCAATGTGGCCCTCTTCCTCGCCAGCGACCTCTCAGGCTACGTCTCCGGCCAGGTCATCCACTGCTGCGGTGCGATGAACTGCTAGGGTCACGTGGTGGTCAAGCGCTTTTCCGCTGAAGCATCAGCGTGGTCTTGACCACCAGCCAGTCGTAGTGCTTGATGAATTCCGTAAGATCATTGTACGGAACAAGATTTTCGAGTTGCTTCTTGAGTTCGTTCCTCTCGGGAGCAAGGGTGTAGCCGTTGATGATGTGTGAAGCCTCGTAGCGGAGATGCTCACAGACAGCCAGTTTCTCAAGGCATGAATATGTCGGCTCCCCACTGTCGGAATGTGAGCCTGAATAATTGTACGGTATCCCGTCAGCGACCTTAGGGTCCTCCCAGACAGCCGGAGAGCACAGACTCATCTTCGTGTACCTGTGCCAAGCGTTGGACATGTCCTGAAACTCTTTTCTCTGGAGTTCCAGAATGGCGTAAAGTTCCGGTTTTCCCTCTTTGCGCCTTCTCTCCTTAAGACCTATTCTACGCTCCTCCCAAGTCTCCTCGCCGGCGGTGGCTTTCTGATAGTTGTCATAGAACATGATCGCCTCGTCCCTGAAAGAAAGGCCGAAAATGTTGTCAGAAGTCCAGATGCTTTGGCCGTCTCCGAACAAATGGATGACATCGCCGTAGGCGTCGGAGTAAAATCTCACGATCTTACGGTCATAATCCGTCGGGGATTCCAGACGCACGGCTATGGCCAGATTTCTGACACCGTCTTTTCTGAAGCGAAAGGCCGTCTCAAGCAGATCCAATCCTACGCGCAGGCTTTCACTGTCGTCATCCAAAGCCACAACCACATAGTTGAGCGTGTCAAGTTTGGCGAGGTACATGTCCCTGAATGAATCCGAACCTGTCGTCATGGCGGAAAAAGAGACCTCAGCGCTACCTTTCAGTCCTGGAACCCTGTAAAAGAAATCCCCAAGGAAATCATTCATATTCCTGTCAATGACATCGCAATGGAATCCAGACTTGTTTCCATCCTTGTCCGCAAACGCGCCGAACTCGTAGAGAAACCTCAAGGCTCCTTGACCGGCGTTGCCGAACCCGATAATCATCGAATTGAACGGCGATGTGACATAGCCAAGCTTATTCCCGTCCTCATCCACAGCCACATCAACATAATTGACCGGAGCGAATTCCGGCTTTGACTTCAACGACTGGCCGACAAGAAAGGCGGAGTCTATGAAATGGACATCAGACTCAACGGCGATCGAGAAACGGGTGTTCAGCCCTCCTCGCCTGGCATGGCAATAGACTGTGATCCCGCTGTCGGAACGGAGCAGGTGCTCCAGGCAGACAAGGTTTTCACGCTCGTCGTCCGACAGGATGAATATCTTGCTGTCCGGCGCCAAAGCCCAATCCTCCAGCCTCTCCAACCCCATGTGTTTAAAGGCATTGACGTCAGAAGAATATTTCAAGTGCCGCCTTGCCCTAAGAACATGGACATTGGAGTCTCGCTCAATCGAGGAGGAGCAGTCACGCTCGTCACTTCGAAGATTGAATATGTACTTGAAAGACCCCGCGCCCGTTCCGTCCTCCTTGTCCGGGAAATCCACCAGAATGACTGTCTCCGTCCCCTTGGACGCTATGTCCTTGGCAAGATTTATTGACCTTGAATCCGTGCCGAGGATTATCGACGCGCCCTTGCCCGCCTGTTTCCTGTTAAACCACAGCCACAGGCGGCTTTCACTCAACCGGTACAGCACATACATCACGAAATAGGATGTCGTGGCGACCGAGCAGAGGAACAATGTGGCGGCTATCGTCAGGATCAACTGCGAGTGACGGACCAAGTCCGGATCGGTCAGCACGCTGAAAAGGCAGTTGGAGTTCACACTTCCAAGGAACATCTTCACCGCGCTCATTATTGAGAACGTAAGCCAAGGAAGCAATGACCGGACTCCTATCTCATAGTAGATGAGACCGTACATCACCGTGCTTAACGCGGCGATGACAATTACCGGAATCCAAAGCTTCCGGACCTTGCGCCTGTACATCCGGATCAGCATAAGCACATAAAGCACGCTGAGCAGCAAGGCGCCGCAAAAGTAGATGTTCGACATCGGCAGACAGTTTATCAGAACACTCTCAGATAATTGTTTCCCTTCGAGTCCTTGCCTCCCAACGAGAAGCCGACAGAGACCACGAACTGGCTTCTGTCAATGTTCTTGTGGTACCAGTCATAGTCTTTGCTTCCCGAGTTGGATTGCCCTTTAACATAGTAATTGGCCTCGCCCTTGAATACCTGAATTCCACACTTCAGATTGATGTTGATGGAATGGAGCCTGCTGCACACCTCCGCGCCCACAAAAATGTCGGCCCCAGAGATGTGGGTATATTCTCCGGCAAAACAAAGCCTTGGACACCAGGCGTATCCGGCCAAAAGACCGGCGTCGATGAAATCCGTCAGGCCGCCACCGATCCTGAGCTCTCCGTTAAGGAATATCGGGGACAGGAAAAACAGCATGTTGACGTTGTCATCGCCTGTCAGAGACAACGCTTCCCTATCACCCTCCGCAGGAATATTCAAGGCTTCGTCATTGTCGTCCGCCAGATAAAGCGCACCTTTCACGACAGACGTCGAGAAACCGTTGAAGAATTTGAATTTCATCAATGACGCGTCCGCGATATACCTGTAGCCCTTGAACGCGGCGTCATCGAACAGCGAAATCTCGTTCAGATAATAATTTCCACCGAGAGCCTGAACGTTGTATCTTGACCAGGTCTTGACGTTGAAGTGATCCTTGGACTTCGAGTTGAATCTTATGTTTTTCCTGTAAGCCAGCCTGTTGTCCGAATGTCTGACCACAAGTTTGTAAGGCGCCTCACTATATGGAAGATTCAAGGTGTAAGGCAAGCGTTCGTCCTTTATGTATGTCTTGTCCCCGCCTGTCACGGTGGCATAGGTGTTCTCTTCATCGGATGTGAGCCTGAACGGGTAGGACTTCGCTATCGGGACATTGACCTCATGGACGTCCGGTGTCAAGTCCGTGACAATGTTCGCTTCGTAGGAGTCATAGCCCTCTTTCTCGATCTTGACCTTGTGCTCACCGTCAAGCAGTTTCAGATCAAGCGGAGTGACTCCCATCAGCTTTCCATCCAGAATCACATTAGCCATGCTCGGCTCTGTGACAAACCTGTAAAGGCCGAACGCCTTCATGGTCACACCAAGCAATGTGTCAAGATTCTCCCTGATGTTCACATTGTAGAAAGGTTCTTCAGTGTCCGAGCCCTCCTTACGGAACGAGATCTTGTGTTCTCCGACCTTGATGCGGATCTTTCCGGAAGGCATCACTCCAACACGTTTGCCATCGACAAGGACCTCAGCGCCGACAGACGCGTCATTACCGTTGACTGACAGTGTCCCGTAAATCGCCTTCATCGTAAAATCCACATCGGTGTTGGTTCCTCTTTTGACCTTCATTGACGTGGACTCATCCTTGAATCCCGGCGCCGACACCGCGACCGTCACTGTGCCAGGCATGATAGGAATATATCCATCCTTGTAGACAGAGTAAGGCATCAGGCTCTCGTCCGCGTCGAAATCATTGATGAACCCGGACTCCAGATCCACCCTTCTTCCGTTTATCTTCACCTCCGGAGTCGAATCAAAGTCGAAACCCTCCTCTGGAGCGACCTTCACCCTGACTGTTCCAAAAATCGGATTAAGGTGTGTCTTCAGATCCAGCAGAGTGTCCGACAAGACATCCTGTATGGTGAATGTGGTGTCTTTCGTGTCATAGCCGTTCTTCTCAAAACGCAAGGTATGATAGCCCGCCCCCAAGACAAAATCACATGGAGATGTCGAAAGGGTCTTTCCATCCAAAGTCACTCTGGCCCTCTCCGGCACAGTAGAGATCCGGACCGTCCTCATCGCTTCCGGACGGGCATCCTGACTGACGAAAACTATCTGCGTCGCTGTCTTGTTGGAAATAATCACCTTACCCTGACGCGAATTTGTCACCTCATTCCTTGACACAGTCACATAAAGGCTGTCCTTGGTTGTCGAGCTTGCGCACCATGCCGGAGATTCCGAGACAGACCAATTCTTTCCGGAGGTCACCCTGAATCCAAAAGTGCCTCCCTGGTAATCCGCATCGATGGAATCACCGTCAATGACGAACACTTTTTCGGCCTTAAGAGCGTTGCCGCATCTCTCTTTCAAGTAGATAACCTTTTTCTTCTGGTCCGGAGTGATCCCCCGTACCTTTATCAAAGAGTTCAGCAACTCGATCGCGCGCGTGTACTTATGAGACTCATAGTAGCGCAAAGCGTTTGAATACCTCTCGTCAAAAGTAGAGCTTTGCGCGAACAATGAAACAGACACCAGTGTGGTCAGAATAAGCAGGAACAATCTTTTCATAATGTGTAGCGTTGTATATTACTGTAGTTTTTTTCTTAATTCCTCAAGATTCCTGTCCGGTTTCGCGTCCAGGGCGTAGTTGATGAACCTTAACGCATAATCCTTTTCCTCCGTGATACCCGACTGGTACAATCTGTACGAGTCCTGCGCCAACTCCTTCCAGTACGTAAAGATCGAGTCAAGGCAAGACGTCAAGGAAGCTTTACGAGGAGCCACCAAGTCAGGAATATACATATAGGAATATGATGTGTTTGAATAATTCTTGCTGATTTTCGCCGACGCTCCCAAAAGTTCACCCGCCTTCTTAAGGCACTCGATCTCATCCTTGACCGTCACCTCAGGATCATCCTTTGACTGAAACCGCCGGAAAGCCCTTACCAAGGAATCCGACTTCGCGACTGTGGCGAGATATTCCTTTTTGTCTTTGTCAGCGGCGGCGTCCGCTTTCATTTTCCTGTGCCTGTCAACAATGGAAGGAACCAGCGCAAGGATCGCGATGACCGTCACGATCGGCAGGAACACGGTGAATATCCGGCTTATCTTCCTACGTTTCAAGCCCTTGGAATTATACAGAATCTTAGGGTCGTTCAAAACCGCGGTTATCTGTGGGACAAGTCCCGACTCTATCGGGAAGTCCTTCATGGTGATCCAGTTCACATCGCTCAGAAGAAACTCGATGTTATTGGGAAGATCGCTGTCATCAATGATGTAAGGCAGGATCGCGGAATTAGGACAATTGTTGACAGCGTAGACAATCTCCTTGTTGGTGAACGCCGACTGATAGGAATTCCTGCTGGCCAGAAAAAGAAACAATTCCGATTCCCTGATAGCATGCGAAATCACCTCAGGGAAATCCTCTGAGCCTTTAATTGATTCCCGGTCAATAAAATAGGTAATGCCAGCCTTATCCAGTTCCTCACAAATCCTATCGGCGACACCGCCGTCTTTCCTGGAATAGCTTATAAAAACCTTGTAAGTCATAAACCACAGTTAGAACAATTAATCGATTCTAAATTACCGCACTTCCGGCGGCGCAACCGCAAAGATATAAAAATCAGAACACATTACGAAAAACAAGTGGAGGATAATCTGTTTATATTCAATGAAAAACGCCTTTGCCTTTAGTAGACATCAGCTAAAGACAAAGGCTTAAATCATTAAACGACAATCAATTATCCAACACCAAGTTAGTAGTTGGTGGAGGAATGTGGACACAGTGGTTATTTACTTTTTTCCTCGGCCTTGGCCTGAAACTTCGCTACATCAATCACAAAGCGCTCATGGGTACCCTCACCTATGAGTCCCTTCTCGTCATAAGCGGTGACTTTAAACACGATCCGGCGACGGTCGACCTCCACGACTTCGCTTTCGCACCACACCTTCATTCCTACCGGTGTCGAAGATACGTGTGAAACATCCACTTTAGTGCCCACGGTCTCCTGCCCATCCTCAAGATAAGGCTTTACGCTGAGTCGGCTTGTACGTTCCATAAGGGCGATCATCATCGGTGTGGCGAACACCCTGACAGTCCCGCTGCCGATATGGCTTGCGGTCAGTTCCTCCGTCACGATCTCCTCCTGACGGCCTTTGATTCCAAGTTCTATCATATTTGTTGATTTGATTTCTATTACAAATCTACTAAATTTCGGGCGCTTCGGCAAGCTCAGCGACCGACAATCGCCGTGACCGGATAGTGCATATACAAAAAAAATGAGCGTCGACGCATCGCGCGTGGACTCTCACTCTAACCACATAATTAATAACACTAAAACTAATAACCAATAGGTTGATCGGGGAGAGAACCTCCTTGCTCAACCCGAGTACAAAGGTACTGCTTTTTTTGAGACTTGCAAACTTTTTTAATATTTTTTGTAAAAATTTTGTCGACGTCTTTACTTAACCGTTTTATTTCCAACCTTATAAACAATAAGGAAAATTTTAATCTGTTTTAATAAACCCACAATATATGGTATAAATTACATATATTTTGGTCTAAAAGTTTATATAAAACGTTTATCCTTACGATTTGTAACCAAATTGTAGCATTTCCTACTTTCCGACGCAAGCCAAGGTGGCGACGCTGACGCGAACCTGCGGCGGAATAGCCGTCCTCAACGCTTTCCGGCAGGAGTGGAGGGTGGCTCCGGTCGTAAAAACATCATCTACCAAAAGGATGTGTGAATATTCAAGGGCGGATTTCAGCCGCCTCACTTTAAAAGCGCCCTCAACGTTGCGCGCTTTACCTTCGACCGAAAGTTTGGTCTGCGTTCGTGTGCGGCGAACACGGTAAAGGATGTCGGTGCGAAGATCGGCCTTAAGGCTTTCGGCCAGAACCTTGGCGATGACCTCAGCCTGATTGTGTCCTCTGGACCAAAGCCGGGACCAATGCAGAGGAACCGGAATCACGGCATCCACATCGGAATAAATCGATGACGATGCCATCTCGCGGCCAAGCATCGATGCGAAATACCTCCCGGCAGCATAGTCCGAATGATATTTCAGCCTCTGGGTGATCAGCCTGTAGCCTGTCTGGGAGCGGTAAAAGAACAGGGACGTGGCGTAGGAATATTCCTCAAAGACTCCGCCGGCATCCAGATCCCGCTGAATCAAGGCGTTGAACCTGTCGGCAAGTTGGTTGTGCGGCATATTCGAGAAATATGTCCGCGGCAGGTCGGCAAGGCAACCAATGCAGAGGTGGCGTTCGCGCATGGCAAGAGGCTTCCCGCAGACGATGCATTCGCGCGGCATCACGAGGTCCCCAAGGGCGGTGAGGGCATCATTAAAAGTAACGTTTCCTATCATAGTCCAAGTCTTTGTCCGCAATAATACGCAACAAAAACGTAAATTTTGATAAGAAACGTAAAAAGTTGGGGTTTACCCCCACTCTTTTCTATGATATTTATTTTCTTGGCCCTATAAAACGGTCACCATTAAAATGAATCATATGATCAGGTGCATCTGAGAGCCAAACCTCTGTTTCCCAAGCAATCTCGTCTATATGTTTCTTAAACTCCTTTGCATCAGGAAATGCTGTCACATAGACAATACCATAGGGACAGTCTTTGGTGAAATCTTCAAGTTCAACCAATCGTTTAGCAGACATGGGACCATGAGAAGTCACCACCTCAACAAGAAACAGCCAACCGCGTTTTTCATCACTGATGATAATATCAGGTAGTTTTGAATGCTCCGAAATCGGAATATGCAAAGTTTCTAAAGCAGGAGAATTTACGTATAAGTTCTTATCTTCGGTATCACCCATATAAAGTAACTTCCCTCCAGGAGCAAACCGAGGCGCAAAGTCTTCCACTACAGCAGCCTGTAACTCATTATGAGCACCGGGAGACAAGTAGTACTCACTCCCCTCAATAATAAGAGGGATGCGATGAATCTCACGCTCCGCCGCATATTTCTCACGCAATGTAACGACTTCACGTTCAAACCTATCGACCACTGCCTTCCAATCATTCATACCAAAAGACCTGACAACCTCTAAGGCCTCCGGTGTGATTGAATAGTGCGCCTTAGGACTATTGACCGGCAGCATCGGATTATCAGGGTTATAATTAGCGACAGAAGCCTGCACGAACTGATGCAGTACGTGGCGACGAAAAGTTTCGCATGTGTTTGGAGCATAAGGTGAAGCCGCTTTGTAATTATCATTCACAAAGGACATGATGTCTTTTGTAATACCCTGACTGGAACGAGTCGCATCAATCCACCGCATATCTTCCTTTATGCCACAAAGAGCTAACAATGTCAAAGCAGACATTTCGTTCTGCTGGGCTTCTGGAAGTCCTAACGCCTTTAATATTGCCTGTGCCTCAATAATCTTACCCATATCTAAATCTTAAAATACCTCATAATCAACTCATTGATAAAATCAAGAGAATAATTGTTTTTCAAAATAATCATCCTGCCAATCGCCCTTATTGTCTCTATAGGAGGAAGCGGCATCATTCTCAATTCCGTGGCGCTGACATTGATGTTCCCGTTAAAAGTCCTAAACCAAATATCAAATATCTCACTATCCAAAAGGGCAGTAAGTCCCATAACTTCATCTCTTCGAAGATGCCCTTTCGGTCTATAAATATAATTCAATTTATTCTCAATTCCAATAACTTCATAATGAGACATATTGCCAAAATATGGAGCCGCAACCAAGCGGCTGGAGTCATCCTTGGAACTGAAACGCCTAAGCAGAATGTAATTCTTATTTGGAAGCAAAACCCTTTTTGTATCGGAAGTCACCAATATGTACTGCCCTTTTCCTTTTTTCTGAATAGGATGATCACACAGCATCTTCTCTACATTATGTAGCCAATACAATGGAACCGTGTTGCATCCCGACTCATCTGTAATATAATCTGATACCCGAAAAGCGACAACCGGCCCTGTCGATATCTTGATATCATATTTCTCCATATTGCCATTCCAAGAACGGAAAAGACTAAGAACTGTCTCATCGCGATTATCCACTGGCAGGAAAAACAACTTTCTCATCACTAAGCACATCGACTATGTCAGAGGCAACATATTCTTTCTGGTTAGAACTGTTCAAATCAAGAATACCCTGACTATAGGACACCATGACATTTGAAGAATCCACAAACGGACGCATCCTCGTAATGACTAACTCCTGCAATACAGAATCCTTGGCAAACGTGTCCCGACGGGTATTGAACAGATGGATGAAATCAATATGAACGTGACGAAACAGAAAATCTCTGAAAGAACGAAAATATCGTCCCGAGGCAAAACTTCTGGGAGTGATGAATATCATCTGACCACTTTGCACCAAGAGTCTGGCACAAATCGCCATAAACAGTGCATAAATGTTGGTTTGCCCATCTATAATGCAAGCGCAAGAGCGACTATGAACATCTTCCTTGGGCAATTTATAATATGGTGGATTCGAGATGATATAATCGAATTTTTTGGCATCAGGTAAACAACTGAATATATTACCGTCATCCACCAGAGAATCACAATATTCCAATACAAAATCCGAATCATTAAACTCATATTCAAGTTCAATGTTCTTGTCAGTACACCAGAACTTAAGATAGCGTAAGACATTATCTGTCAACAAAGCCACCTTTCTGTCTGTTTCAAACAAGGTCAGAGTAATCCTTTCAAGATTTGGACACTCCGTAAGATGCTCAATCAGCGCACAGGACAGAATAGCCAAACCGCAGCCAGGATCCAGAACAGACACCGTATTCTTCTTGGTCGGTGTAGCCAATCTTCCCATAAAGTCAGAAATGGCCAGTGGCGTGAAAAACTGCCCTTTATGCTTTTTATCTGTTTGAATGGACGTATCCGCATATTCTCTCCCTACCCTCTCAGCAAACTGCGAAGGTTTTTCTCCAGCAATCGGTTTGATATGAACAACTTTCGCATCCATCAGCCAATTCTTATTTCACGAATTTACGAATTTTTTCGAATGAATGCCCATGCTTGACCTGTTTTAGTCCTGACTAAGGGTCTTGACAGGATTCCTGGTGGCGGCGGCGTAGGTCTGGCCAACGACGGAGAGGAATGAAATCAGCATCGAGATCAAAGCCGCGAGGACAATGGCCCACCAAGGGAAAGCGATCTTGGTGTAGAATGCCTGAAGATAGTAGCCTATGCCCCAAACGATAAATGGTACGGCAAGGACTACCGCCACAGCACTCATGATCATGAAAGACTTGGACAATGTCCAGACGGCAGAGCTGACTTCCGCGCCAAAGACCTTGCGGACTGCGATCTGACGGCTTTGCTGCTCTGTGAAGTAGAGCGACATCGCGAACAGACCGAGAGCGGAGATCAGGATGGCAATCACCATGAATGAAACCATAAGCAGCATCGCGTTCTTGGTGCCTTTCAAATCATCGACCAGCTTCTCGTCCAGATAGAAAGTGTCCATCTCAATAGGAACACCTATGGTCTCTTTGGCAAACTCACTGCATGCGTTCTTGACCGCGGCCATAGCCTCGGAGCGATCTCCTGTTATCTTAAGGAGTTGAATGAATGCATAATCATAATTCTCATCTATAATCATTATGGCGTTACGCTCATTCTCCATCGGTTCGAACAAAGCTGTGTTGGCACGGAAATCCGGGATGATGCCACAGACTTCATATTCACCTTTCGTGTAGCTTCCGCCTACGTAAGGATGTTCTGCCGTCACACCGGTGCTTCTCTTGGATATCTCTGTCAGAAGCACTTTCGGTGAAGAGAGTTCGCTATACTTCTCCAAGACTTTGATTCCCAGAATCCTAAGCGAAGTCGTGTCCAACTGGGCCATACGCATCCAACCTATCAATTGGTTGTCCTCATCGTGAATACCATTCGCCCCGCAGGATATCGGAGATGTAATCCCAAGTCCCACATCAACCACCTGAGGCAAAGCCTTTAATCTGGCACGAAGAGCCTCCTGAGGCCCTCTTCTATAGCCTACATCTTGTGAATTGACTTGAATGACGTCCTTTGTCTCGTAGCCTACAGGAAGGTTTACCAGACAGTTCACCTGCGCCGCCATCGTGATCGCCATAGCGATAAGGACGGTGCTGAACACTGTCTGAAGCACGATGAACACCTTGCCGAAAATCATCTTGTTCTTGAAACGGAACTCCCCTTTCACGACATCTATCGGCTTGAATCGTGAGACAAGCAGCGCAGGGAGCAATGCAGAGATCACGGAAATGACAACCAAAGCCAAAACTGCCCAAAGCACGGTGGTCAAGTCAGGCGTCAACACAATTTCAGAGCTCAAAATACTGTCAAAGAGCGGTTTGAATGAATATGCCAGCAGACAGCCAACTGCAAAACACCCGACAGTAAAGGCGAATGACTCGGTGATGTACCTCGTCACTATATTCCTTGAGCTTTCGCCAAGCAACCTTCTGGTGGCCATTTCCTTGGCGCGCTTTCCCGTCTGGGCGACCGTGAGGTTGATGTAATTGAATATGGCGGAGACCAGCAGCACCAGAGCCACAATGAATAGCAACTCAACCTGTTTCTTGTTGCCAGTCCTTAAACAGCTCCAAGAATCCATACCCGAAAAATAGACCTTGTCAAGTCTCGTCACACTAGATCCCCACAAAAAGGCGTTGTTGGAATTATCCGCCTTATAGAAATTCCAATAGCCCATGTATTTATTCAAGAGTTCCTCACGCACCTTTTCCACATCAGTCCCTTCGTCAAGCCTGACAATCGGAATCGTGCTGCCAAAATTATCCATCCAAGCACACCGCTTCTGTGCACGTTTGATGCTTGTGAAGAAATCGTAGCGGTTGAACACATCTGTGGGTCCGAAATCCTCAACAACACCGATTACCGTCAGTTTGTTATCTCCAATGCTCAGAACCCTGCCTATCGGATCTTCATTTCCAAACACTTTCTTTGCAAACGACTCGGACAGAATAGTCTCATCTTCATTTCCCAAAACAATTTCCTTAGGACAACCGGCAAGGCGATAGTCAAAGAACTTGAAGAAATTAGTGTCAAGCGATGCCTCGGCAGCCTTATAATAGTCATCTCCGACCATGACATTCGAATTATCCATGTCCACAATCCTTGTCCATGCCTTAATCTCAGGAATGGACGGGAAAAACTCCTCTGAAGTTCCAAGCGTCATTCCGAAAGAATCCCCCGCACCGACGACATACAACTGTTTGGAAAGCGGTTGCTTCGCCCCGACGCTGAACTCAGTCTTGGCATACGAAGCCAGCAGAATGACAAATCCTAGCGCCACCGACAATCCGAAAACCTCGATAAAAGTGTAAAGCTTGTTCCTCGACAGGAACTTCAGGTACGTGCTTGACATAATAACTTCCTAATTAATCCTCATAAACTTCATGTCCCATTTTCCCGGTGAAACCGCAGCAACTAATAGACACAGTTCCCCCAACCGACAATTTCGCCAAGCCACTTTCATGCCAAAAGCAGCAACTATTTATTTATGAATATATTAACGAAAATTCCGTTTCCTCAAAGTGTAAAGAAATTTAACACCCACTGTAAAGAAACTTTACACTATCCCCGGTCACTGAGCCTGTCGAAGTGACAGAAACACTAAAAAAACAGTGAAAAAAATAGAATACAGTCCTTGACAATGTTTAAATTTAATATTACTTTTGCATTATTGTATAATTTGATGGAGAAAAAGCAAGCATTCTTTCCCTAAAGGGAATGCTTGCTTTTTGCATTATACCGAGGGAGTACTTTCAAAGAAAGTCCGCCTAATAGTACGTCGAATGCGGAAGATTGAGGCTGAGCTGGGAGTCGGCGTCGGAGCGGGCTTTTTCGTAGGCGATGGTGGTGTCAAGATCCGGGTTGACAATCACATCCAGGTTCCAGATCAGGAGACGGTCGCCTGTCACGATCTCCTTGAGGCAATCAGAGATGCCGACAATGGCCGGTACGCCAATGCCTTTCGCCAGCACACAGACCTGACCGTCAGCGTCTTCCTCACAGACGACAAGCCCGACAATATTCCTGAAATCAATTAGAGTGGAGTCTGACAGCGACAGCCGCTCGGCAACCAGGACGCTGCCGGGCGGGATGTCCTCGAACGGATTCCTCTGTCCGCAGTCCCTGACCACGAACGCACGGCCTTTCGCAAAGCCTCGGACACCCGTTCCTCGCACTGTCATATTCCTTTTACTTCAATTCCTTAGTCAGATCCCAAGCGGCTCCGGGAGCGAAGACAGACTCCACGAGCTGATCGTAGAACATTCCCCTCTTCGCAAGGTCAAGCACATTGAAGCGGAAACGCATCAACTGAACCTTCGGGAACATATCCTTGAGCATCTGACGGGTCACACCGATCATCGAAGGATCGTACGGCGCGCCGGCCTTCTTCATCAGATCCTGCATCCTGGCGAATGAATATACCTGCCCTTGAAGCTTCTTCTTAAGCTCCGGCCATCCTTCCTTAACCTTCGTAAGTTGCTCACGGACAGTTGCCGCGTCATCATATTTCTTGGTGATCTCAGTGTACCCAAGCTTCGGTGCAGGGAAATCCTTGAATATCTCAAGAGCCCTCTCCTGCTCCTGCTCAAGCGTAGGCCAAGCTTTCACGCAAGCGTCCACATCGATCTTCGTAAGGTCCATCTTGAACAACTCGTCAAACACAGCGCACATCGTCAGCGTGCCGATCGCAACCTGAAAACCATGTGACTGAAGCTTGCCGTTGAAGCGATGATGTGTCATGTCAAGAATATGGCTGAACAGGTGGTCGCAGCATGAAGCCGGACGGCTAGACTGAGCGGCCTGCATAGCTATTCCGCTGAGAGTCAAGCCTTCGAACAAGTTGGCGACAGCCTGTTTGTCTCCCTTGGCAACCCCTTCCGGATCAGCCAGAAGATCATCCAGATAGTCCTGAAGAACGTGCCATGCATCCGGTTTGATTGGCTCAGTGCCCATCAGGTCCGCGATCATCCACTCGGCTCCGGCGGGAACCTTGGCGGCCAAGTCGGCGTAACCTGCCGCGGTCATCACCTTCGGGGCGGAGGCGATCACGTCGATGTCGGCGATGATCACCAGAGGGGCCGGACAGGAGAATGTCTGCTTGGAGTTATGATAAGAAATAGAGGCCCCGAACGAAGAGAAACCGTCCACGGAAGCCGCAGTAGGCAATGTCATGTAGGGCTGATTGTAATGATGAGATGCCAGTTTGCAGAGATCGTTGATGACTCCTGAGCCAACAGAGACGGCGACATATTCAGCCTCGGAAGATGGTCTGAAAGCCTTCTCGGCGTCCGGCTCCACATATTCAGGATCATTCTCGATGGCCTTGGCGGCGGCGAAATTGCCCGCAATGATGTGGTCCACCATGTCGACATACCGCCAGTCAGCGTGGAACTCGTCCTTTTCGATGATGTACTTTTGAGTTGGGACACCGGCAGCGACAAATTCCCCGTAAACCTTCTCTCCCAACACTTTCCAAGTGTTTATGTCGGACACGACGACTACCGCCTTGCCGTCCGGGAACCATTTCTTGAACTCCTCCGGAGCCTGTGAACTTACTCCGCAGCCCATTTCAAACACCTTGGTGTCGGTCGCGACAGCCAAGGCCCTTGCTATTCTTTCTTTTGAATCCATTGTCCAAATTTATTAAGTAATCGTTTAAAATGACTTTAATTGTCTTTGCTGATTTCGCGGCAACTTCCATTTGCCGCAAATGAATCAATAATTATTCATTCACGCCCTAAAGTTAACAAAAATTCAGTAACTTAGCGACTATGAAAAAGTACATCTCAACCATATTGACCCTGCTGGCCATTCCGATGATGATGGCGGCGCAGGAAAAAAGCCTCCACCAACTCCAGCAAGAATTCGTCGACCTTAGGCTTGGAATGTTCGTCCACTTCGGCCTCCCGACCTACCAGACGGCTGACTGGACTGATCCGGACCTCAGCCCTGAGGTGTTCAACCCGGTCAAACTGGACACCGACCAATGGGTCAGGGCAGCCCAAAGCGCAGGGATGAAATTCATCTGCGTCTCCGTCAAGCACCACAGCGGCTTCTGTCTTTGGGACACCAAGACCACGGACTACAGCGTGATGAGCTCCCCTCTTCACAGAGATGTGCTGCGTGAACTTGTCAACTCAGTCCACAAGGCCGGAATGCAGATAATGTTCCATTTCTCGATCCTGGACACCCACCACCGCATCCGCCCGACCCTGCCGTTCACCCCGGAAAAGATCAATCTGCTCAAAAGCCAGGTGCGCGAGCTTTTGACTGAATATGGTCCCGTCAACACCATCATGTTCGACGGATGGGATGCTCCATGGGGCAGGATTTCATATTCAGATGTCTCATTCCCGGAGTTTTATCACCTGATCAAAAGCATCCAGCCGAACTGTCTTGTAATGGATCTGAACGGGGCGAAATATCCGTCTGAGGCATTGTTCTATTCAGACATCCGTTGCTACGAGCAGGGCGCAGGCCAGAAGATCTCTCCGGAGACCAACCAACTTCCGGCGATGGCTTGCTACCCACTCCAGAAGACCTGGTTCTGGAAGACCGAATTCCCGAACTCTCCCCTGAAGGACGTGGACAAGATCGTGGCTGACAATATCATCCCTTACAACAACGCCTACTGCACCTACATCCTGAACTCCGCTCCGAACCGTGACGGTCTGATGGACCAGAACTGCATCGATGCCCTGAAGCGCATCGGCAAGATCTGGAAGAACACCGGCCACATCGTGGAAGTTGCCCAGACAATGGAGCCGATCACCGACATCAACATCGCCATCGGCAAGCCGTGCGACTCCTCCTGGTCCGATGACATGGACATCATGGATTTCGCCAACGACGACAACTTCCGCACCTGCTGGGTCTCAAGCCCCGAAGTCAAAGAGCCGTTCTGGAAAGTCGAGCTCGACCCCGGCTCCCTCATCAGCATGGTCGTGATGACCGAACCAAAGGCCGGCGTGATGCAGGAATATGTCATTGAATATTTCCACAAAGGCTCTTGGCACCCAGTCTTCAGCGGAACCACACCGACCCAGAGCCGCGTGAAGATCCACCGTTTCGACAAGACCTACGCCGACGCTGTCCGTGTCCGTTTCACCAAATGGACCGGCCTCCTCTCCATCGCCGAGTTCGGAGTTTACACCCCGTACGAGAAGTAAGAAGCTGTTTTGATTTGTTTGTTTGAAGATTTGAGAGTGAAAAACTTCAGGTTCGACCGCTTCTTCCAAGGAAGATAGTGGTACTATCTGACTGAAGAAGCGGGAAGAAGATGAAGAGTTTTTCACCTCAAAGAACATTTCAAACAAATCAAAACAGCTTCTAAGCCTTGCCGTCACAACCGGTCACTTTGCACACAATTAGCCACTGAGCCTACAGCCGTCGGTCACTGAGCCTACAGCTGTCGGTCACTGAGCCTGTCGAAGTGACCCCACCAAAAGCACCAAGTGAGTCCAAGCAAAGTTGAAGTGTGCCGTGGCTCTTAAATGTCTAATAATCAACGACAAAAGCAATCGTCTTCAGATAACCACACCTGAAGACGATTATTCTATTCACTGTTAGTCAGTCAGTTACTCACCACGAGACATTTAGAACTTATAGAAAGCTCCCACCATCACCGAGTTCTTTCCAAGCCCGGCCACGTCATAGTTGACATTCACCCAATCATAGCCAACCTTGATTCCGGCGTTCTTATACTTGACTCCGACCGCAGGACGGAAGAAGTGCCCGGTTCCCCTATCAGTGAAATCTCCAAGAATTCCAGCCTTCAACTCAATCAACGGACTGACGCTCCGGTTCAAAACGCTATACCTGATGTGAGCGAAAGTAGGAACGAAAAAGTGATTCTTGTTAGGATTGAAGTCATAGTACTTCAACCCCACACCTGCCCCGACATAAAGCCCTGAAAGCACATTGTACCCAGTCGAAACATCAGCATATATCCCTTTCTGAATATACCCGGCCTCAACCTCGGCCGAAAACCCTTTCCTGAAATCCGGATTCCGAACCTCCTGCCCAAACGCCGTGACAGACACAATCATCGCCATCACAGCAACAAATAAATGTTTCATAAAGTAAAGTTTATAATGTTCGGTCCCTACAATCAAATGTTTTGCCACATTGTTATAACAATCAAAAACACCCTTTTAATAAAAATTTTAAATGCATATTTGTTTGTTATTTTTACCGTACAAAGTTCGTAATAACGAATATTATCTTTGGTAAAAATAACCCAACATTGATTATAGGGAAAATAAGCCGTAGAATGCATCACAAATGATATTAGGCAAAATGAGTTAGACAATACCTAACTCAAAGCAGCTATAAGTCACTATTATTCAACCGCTTGAGTAAAAAGCAATTGAAAGCGTCCTGAAAAAATTAATTTAATATACTAATAGTCAAATAATTAGTGCTAACACTAAAAGAAAAGAAGGTAACGTTCTTTGTCAGTTGAACCGCTTTGCCGTATCTTTTCCTTCAACCTGGATTTTCTCATATAGACCGCATCTTTGCTTGGTAGGTTAAAAATTTTAAGTATCAAAACAGCATCGAATTGAGCGACAACATAACTAAACAACCTAATGTCAGTCTCACATAAATCGGCATAGTCCTGCCTGAATTTTTTCATCACTTTATTATAGGTTTTGTTTAATTCTGATTCAAACTCAAACTGACCTATGTTGTCGTTTGAATTAATTCCGGATATTATTCTATATATCCTTCCACATACCTCAGATTGTATTGATTTTGAATCTTTCTTTTTTGAATCACAGAAAATCTCTGCAAACTCAGACATCCACCGACATTGGCTTTTGTATAATTTAAGATAATCAGTTTGAATAACCGAAATATCCTTAAGCATTTTCTCCTTAGACTTGTCGCTTTCGGCTAATCTGTTTTCAGAGGCCTCGTTTAAGAGCACTAATTTTATGCGTTCTCTCTCAGCCTTTAAGTATCTTTTATACAATAAAACAGAGATAATCACTATCATAGTGATAGAAATCAACACCACTATCGTTGTCCAAAAGCGCTGAATCAGCATACTCTGCTCCATTTCCAAGCTAAGCAGTCTATAATAGTTTCTCTGAGCCAATGCAGAGGATTGAGACTGTATCTGCATAGTCTTGGCATCATACCCTCTCAAAGATTCCAGAAGCAAAGTATAGGCACCGGAGTTATCCCCTTCCAGTCTCATTACTTGACTAAGGCAATACCTATAAACCGGAATAGATCCAAAGCCTTGTCCATCAAGTTTTGTGAAGATTTCTTTTGATTCCTTAATTCTGCCGACTTTCGCCAAGGCATAAGCATAGACACACTCATCATTAACATTACGTAAATGATTCTGCTCGAACAAATCCATTGACCTTTCAAACATAGACACAGCCTTTCCATAATCGGAAAAAGGACAGAACGTCAGCATACGACCATAAGTGGCCAACGCATCAGCCTTGAGATCTGATGGAAATGATTCATCAGCGACAATGTTTTTTAATAAAGAGTCCGCCTCAGGCCAAACAAGGCTGCTGACGCATTCATTCGCCTTGCCCAACACCATCATGCAGGAATAACGATGCTCTCCGGCCTTATTAAAACAAGACTCAGCCTTGCCATAGTACTGACGGCTTTCAGAAAAATTCTTTGTCTGCGAATATGAATACGCTATCTCCGAGTAGGCAAAGCCAAGCATCCGCATATCGCTGACTTCATCTGAATATTCCAACGCTCTGGACAAAGTCACCACCGCCTTGTCGTACTCACCGGCATTTACCTGCATACGCCCAAAGTAAAACAATGCCTTGAGCCTGTCATCCTGAGAGCCGCGACGCTCGTAGTACTTGACGGCTGGCATTATGATACGGGTGTCTGTGGTATCGACATAATTCCTGTCCAAAGCCATCGAGTAGAGTAAAGAATACCTTGCTTTCTGAGATTTGCCGCACAAAGCGGTGGTGTCAACTGACTTCAAAATTGCCAACGCACTGTCGGGCTTGGTCCACATCAGTTCATCCGCTTGGGACAATGCCCGGGTTACCTCCTTGTTCGCGCAGGATGACAATGTTAGGGTACACAGCAGAATGCCTATGAAATATATTCCCGCCGAATTCAGGTTAATGGTAATTGTATTATTCATTGCCTATTATCGCTCTAAAAGAATATGCAAATATATAACAATATTCACAGACCTACCATCTGATTGAGTCACATTTCAGCATCACGTTTTCAGGCGTAAAAACAGGAATATTTTCACATTTTTTGACTTGACTGTGGCAACCACAGGTTCCTTCTTGACTGGTCACTTCGACAGGCTCAGTGACCAGTCCGACCATTTCAGCAATAAGATGGTCGTGGCGGCTAATTACATCATAATCAATAATAAATGCAGGAGTTCTTCTACTACATGACGGTAGGAGAACATCTGTTCAATCATTTTATTATCAACCAATTAGCCGCCACAGCCTCGGCAACGACATACAGTTGATCCGGCAGGGTATAGAGTGATACGTCCTGCCGGATCTTTCAATGTTTATAAGGAATATTACCTCAGCTCGTCAATCTGCTTCAGGAGGTCGGTGGTGACTTTGTGGACCCTGTGGTAGTGGCCTCCGACATTGCCGAGAACAAAGATGTAGAGAATGGCCACAAACACTGCGTGTGAAGGATCGCTGACGATGTCATCCCAGACCTCACAGAGGCAGAAAGCGCTCCAGATGACTGTGGCGACGGCGATGCTGACGCCTTGCCTGAAGTTCTGAAGTTTCCATCTCGACACAGTGCCTACCGTGTCAGCGATTGTGCCGTCAAGTAACTGGCCTCGAATGTTTTCCTTATACTGAATGAAGTTCACGACCGCCAGGAAAAGGCACCATATAACGGTGGCGGCCATAAACATTACGCTGCACTTGTGTAAGCCAAGGCATACATAGGACATGTAGCCTGCCAAAAGTAAGACCACGACAATAGCCACCACATTCCATAAACGTTTGCTGGTAAGATTCCGGGCACTTGACTTTATTGCCGCGTCAAGCATCTCGCCGGAGACGATCTCGCTGTCTGAAAGGTGACTTTTCAGCACTTGCATCTGGGACTTCAGAACGTCAAATTCGTTTTTTTGAGTATCTGTCAACATATTCATTCAATCTTTTTTTGGAGCCGTGCCTTGAGGATTCACCACAAGGCGTAGTTCCCTATTCGTTAAACTTTTTCAACTGTTCTTTTATGCGGACGAGACGGACGGAGACATTTTTTGCGGATATTCCCACGATCTGGCCGATCTCCTCGTAGGACAGGTCCTCCAGCCAGAGAAGGACTATGGCCCGGTCGAAAGGTTGCAGACGGTGGATCCGGTCGTGAAGCATCCTCATCTGCCTGGAGTCTTCAGTTCCAGAGGTCAGAAGATTATCCTCCACCGGTACCTTTGTGAAGGATTTCTTCTTGGAGTCCTGCGTGATACAGGTGTTCATGGCTACTCTCCACACCCACCCTTTCTCATCGCCCTTGCCCTGAAAGGTGCCTAATCCCTTCCAGAGCCGGACCAACACCTCCTGCATCAGGTCGTTGGCTTCGTCCTGATCCTTGGAGAACATAAGGCAGACCGAGTAGATGGTCCCCTTATGCCTTTTGACCAATCCGCAAAATTCTTGTTCGTCAGCGTTCATAAAAAACCGTTTGCTATAAAGACTGAATTACCGGGCTGTTTGCTACAAAAATATTCATAAATTTTGGAAAGTGGTAGACGTAATTTGCAACTATTTATAAATCAAGAATATAAATTATTCTCTTTGGTTAATAACGGCTAAAGGGGATAAGCTTACATCTTATTAATCAAATAGTTATCAACCACGGCTTCTAAAAGAGCAGGTGCCGTTTTATAGGGAAAGAGTCGAGAAATGGAAGCCACAAAGGGCTTGGATGGGAGGAATTCTCGTAAGAGGAGAGCCCTGTAGATAATAACGAAGAGGAACAGTCATAGAGAAGGCAGAAGGTGATTGACAGGAACAAGTGACGAAAGGAATCACTGGAAAAGGGTGATGAACAGGAACAGTGAGACGGGAAGGGCTGTGCGGAGTTCCTTGAGGGCGAGGTTGAGGTGGTTCTCGACGGTTTTCTTCTTGATGTGGAGGAGGGTGGCGATCTCGTCGTTGGTGCGGTGCTCAAGGCGGCTCATTATGAATATCTTGCGGCGTTGCTCGGGCATACGGCTCACCACGGCGGCGATGAACGCTTCCTTGTCCTTCATATCGATGACATCCTCGACCATCTGATCGTACGGGATGTCGGTCAGGAGAGAGCGGACGTTGGACTTGTTCTTCTTGATGAAGTTGATGGTCTGGTTGAGGCTCATCCGGTACAGGTAGAAGCGCAGGGACGTGATGTCCGGGAGGGCGGAGCGCATCAGCCAGAGTTTGATGAAGACTTCCTGGGCGACATCGGAGGCGTCCTCCTTGACTTGGAGGAGGCTTTTCATAAAGCCGAAGACCACCGGGTAGTAGTTGTCAAAAAGTTGGCGGAACGCACTCCGGTCGCCTTCGGCGGTGCGTTCCATCAAGAATCTTTCCTGGCTTTCTGTCAACATATTATCTTTTTATAGCCGATTTTGGCGGCGCTTCGACAGGCTCAGCGACCGCGGGTTTGGTTCAGCGAATCAATGTTCCGGTCACTTCAGCAGGCTCAGCGACCGCACGTTGTGGTTCGGCGGATCAACGTTCCGGTCACTTCGGCAGGCTCAGTGACCGAGCGAGTGACAAAGTTATAAAAAATTCAGATTTCCGTTGGGTGTAAGGAGAGGTTTTGTTGTCTTAAGCCTGTTAATTAGCATTGAAAAATAAACCGGAAATCCTTAAAGGACCTTTCATTGAGAACGAATGACACTTTAGGAGGATTACGAGACACATAATTATGACAGACAAAGACATCCGTGACGAGTGGCAAAACCACTATGACGACACACTTCCAAAGGAAGAACTGGACGAGGCGTTCACTCAGGTGATGGCATCAGCCGACGGGCTTGAGAAGGCGCAGACGAAGATAATACGCACAGGGTTAAGGCACAGGATATTCCGGATCGCCACTACCTGCGCCGCGGCCGCCGCCGTGCTGTTCTTTGTGCCTTGGGCCACCCTCAAGGTCAACGCGAGACTGAACGGACAGGAAACGGCGCTCACGGCCGAACCGGCAAGACTGTGCGAAATCGCCACACACAACGGGGAGACAAGGGAGGTCACCTTGCCGGACAGCTCAAAGGTTCTGCTCAACGCAGGCTCCGTGATAATATTCCCGGAAAGATTCTCCGCTGCGGAGCGCACTGTGTTCCTGTCAGGAGAGGCCATCTTCGAAGTAACTCATAATCAAAATATTCCTTTCACAGTAAACACTTCCGACCTGGCGATTCAGGTACACGGAACCACCTTCAACGTAAACGCATATCCAGAGTCGGGAAGTACCGCCGCGACATTGTGCGAGGGTAGCGTTTCGGCGACTCTGAAGGAAAGCGGAGAAAGCATCCTGATGGTTCCGGACGAGAGGCTTTCCTACGACAGGGCCACCGGAAAGGCCACCGTCACACACGTGAACGCTTCGGAGGACACTGCCTGGAAACGAGGGGATATGTGCTTCCGCTCCGAGACTATTCATGGAATAGCCAAGGCCATCGAGAGAAAGTACGGCCTGAACACCTACATCACCTCCGGGAAATACGACGACATGATCCTGACCGCCAAGTTCGTGCATGGGGAGACACTGGACCAGATGCTCGGCGCGATCTGCAAGCTTGTCCCGGGGATGAAATACCGCATCGAGAACAACTGCGTCTACATAAGATAAAGCCGGCCCGCCACAAACCTGCTCCCGCAGAAAAAAGGAGGGACAATTATGAATGAATATATTAGTGAATATCCTATAAATCGTTAAAAACCAAATACCAACAAAACAGTCTATGAAGCAGATTAAACATTATCTGATCACGCTTCTGCTGGTCATCATTCCAGCCGCGGGACTTCACGCCCAGAATCAGGTCGTGAACTTCCGGTCGGGGACAATGACCGTCAGACAAGCGTTCGAGGCAATCGAGCATCAGTTAGGGATGACGGTAGCCTACAATGAGAGTCTTCTCGACGTGAACAGAAAGGTCACACCTCCGTCAGGGAAAACCGTGATGGAAGCGATGACAGCCATTCTGGACGGAACCGGGATGCAGGCAAGTCTGGACGGGAAGATGATTCTCGTGGTGAAAAACGGACAGCAGGCGGAGGCTCCGGCTGAATATTCCGGAACAGTCGTTGACGCGTCAGGTCCTGTGCCTGGAGCGATGATCCTGCTCGACGGAAAGAAGGACAACGTGGTGATGACCGATCTTGATGGACATTTCTCCATCAAGGCGGCTCCGGGACACTCCTACACCGTGTCGATGATGGGCTACAAGGAGTACACGGCCACATTCGGAAGCCAGACGGCAGGGATCGTGGTCACCCTCGCGGAGGACATCGACCTTCTGGAAGAGTCGGTCGTTGTGGGTTACGGAGTCCAGAAGAAGGTGAACCTGACCGGAGCGGTCGGAGTCATCAGCGGCAAGGACCTGAACAACAGGCCGGTGACCAATGCGGCGCAGGCTCTCCAGGGAGCAGATCCGTCTCTCGTTATGAGCATGAGCAACGGTTCCATCGAAGGAAAGGAGTACAGTGTGAAGATCCGTGGACAGGTGTCCCTGAACTCAGGAAGCCCTCTGATTCTTGTGGACGGAATCGAGTCATCGCTGTCACAGGTGAACCCTAACGACATCGAGTCGGTCTCCGTTCTGAAAGATGCGTCGTCCTGCTCGATCTATGGCGCGACAGCATCCGCCGGTGTGGTTCTCATCACCACCAAGAGCGGAAAGGCCGGAGATCTGAAAGTCACCTACAACGGCCGTGGAGGCGTGGCTTTCAACACCACTCGCACGGACTTCGTCACCACCGGTTACGACTATGTCAACCTCTCCAATGAGTTCACACTCCATTCAAGCAAGGGCTATAACGCTTGGAACTACACGGACGAGGAGATGCAGATGCTCTACGACCGCAGGAACGACAAGACCGAGAATCCAGACAGGCCTTGGGTCTATACCAACGACAAGGGCAAGTACCGTTACCTTGGTAATTTCGATTGGTACGGCTACATATTCAAAAGATCACGCCCTGAGACTGAGCACAATGTGACCATCAACGGTGGCAACGACAAGATAGACTACTATGTGAGCGGACGTTACCTTTATCGTGAGGGAGTCTTCAACAACGCCAGCGAGGACATTATGAACGGATATTCATTCCGCGCCAAAGTGAACGCCAAGGTAAAGCCGTGGCTCCGCTACACCGGAAACCTCAGCTACGAAGGCTCCGCCTACAATTACGGCGGATTCTGGGAGCAGGACGGATCTGAAGATCTGACCCCGCAGGGCATCCTCTGGAACATCACCCAGAATATCAGCCCGACTATCGTGCCGGTCAACCCTGACGGAACCACCACGATGTACACCAACAACATCCAGTTCGCCGACTCCCCTATCGCATCGGGACGCGGCGGCGTGTTCACGGACGGAAGGAACAAGAACTCCAGAAAGGTGAACTACTGGGTGATCACCAACAGGCTTGTGTTCGACCTCACAAAATGGCTGAACATCACAGCGGACTACACCTATAAAAGGCGTGATCACCTCAACAGTTACCGTTCATATCCGACAGCCAACACATGGGACAAGAATATGAAAAACATCGTGGAGTTTTCCAACGGCTCCATCTATGATTTCTTCCAGGAAATGCGCTACTACCAGAACGGCCACGTCGCCAACGCCTATTTCAATGTGAACAAATCGTGGGGCAAGCACAACTTCACAGCCGTGGCCGGCACGCAGTTCCAGGACTACAGATCCTCAACCTCGAACATCCGCCAGAAAGGATCCATCTCCGACAAACTGTCGTTTATCAATATGGCTCAGGGAACCATAGAGAGGGCTGATGAGAGCAACACAGCCTACAGGACACTCGGTTTCTTCGCCCGTGTGAACTACGACTACGCGGGCAAGTACCTGTTCGAGATCTCAGGGCGTGAGGACGGCTCGTCCCGTTTCGCCAAAGGAGACCGCTGGGCATTTTACCCTTCAGCCTCAGCCGGTTGGAGGATCTCGGAGGAAAATTTCTGGGGTGGTCTGAAGAACTGGTGGGATCTCGCCAAGGTACGTGTGTCCTATGGTTCGCTCGGAAACCAGCAGGTGAGCAACTATTCCTACATCAGCACCCTTTCCACTTCGATGATGAATTACACGTTCGACAGCACGAACCTGGCCGGAAAAGTAAGTACTCCAGGAGCCATCACTCAGGGACTTACCTGGGAAACCGTCATCACCTACAACCTTGGATTCGACCTCGGGTTCTTCAACAACAGGCTCAGTGCCAGCGCCGACTTCTACATCAGAGACACAAAGGATATGCTGACCTCATCACAGGAGCTTCCGGCGGTCTTCGGAACAAGCTCTCCTAAGATCAACGGAGCCGACCTCAGGACCAAAGGCTACGAGATCACCCTCTCCTGGAAAGACCAGATCACAGCGGCGGGCAAGCCTCTTTACTACTCTCTCTCCGGATCACTCGGTGACTATGTGACGACCATCACAAAGTTCGACAACCCGAACAAGTCGCTCAGCCAGCACTATGTCGGCAAGAGGCTTGGCGACATCTGGGGCTACGAGGTTGCCGGGCTGTTCAAGACAGACGAGGAGGCCGCTGAATATCAGGCCAGAATCAACGACACAGCTGTCAACAGTGCTGTTTATAGCTGCGGTGTGGCATCAATGGCCAAACTTATGGCGGGAGATGTCAAATTCGTGGACAGGAACGGAGATGGTGTCATCAACACCGGAGCCAACACCCTTGAGGACCCAGGCGACCGCTACATCATCGGAAACAACAGACCGAGGTACACATATTCATTGAGAGGAGATGTGGACTGGTACGGATTCAACCTCTCCGTGTTCTTCCAGGGAGTCGGTCACTGCGACTGGATGCCTCCTAAGAATTGCTCTTACTTCTGGAGCCTTTACGGATTCCCGGCGTCATCATTCGTTCCGACCGACTTTGAGTCAAAGACCTGGACAGAGGACAACAGAAACACCTACTTCCCGAGAAGAAGAGGCTACGAAACCTACGCCAGCAGCTCCCTCGGCGTGAACACGGACCGCTACCTCCAGAATGCGGCCTATCTCCGACTCAAGAACATCACTCTCGGCTACACACTTCCTCTGAAAAAGAACAAGGCCGTCGAGAAAGTGCGCCTCTACCTCACGGGTGAAAACCTCTGGTACTGGTCACCGATGAAAAAACACACGAAATATGTCGATCCGGAAGTGGCCACAGCATCCTCAAATCAGGATGACGACTGCATCTACCCATTCTCAAGGACAGTGTCATTCGGAATTGACATAACATTCTAAATGAATATGATTATGAAGACTACATACAATATTCTTATAGCGGGACTGCTGTCAGCTCTGGCCTTCACTTCCTGTGAGGGATTCCTTGACAAGTTCCCTGAGACAGCCCTTTCTCCGGAGACATTCTACACCAACGAGAAGGAACTTACCCTCGCCACCAACGGCTTCTACGCCATGCTGCCGAAACCGGATGACTCATTCGATGGAGCCCTTCAAGACAACGACCTTCAGTTCCATCTGTCCCTGAGTGCCATCCAGAGAGGCACCAGAACGGCTGAGACCGAGACCTGGAGCGCAAGCACCTGGTCGGATCTCCGATCCATCAATTACTATCTGGAGCACTCTGTCAAGTGCACCAACGAGGAAGTGCGCAAGAAATATGACGGAATAGCCTATTTCTTCAGAGCCGTCTTCTACTATGAGAAGGTACGCAAGTACGGGGATATTCCTTTCTATGACCACGTCATCTCAGACTCCGACAAAGAGTCCCTTTACAGGCCGCGCGACAGCAGAGGTTTCGTTATGCAGAAGATAATGGAAGACCTTGACCGCGCCATTGACGGACTGCCGGTTTCCTGGTCTGAAGGAGTTTACAGAATCAACAAATATGTGGCTTACGCGCTGAAATCCCGTATCGCCCTCTTCGAGGGGACCTGGAGAAAGTACCACGACATCGCCGACGAGTCCTACACGAAAGAGGACGGTACAACAATCACGCTTTCATCCACTTACTTCCTCAATTTGGCAGCCGATGCGGCGAAGGCCGTGATGGAGAGCGGAAAGTACAAGATGTACAACGGAGCGACCATCGTAAAAGGCCAGCCTTACCGAGACTATTTCGTTCTTGAGGACGCAGAGACCAGCGAGACAATCCTGTCCAGAAGATTCCTCTTCACGGCAGAGATGAACATCCGCCACGGAGTCCAGTTCACGTACAAGAACCAGAGGTATTCATTGACAAGGGCTCTTGCCTATCATTATCTTATGGCCGACGGAACGCCTTTCCAGAATCAGGAGGGATGGCAGACAATGCAGTACAACCAGGAGTTCACAGGTCGTGACCCTCGTATGGCTCAGACCATCGCCGCTCCGGACTATGTCGCCGTAGGAGCTGACGCTTCGTCCAAGTACTATCCGAGCTGCAAGGACTACGAGAGAAGCGGCTACCGTCCGATCAAATACTTCTCGGACGACACCCACGACGGCGCCACCACTTCGACCACTGACTATGCTATATTCAGGTATGGTGAAGTGCTCCTGAACTACGCCGAGGCCAAGGCCGAGTTGGGTCAGGCTGACCAGACTGTGATCGACGAGACCATCAATGTGATCCGCGCGAGAGTCGGAATGCCTGGTCTGGATGTGGCCAAGGCAAACGCCGCTCCGGATGCGTTCCTGAGCTCGTACTACACGGACAAGCATCTGGAAGACGCCAACAAGGGGCTGATTCTTGAGATCAGAAGGGAAAGGACTGTCGAGCTGGTCAACGAAGGCTTCAGGCTTTGGGATATGCTCCGCTGGCACGAGGGACAGCAAATCTGCCCGGCCTCCAACACTCTTGGTCCCGGATTCATCGGATGCTGGTTCCCTGGACTCGGAGAATATGACATGAACAACGACGGGAAACCGGATCTTTGCATCTACAGCGGAAGCACTCCGCAGACAGACTGCGACAACACCCTGAACGTGGCTCCAGGCAAGGACAACACCCTTTCGGAAGGCACCAGCGGTTACCTCGTGCAGTTCAAGGACCAGACCTACAAGTGGGAGGAAAAGGACTATCTATATCCGATTCCTAACAAACAGATGCAGATCTATCCGATCGACGAGACAACCGGGAAGAGTGTACTGACACAGAACCCTGGCTATTAATAATTAAGTAAACGGCAAAAAATAAGTTGCCTCATCTTAAGCAAAATATTTTTTAACGATTACTAAAATAAAGATAAAATGAAAAGACATAAGATATTGTTTCAGGCTTTGGCCGCCGCGATGTTAGTGGTGTCCTGCTCGGAGTACGATGACTCATCGCTCTGGAAGCAGGTGGACGAGGCTCAGAAACAGATTGCCGAGCTCACGGCATCACTGACAGAACTGGAGAGCCAGATAGGCCTCCTGTCGGCCGCAAGGAACGGAGGTATAATCACCTCCATCCAGGAGAACACCGACGGTGGCTTCACAATCAAGTACACGACATCTGACGGGAAAGAGGCCACGGCCATCGTAGCCGGAAAGGATGACATCAAGAGCGTGGACATCATCGGCACCAAGGAGGAGAACGGTGTCCTTTACTGGACCATCACCGTCAGCGGAAAGACGGCAATCCTCACCGACAAGGACGGAGCCAAGATTCCGGTGGCCGGACGCACTCCTTCCTTCACCACTGACAAGGATGGGTACTGGATGGTCAACGGATCGTATATTCTTGACAGTAAGGGTGATAAAATCAAGTCTTCTGGTCACAAGGCTTCTTTGATAGCAGGTGCCGAGAAGAACGAGGACGGTTCCGTGACACTCACATTGGCCGACGGATCCAAAATCACGGTTGACACCGCGGAAAGCTTCTCCCTGAGAGTTTTCTTCGGCGGTAAGGAAGTCAAGGACGAACTGAAGGTCGAAGATGGGACAACCGCGCTTGAGTTCACATATTCATTGACAGGAAAGGCGGTTGACAACGCCGTTTTGAAAGTGACAAGGGTCGAGAGTGTCGAGGCTTCCGTTGACGAGACGGGCGGCAAGATTAAGGTTGCTGTTCCTGATCCTCTTCGCAAAGGACAGTTCACTTTGATGGCCGCGGACGAGAGTGGTCATCTGGCGGTGCGCACGGTCCGTCTGCGCGGAACTTTCTCCGTGGAGACAGAGAACGAGCTATGGAAGACCGTGGAGGAGAAACTCCTCGCCCCTGGCTGCAACTACTACAGCATGGAGTTTAAGAACATCACCAGAAAGATGCACGTGCTGGAGATCGACCTGACAAACCCTGCGATCGAGGTCACGACATCCTACGCCGATGACATCGTCCCGAACCCGAACGCCAACTCCAACAAGAACAACGGATTCAACCTCAGAGAGACCCTCTCACAACTTTGCGCCCGCAAGACCGCTGCCGGAGAGGATGTCATCGCCGGATTCAACACCGGCTATTTCGACTCTAACAACGGAATCAGCAGAGGCGCGCACATCGAGGAGGGCGAACTTGTCTATATGAACAACCCTGCGGTCGTGGCGAGCCTCGGAAACCACGCCTGGGCGTTCACGATCTTCAAGGACAACACAGCTTCCTGCGGCAAGAAGACCTTCACCGGCAAAATGGAAGTGGCTGGCAAGGAATATAACTTCTTCTCGGTCAACGACACGATCGTGCGTGGCAGGAACGCTTCAAGGATGAAGTCCTACCCTGTGAACCTCTACACCTCAAGGTACGTGAAATACCCTCATCCTGAGAAACAAAGCATCACCAACACCCTCAGCGCGAATGCATTGTACATCACGGCGAAATATTCATCAGCGAATATGACCGTGAACGACGGTTGGTTCGACGCCACCGTGACAGCCATCGCTGACGGCAGGTCAACGGCTCTTGCGGAGGCTCCTTACCTGACGGACAGCAAGGAAGTAGGCATCCAGATCACCGGAAGCACGGCTGATGAGATCGCTTCGGCGGTGAAAGTCGGAGACAACATCAGGCTTATGGCCCAGATGGACGTTGAAGGAGTCGTGAAGCCTATCCAGACACAGAATTCCACAATGTGGCACTACGTCACCGATGGGGAGAACACCCTCAACACTGTCCCTGCGAACCACGATTTCCGCACGTTGATCGACCCTATGACATTCGTATGCGTTGACAAGAGCGGTTCGAGGATAATGATCGCCGAGATCGACGGACGCCAGGTAGGATTCTCCATCGGAGTCAACGCCGAGGAAGTCACAGAGATCGCACTGCGCCTCGGAGCTTGGAACTCTACACGTTTCGACGGTGGTGGCTCGTCTGCGATGTGGGCCAAGAAGGACGGCGTCTCAGGCCTCGTCAGCAGCCCAAGCGACAGCAAAGGCGAGCGCAGTTGTTTGAATTATATGTATGTACGTAAGAAATAGCACATTATGAGAAAGATACCTGCTATAATATCTATATTCATGGCGGCTGCCACCTTGTTCTCATGTTCGTACGATTCCTCCGAGATCGAGAACGGAATCACCGACTTGGAGAACCGTGTAGCCGCACTTGAGCAGAAAGCGGACAACCTGGAGTCGCAGCTGAAGGCTGTCTCGGAGTTCGTGTCCGGCAACTTCATCTCCCGTGTCGGGACAGACGAGAAAGGCAACTATGTCATCACTTATCAAGACAAGAACGGAGAGAAGAAGACCATCACTCTTGCCAAAGCCTCCGACCTTGATAAGTCTCCTATGATCGGAACCGCTGAATATGATGGAGTTCTTTACTGGAGACAGACCAAGGACAACGGAGCCACCTGGGAGTGGATCACCGACAAGGACGGCAACAAGATGCCGGTCTCAGGCCCGGCACCGACCGTGGGAATTGACAAGGATGGTTATTGGACGGTCAACGGCGAGAGCACAGGCGTTCTCGCAAAGGATATGACCGGCAATATATTCAAAGAAGTTGTCGCTGACAGTGAAAGCGGCCTTGTGGTGTTCAGCCTGACCGACGGCACCAGCTTCTCCGTCAAGTACAACGAGTCGCTGGCCATCGCGTTCACAACTCCGTCATTCCTTGCGGTCGAAAGCTACAGTGCACCCGTTGAGGTCGGCTACAAGGTGAGCGGCACTATGGCCAAGGATGCGGTTGTGGATTACCTGACAGCCTACAACGTGAAGGTCAAGGTCAACGAGAGCCTGAAGACTATCTCCGTGACGATGGAGGAAGGGGCCGAGGAAGGCAATGTCGTGATTATGGCCAGCGCCGGGGATGACATCGTCTACAAGCCTCTGTTCTTCTCCTACGGCAAGACCGTCATCGAGTTCGAGAACTACATCAAGGACAACGAGCTCATCACCCCGATGGGCGAGCCGGTCATCAATCTTGGCGGAGACATGACTCCTTTCACCATCAGGATCTCGCACAACATCGATGTCGAGGCATCAGTGGCGAAGGAGAACGAATCCTGGCTAAAGGCCGTGACGACCAAAGCTTTGCAGACCTCGGAATTCAATTTTGTCGCTGAATATTTCGAGAGCAAGACCAACACTCCGCGTGAAGGCCGCATCATCTTGAAGAACAGTCTCTACGATGTTTCCACATCGATTCTCGTGAAGCAGAATCCGATCGTGAAAGGCGGTGGAGGAAGCGGAGACGATCCGTCAGAGGACAAGGGAATCTCCGACCTCAGCACGTTCATGGAGTTCATCCGCAGCGTCAACGCCGGAGCGTCCACAACCCGTTGGGAGAACGCTGACGGAGAAGTCTGCCTGCTCACTGACATAGACCTTACCGGAATCGAATGGACACCTATAGGAAACGCCACCGGAGAAGGTTCCGGAGTTCCTGCCTACACGTTCGCCAACGCTTTCAAGGGCAAGTTCAACGGCAAGGGGCACAGCATCACAGGCATCAGCTGGACATGTGACATGAGCAAGAACAACGTCTATGGACTTTTCGGAGCGGCTGACGGAGCGACCATCAGCAATCTCGTTGTCGGAGCGGCAGGAGACATCATCACATTGACCGGAAGCCCTGACGTGACCCCATCTGTGGCCGGAATCGTGGGTTACGCCGAGAATGTCACAATCAGCAACGTGACCAACAATGTCAGCATCATCCTTGAGGGAGAATGCCCTCAGGCCATGCCTACCAGCCTCGCCGGAATCATCGGCAGCGGTTCGAACGTCACGGTTGGAGGAAAGACCAAGGACGAGGCCGTGAAAAACAACGGAGACATCCTCGTGAAGTCCAAGGTCGCCAACGCGCAGGCCGGAGGAACCGGTCTTCAGGTTGCCGGAATTATGTCCTACGTGAAGAACGGCAAGGGAAGCTCCTTTACCAACTGCACGAACAACGGCCACCTTACCGGCCCTAACGGACGAAGCGGAGGAATCCTCGCTTCCATCCAGGGCTCCGAGAAGGCCGGCAACAAGGTAACAATCAGCAAGTGCGTCAACGCCGGTCTCATCGAAGACAACTACCTTGACTTCGAAGGCTACACCAACGCCAAGAGAATTGGCGGAATCATCGGTGGTTCCGAAGCCGCTGATGTCACCGTGGAATCATGCGTCAACAGCGGAAACATATTCTCTCACACAGGATGCCGCGCCGGCGGATTCGTAGGACACTTCAAGGGTGGCATCATCACCGGATGCTCCAACACCGGAATCATCCTCAGCCACATCACTCCGCAGGCGGAGGACCACAGCGGTGGAGACGGTCCGGGATGGGCGGCAGGCTACTGCAACATCAAGATCTCCGGCTGCACCAGAGGCGGAAAGGTCGGCGAATGGGCAGACTTCAAGAGCAATCCGGAAGGAGCGCCGGACGCAACGATCTACAATGCCTACGGCTACCGGAATTCCGTATATTTCAACGCTTCTGACAACCAATAAAATGAAGACAATGAAAAGATTAATGAATATATTTGTGTCTGTTCTGGCGATGGCTCTCGCCTTCACAGGATGCGGTTTTGACGAAGATCCGCTCCAGAACAGACTCGATGACATCAAGAATAGGATCACCGCTCTTCAGTCCAGGATAGACGAGGCCAACCAACAGGTTGAGTCTCTCGGCCTGCTGACTTCCGGCAATGTCGTCACATCCATCGACAAGAACAGTGACGGCAGCTACGTGCTGACCTATCTGGACAGCAAGAACGAGGAAAAGACGATGGTCGTGGCCGCGACCGACCAACGGCTCAATGTTCCGGTCGTAGGCGTGCGCAAGGACGAGAACGGACTCTATTACTGGACTGTCACAGTCGGTGACGAGACCAAGGACATCACAGTTGACGGGCAAAGCGTTCCGGCCGCCGGAAAGACACCTGTCATCTCCACAGACGAGCAAGGTTACTGGACAGTGAATGGTGAGCGTATTTTGGATTCAGCCGGCAATCCGATCGAGGCCGCTGACGGAAGCGCGTCCATATTCAAATCAGTGGCCAAGGATGCGGAAGGCAATCTTTCCGTCACCCTCGGAGACGGCACACAGATAACAATACCTGTGCAGAATTCGCTGAATCTCAGCCTCACATCATCTTTGAATCTCACCATCGCGAATCTTGGTCAGGAACTGAAGATCGGTTACGATGTCACCGGAAGCAAGGCTGATGGAGCCATCGTGGCGATCGCCGAGGCCAAATCGGTGAAGGCTAAGTTGGACAAGACCGCAAAGGAGGTCAGCGTCACTTTCGGAAGTGATTTCACCTCCGGTCATCTCATTATGATGGCCACGGATCTGGACAAGGTGACTGTCCTGAGGCCGGTGTTCTTCAACAAGGCCAAGGACACCAAGATTCTCATCAGCACGGCCGATGAGCTTGTGGCTTTCGCCCAGAAGGTAAACGCCCAGGACGGAACCGAGAATATGGACGCCTACCTTGAAAAAGACATCGACATCTCCTCCATCAAGGACTGGACACCTATCGGAAACGGTACATTCTCAGGCACCGCCGTCAGCGGATCGGCATTCAAGGGCACTTTCTACGGCCAGAATCACACGATCAATGGTATGAATATAACCGTACCCGCCGACGCTGTGAAAGGTGCCTCCTACGGCCTGTTCGGAGTGCTTGACGGAGCCACTGTCAAGGATCTCAACATAGGTGAAGGGTCATCGATCACTTCCTCCGCCAAACTTCTGACTTGCGGCGGAGCCATTGCCGGAGCCGTGGTTAACTCGACTGTCGATCATTGCTCTTCATTCGCATCATTCGACATCTCCGGTGGCACAGAGAACATCAGCCAGAGATTCGGAGGAATCGCCGGTTCGGTATATTCAGCCGGAGAGGTTGTCGCTCAGGTGACCAACAGTTCCAACTTCGGATTATTCAAGTCCGTGAACACCACCAACAGCAAGAACGGCGGCACCGCCTTCTCCATCGGTGGTGTGGTAGGTTACGCCGAGTCAGCGTCTTCCGCCCTGCGCGTGATGATCAAGGGATGCGACAACTACGGTGCGATGAACGTGCAGGCGTCCCGCAACGCCGGAGTTGTGGCGACTCTGAACAAGAACGCCACCGTGGAAGGCTGCAAGAACTACGCTGACATCACGAACACGGACACCAAGGCTTCCAACACCCGTGTGGCCGGTATCGTCTCAGCCTTGAACAATCAGACCTCGGCCATCAACTGTGTCAACAAGGGTAACATAACCTTCGCCGTGGCCGGAAACAAAACACAAGGCTACGCCGCCGGAATCGCCGGCCAGACCAACGACAATTCCTGCGTCGTGGAAGGCTGTGAGAACTACGGCACGGTGCGCTCGGACATATTCAACACCACTGATGCGACAAAGAGATTCATCGCCTCCATCCTTGCCAACACAAACAACAAGACCATCACCATCCGAAACAACAAAGTAGGAGGAAAGGTCGGTCCATATTCAGATGAAAGCAAGGTGGTTGCCATCACCGCGGAGAACTTCGCGGATTGGCTATTCTTCACCCCTAAGACCCAGCCGTCTGTTGTCACAGGTAACGAGTTCGCCGGTGAGATTCTGACAAAGGGTATCGCTTCCGCACAGGATTTCGTGGAGTTCGCCGCCGCTGTCAACGCCGGCACATCCCTTGAGAAATGGCAGGACGCAGCTGGTGGAATCAACCTGCTCAACGACATCGACATGTCTTCAGTAAAGGATTGGACACCTATCGGTAACGCGACTTTCGCCAATGTAAAAAACATTTTGAACGTGACCGGACCTATGTTCACAGGCAAGTTCAACGGCCAAGGCTACAAGATCCGTAACTTCAAGGCTGTCAGCAAAGTGGCCGCAACCGGAGGCACTTTCGGGCTGTTCGGAGCAATCGGTCCGGGAGCTGTTGTAGAGAATTTCATCTTTGAATCCAGCTGCTCGCTCACCGTCCAGTCTCCGGCCAAGAACACGTCACACGGCATGATAGCGGGACTTCTCTATGACGGTACCGTACGAGACATCCACAGCTACGCCCCGATGACATTCCAAAGCAAGACCGGTGTCAATAACGCAGCCCAGTTCATGGCTCTGATAGGCTACGTGTTCACGGAAAACTCCGAGGTCATCATCGATAGCGTGGACAATTTCGGAGAGATCATCGCCGAGAACGCCGACGGCAACAATCAGGGTGGAGCCACTTCCTTCCACATCGCCGGAATCGTGGGCTTCTCCACAGCCACGACGGGCACACAGCATTTCGTCACGATCTCCGACTGTTCCAACGAGGGTAACATGACTTCCGCCGCATGCCGCACCGCAGGCATCTGCGCCGCGGCCAACCGCAGGACCAAGATGGTGAACTGCATCAACAAGGGCAACCAACTGAACAGCTGTCCGGGTCCTGACAAGGGACGCATCGGAAACATCGCCTGCAACGTAGCCAACGTCTCCTCTATGACCGGCTGCATCAACTACGGCGACATCATCTCGACCACGGGTGCCAGAACCGCCGGCATCGCCAACCTCACCAACAACTGCGAGTTCACCAACTGCGCCAACTACGGCAACGTCCGGTCAGACAGCAAGTACCGAGGTCTGTTCTGGGCCTACAACAACGGCAAGGCTTCGTGGAGCAACAGCGTCGCCGGAGGCACCGTCGGAACCTACAACGATGGCAAGGGCGTGGCTGATGAATATACCGACGAGACGAAGGAGAACTACCTCGGCCTCCAGGGAGCCAACAAGACAACCTTGACCAACATCACCTATCTCATAGGTGTAAAAGACCCGGAGCCTCCTGTCGAGTCCAACGCCAAGCTGAAGATCCTCTTCATCGGAAACAGCTTCACCAAGGACGCTGTCGAGCATATTCCCGGACTCCTCGCGGCCGCCGGAATCAAGGACATCAAGCTCTACCATATGTACTACGGCGGAAGGCGTGTCTTTGAATATAACGACGGCTACACATCCTCTGTTGATTACCATTGCTACAGGTGCGAGAACGGGGCGACATCATGGACGGATGTCACCGGACACAGCCTGCACGAGATCGTCTCCAGCGACAAATGGGACATCGTGACCATTCAGGAGCACACCGGACGCGCCGTTGCCTGGGACTGGACAACAAGCCAGAAATCGGCCTTCCAAGGCCTTGTGGACAAGATCAAGGCGGATTGCCCGGACAAGACTCCGGACTTCTACTTCATAATGTCCCAAGCCTACCACGATATGAACAAGATCGCGACTGCGGACCGTGGACAGATCAACTTCACAACCACGGAGGAGATGTACAAAGTCATCGTCGATATGACAAAGAAACTGATGGCGGACATCCCGTTCAAGGACGTGATCGCCACAGGCACCTGCCTCCAGAATCTCAGGACATCGGAGCTGAACAACAGTATGTGCCTGACCCGTGACGGTTACCACATGGACTACGGAATCAGCCGCTACGCCGCGGCCTGCATGGTCTTCGAGAAGCTCATCTCACCGTCTTTCGACAATGTGAAGCTTGACAAGAACGCCTACAGGTACAGCAATTCCAGCACGACATCAGGTTCCTATTCAACACCTGTCACCGATGCCAACGCCCCTGTGGCCCTTCAGGCAGCACGTTATGCCTTGCAGACACCTTATCAAGTCACATCGATGAAATAGGAAGCCGTGACTGATAACTATCTATCAATCAAGCATTAAAGCGATTGCCTTCAGTTGGTTTCAGCTGAAGGTGATTGCTTTATTACTTGTTTACCAATAAGTTACCCATCACGCCAATTTATTTATTATATGCGCAAGAAAATTTTTGTCGCTATGATTGCGGTTCTTGTCTCGGCGTTGGCATTTCCGGCCGCCGGACGGGACCTGAGAATCCTTTACTGGAACATCCAGAACGGAATGTGGTCAGACCAAGGCAACAACTATGACAATTTCGTAAACTTCGTTCGGTCAGAAGATCCGGACATCTGTGTCTGGTGCGAGGCAGAGTCACGTTACAGAACAGACACAGCGGACAAGATGGAAGGCTGTGAGGAGGCCTACCTTCCGTGGAACTGGGACATCCTTGCCAGACGCTATGGCCACAACTACGTGCTCGTGTGTGGCAAACGGGACACTTTTCCACAGGTCATCACGTCAAAATACCCGCTCCGGATCGTTAAAAGAATCACCGGCAACGGAGACGACATCGTTGTCTTCCATGGTGCCGGCTGGGCGCAGGTGGAAGTAGGGAAAAAGACACTGAATATCGTCACCCTACACACATGGCCGTACAAATATGCCTACCTTGCCGAGGACAAGACAGCAAGCGCCGCAGAGCAGGGAGGAGACATATTCAGAGCCAGAGAGGTTGAATATGTCTGCCGCCAGACAATCGGAAGCGTTCCGGAGGCATCCTCACAGTACTGGATGATGCTTGGGGATTTCAATGCGAGATCACGTATGGACAACTATGTTTATGGTCTGCCAGAAAATGACAAGGGTTTTCTCGTGCACGACCACATAAGGAACAACACTCCGTACATAGACATCATCGAAATGCTATACCCTGGAGATTTCCAGAAAACAACCCTGTCAGGAAGAAGGGTTGACTTCATCTATATGACAGAACCTTTGTTCAAACGGGTCAGCCACGCCGAAGTCATTCGGACCGGTTTCGCCGAATCCTCACGTGACCCACGCAATCTCCACGGCTTCTGCAACCCGTCCGACCACTACCCTATCCTTGTGGAGTTGAAATTATAGTTCACTTGGTTCATAAACGACATCGCCTTAGAGCGGTTACTGCACAGCTTGTCTTCTGGTTCATAAGTAATCACGATTATTATACCAACAAAGAGAACCTCTGTTCTGAATTTTCACGTTACAAAAATTCAGAACAGAGGTTCTCTTTGTTTAGGTTTCTGTCACTTCTATGGTCGCTGAGCCTGTCGAAGCGACAATGCCTGTTACAATATATTCAATTAAAGCTTTCTGAGAAGGTTGTTCATGTTGACTTCCTTGTCGATGATCGAGCGGAGCTCGGCGATAGGAACTCTTCTCTGCTCCATGGTGTCGCGCTCGCGGATGGTGACGCAGTTGTCGTTAAGCGAGTCGTGGTCCACTGTCACGCAGAACGGTGTGCCGATGGCATCCTGACGACGGTAACGCTTGCCGATGGAGTCCTTAGGATCGTACTGGCAGTTGAAATCGTACTTGAGATCATTCATAACCTCCTGGGCCTTCTCAGGAAGACCGTCCTTGTTCAGCAGAGGAAGCACGGCCACCTTTACAGGGGCCAACGGGGCAGGAATGCTCAACACAACGCGGCTCTCCCCTCCCTCAAGCTGCTCGACCTTGTAGGAATGGCTGAGCACGGCGAGGAACATTCTGTCCACACCGATGGATGTCTCCACGCAGTAAGGAACGTAACTCTCATTGGTCTCAGGATCAAAGTATTGGATCTTCTTTCCGGACAGTCTCTGATGATTTCCGAGGTCGAAGTCTGTACGGGAGTGGATTCCCTCCAACTCCTTGAAACCGAACGGGAAGTTGAACTCGATGTCTGTGGCGGCGTTGGCATAGTGAGCCAGCTTCTCATGGTCGTGGAAGCGGTAGTTCTCAGCGCCCATTCCAAGGCTGACATGCCACTTCATACGGCTCTCCTTCCACTTCTTGAACCACTCCATCTCAGTGCCTGGGCGGCAGAAGAACTCCATCTCCATCTGTTCGAACTCTCTCATTCTGAATATGAACTGTCTTGCAACGATCTCATTTCTGAATGCCTTGCCGATCTGGGCGATTCCGAACGGAATCTTCATGCGGCCGGTCTTCTGGACGTTGAGATATTCAATGAATATTCCCTGCGCCGTCTCCGGACGGAGGTAGATCTTGTCGTCCGCGTCACCGGTGTTGCTGATCTGGGTAGAGAACATCAGGTTGAACTGACGCACGTCGGTCCAGTTCTTCGTGCCGGAAATCGGGTCCACGATGTCGCAGTCAAGGATAATCTGCTTGTACTCCTTGAGGTCGTTGGCCTGCTCAGCGGCCACATAACGATTATGAACCTCGTCGTATTTAGCCTTCTCCCTGAGGATGTTAGGGTTGGTGGCGCGGAACTGCTCCTCGTTGAAAGCCTCCCCGAACTTCCTGCGTCCCTTCTCGACCTCCTTGTTCATCTTCTCTTCGATCTTGCCGAGATAGTCCTCGATCAGGTTGTCGGCGCGGTACCTCTTCTTGGAGTCCTTGTTGTCGATAAGCGGGTCGTTGAACGCCGCCACGTGACCTGAAGCCACCCAAGTCTTAGGGTGCATGAACACGCATGAATCAATACCGACGATGTTCTCGTTCAGCCTTACCATGGCGTTCCACCAGTACTGCTTGATGTTGTTCTTCAGCTCGACGCCCATCTGGCCATAGTCATAGACCGCCGCCAGTCCGTCATAAATCTCACTTGACGGGAATATGAACCCGTACTCCTTGCAATGTGCCACCAGCACCTTGAACAGTTCGTCCTGTGTCATAGTATTATTGTACTTTAATAGTCCTCAAAGTCCTAAAAACTTACAAATATAAACATTTTCGCCCAAGTTATCTTTTCCCCAAAATGTCCTTTCAAGAAACTTTCCCCTTAAAAAATCAAAGCTATGTAACATATTATCCCAATATTTAGGGAAAGAGCATTGCACAGACATCCCTACAAATGGGTATTATGACATCAAAGGACCAAGAAAACTGTTGCATCCTTACAGTTTTTTAATATATTTGCGTTTAAGATTTAGTTAGATGTGTAACTTGTTTTGATTAGAGTCGTCAACACTCTCCTAGGCCATTATAGGAAATGAGGACTAATTTTATGTCAATGAGAATATTATCGATAGCGGTCCTATTGATTCTTTGTCCAAAGACGAACATCATGGCCACTATGCTTTCTTATTACAAATCATCATATTCAGAGACCGTTCCTAAAAAATCGACTTCATCAATCAACTTAAAGATCATAGACAACGCAACAGCGAATCCGTTACAGTCTGTAGTGGTCATCGCCAAAGAGTATGGCATACATGGGGTGTCTGACGAGTCTGGGAATGCTGTCCTTAGGAATATTCCCAATGGAAAATGCAAAATCAGCGTTGAATTGCTTGGCTATGTCAAAAAAGATGTGGAAATAGTTGCCGGCTCATCGGTTCAGAGTGTAACTATCAGATTGAAAGAAGAAAACCTCTCGATAGACGGTGTCGTGGTGGTGGCTCAGCGTGGAAGCTCTGGAGAATCCACTTCCTCGATCATAGGCCGTCAGGCTCTGGATCATATACAAGCCACAAGTCTCAAGGACATATTCCAACTCCTTCCAGGAAATGTAGTGACTTCCAATCCATCTCTGACCACCGCCGGAGTGTTTCAGAACAGGACTCTTGACAAGTACGACAGCAACAACTCTTTCGGAGCGGCCATTGTCGTGGATGGGGTGCCGATGTCCGTCAATGCTGACATGAACACAAAGGGAGGCAACGGATCCACCAGCGGAGTGGACATGAGAAGCATAGGCACGGATGACATTGAGTCCGTGGAAGTTGTCAGGGGAATAGCGTCCGCTGAATATGGAGACCTCTCGTCCGGGACGATGATCGTCAAGAGCAAAGTCGGGATAACTGATCTGAAGATGCGCGCGAAAATCTATCCAGGTATCTATCAGTTCTATGCCGGCAAAGGTCTTAGTCTGAAAAAAGCCGGAACGTTGAACTTCAATGCGGACTATGCGCGCGGCAAATCAGATCCTCGTTACAAGACCGACACCTACGACCGTGTTCTGGCTTCCATCGTCCATTCCTTTAACACAAAAGAAGGAAACACCTTCACGACAAAATTTTCTACAACAAACACTTACGAATGGTCCGGACCAGATCCTGACGAAAAGATAACGGATGTCTGGAAGACAGACAGCAACAACGGATTCCAACTGTCACACAGCGGAAACCTCAATGTCAACAAACTGTTCGCAAGAACCATTAAATATGACCTGGCATATTCATACAAAAAGTCAGACTCCTACACACGCTCTTACCTGACTGGGCTCCGCCCTGTTATCAATGCCACCGAGGAAGGTGAGCATGAGACAATCATGCTACCTGCGGCATACTACGGATGCGGAGGAACCATTGGCAAACCGATGTCTTTCTTTGCCAAGGGGTCTGACACTTTTTTCCTCAACTCGCATAATTCTATGTTTAAAAACAGATTCAACATAGGATTAGAGTTCCGCTCAGAAGGAAATGTCGGGAGCGGCTACAAGGACGATGACGTTCTTTATCCTCTGTCCTCGTCCGGTTATCGTCCCCGTTCATTCAAGGAAATACCTTTCCTTAACCAACTCTCCGCATGGGCTGAAGACAACATCAATCTTAGATTCTCAAAGACCAAGGAATATCCCGTCCTGAACCTTCAGGCAGGACTGCGCTGGACCATGATCCAGCCGGGACGTAACGAACAAATGTCCGCATTATCACCCAGGATCAACGCATCACTGGCAGCGAACAAATGGGCCAGCCTTCGTCTCGGATTCGGAATCTCAGAGAAGACTCCTTCTTTGCTTTCCCTTTACCCGGAGCGTACTTATCTGGATTATCTGAACGTGAACGCTTCCAATGGAGACGAAAGGTATCTCACGGTTTACACTACCAGAATCTTCGAAAGAAACAGTCTGAAACTCAAGCCTATGCGTAGCGTAAAGTACGAGATTGGCGCTGATTTCAAGACTCCATGGGGACAATCCATCTCTGTCATTGCCTACAGGGAGGATGTACGTCAGGGTTTCGGAGCAGACAACAGTGTCTGGAAAACCGTTTCCTTTAACCATTGGGATGCCACCGATGTTAAATTCGATGGCTCTGGAGCATCCTACGATAAAGATAAGCCGTCCTACGTCCAGACTTTTCTGACAAACATTCCTTATCCTGCGAACACCGACAGCCACATCAGCGAAGGAATAGAACTGGACTGCAATCTTGGACAAATACGCAGCACAGGCACATCGTTCTACCTGACAGGATCGTATTCAATGACAAAGAGCGAGACGGAAAGAAAGACCTATACGCTCCCAAAAGGCTACAGCAAAAGTTATAGCCGCGTATATCTCGTCTATCCATCCGGGATGAACGGCTCGGAGCGACGCCAAGGCACAATGGTACTTAGGGTGGTGCAGTCAATTCCCAAACTGAATTTTGTGCTTTCCGGCACCGTTCAGACAATCTTCTACGACTACACCAGAAACTCCCGCTTCACAGCCGCTCCGGAGGGGTACATAATAGCGGAGAATAACGTGGCACCGCAGGTTGGAACAGGAGCGTATGAATATGTTGCCTTCACCTCCGGACAATTGGATGATCCGGAATATTTATTCCCGGAGCGATGGAACGAGGAGGACAGGTTTTTGCTGAAAGATCAGATATTCCAAAAAACCGCCTACAGCGATGTCCCGGAGACATGGCCTCCGCTATGGGTGTTCAATTTGAGAGTGACCAAGGACATCACCAAATTCTTAGGGGCGTCTTTCTACGTCAACAATCTGTTCTTCTCCCAGCCATGGCACAAGTCCTCAGTCTCGTCCTCGGTGACGGAAAGGAACTCGAACTTGTTCTCATTTGGCATTGAATTATATGTAAATCTATAACAACAATTAAATCATTTAGTTATGAAACGAGCTTTATTATTGACAGCAGTGGCCGCACTGGCCGGTCTCGCATTCTCCTCATGTGAAAAATCAGGGGACATTGACGCAACGGACGTGACAGTGAATGTTGTCATGCCGGAAGGTTTTGACGCAAACGCGAAATACTCAGGAGAAGTCGTCTTAAAGGACAGAAATTCTACCAAGACCTACACGGCGGTGGCCAGTGACGGCACAGCGGTGTTCTCTGATGTAGCCTACGGCGTGTATGACGCTTCAGCCTCACAGTCCTTGAGCAATGCTGATTTCAAGGCGGCGGCTCCGGAACTTGCGGCAAATCTAACATCTTCCGTGAATCTAAACGGTTATGTGTCACAGATTGAGGTGACAGCCACAGCCGCGGAGCCATCAGTCCTGAATCTTACTTGGTCCGTGCCAAGCAGTCTGGTTATCAGCAAAATCTATAATTTCGGAACTCTGACCATCGCAAAGAAGGTTTACAACATTGATAAGTACGTCGAGATATTCAACAATTCAGACGAGGTTCAGTATGCCGATGGATTGTGGATCGCGCAGGCTTATGGTTCCGCTGTAGGAGCGATTTCAACCGTTTATCCTGATGTTGAGACAGCCGATGTTGTCTATCTTGAAAGAGTGGTGAAGCTTCCAGGCAACGGAACGGATTATCCTATCGAGCCCGGAAAAAGCATCGTAATCGCCCAAAATGCCAAGAATCACATCGATCCCGAAGTCATAACACAAACTGTGGATTTGAGTGAAGCAGACTTTGAATGCTATGTTGAGGGAGCACCGGCTTCATTTTTCCCAAGCGACAACGCAAGTGTTCCTAACATAATTGAGAAATACGGGGCCACATCCTCAACCGCAAAGTTTTTTGCCGGACAAGGGACAATTTTGACAATATTCAGAATGGAGGACTCTGAATTTGAGGCTCTTGGCACCCAAGTCGGGGCAGGTTATGATAGTTTCCCACAATACGCTCCATATTGCAAGACACTTCCTGCAAACAAAGTCATCGATGCGGTTGATCTTTACAGAAAAGGATTCGAGAACAGAAGAGGCAAGCACGTTCCTCTTTCAGTGGACGCCTCTTATGCTGCCTGCAACCAAAGGTGCATCACTGAAAGAAAGATTTCCTACACCACCCCGGAAGGTCGGATTGTGCTTCAGGACACCAACAACTCCTCTTCTGATTTCGTGCTGATCGAGCCGGTTGATGATGCTGAAGGCAATGTCGTGACTCCAGCGAACCTCACTCCTCGTGACTACACCAAGTCCGAGATTCAACCTTCGAAATAATCAGTGTACCTGTGGGCATGAAATCACTTGAAAACGATGAATCCAAGTAATATTTGTATCGTGGTATCTGTGCTGCTGTCGGTAGTCCCGGCAGCGGCGCAGTCGCTGTCAGCCGCATCCGGAGACGATGTCCGGCGTAATATCAGCTCACAACGTGATTTCATATTCCAGAACAATTTGTGGAAAGAGACAAGCAATCCGTCTTCGCTGTCTTTCTTTGGTTTTGAGAAGACATTGGGGACTGCTGAATTATCCGCTGACTTTCTTTCCGGAGCCTACAAAAGGGCGATGGATCCGCTTCGGGACTACGGTCTTAATTTCTCGGCGGAGAGTTATAATCCTCTTGATCACATTGACTTATATGGAAGTTTTACCTTCAGGCAGGAAACGCTTGAAGGCAAGACCTATTCTGAAAACCACGACCCTTACAACGGCAATCCATACATCGCAGGCAGCACGCTTGCCGGGGACTACACAAAGCAGTTGTTTGCGTTCAAAGTGGTCTCGGCATCCAAACTTCTTTGGAACAGGATGCGTTTTGGAGTGGCCTGCGACTATAATGTGGGAGACATGTCCCGCTATAATGATCCACGTTCCAGAGTGCAGTTGGCGGACTATTCCATAACTCCAGGATTGACCATAGAATTGACGTCAAAGGACAGGTTAGGTCTTTCAGGCACATACCGTTACCGCAAGGAAAAGATGCTCAAGCCCGTGACGAAATCCGACAACATCGACCGCTACATCTATTGTGTTCAGAAAGGTGTTTCTGAATATTCCGAAACGGGTCTTCTGTTTTTCAGCAGACGGTATGTCGGTAATTACGGAGGTGGAGAGCTGCAATATTCACACATGACGCAGGAATTGTCGCTGCTGGCTTATAGTGGAGCTACTTACCGCCATGACGATGTGATCGGTGAGCGCAAAGAGACTCCAGGGGATTACGGTTCAATGGGTTATCATGGTGGAATATCCTCCTTCTGGGGCGGCGGAAAACTCCGCCACAAAGCCAGTCTGGAAATATCCTATGATTCAGGTTGGGCTCAGGAATGTCTTCAGGAACTCACGACTGAGATGAACGATCAAGGAATGCCGGACAGCTATTGGAGAACAGTCATGAAAAACATCCGCTTCCGCAATTCATCCGCTTCACTTTCAGCAAAATGGCAGATGTTCGGGCTCCGCGACGAAGAGTATTTATGGGATTTCGGAATCGCATTTGACTCTGAGCTCCACTCGTCGCGCTACATCCTTCCGGAATCACATTTCAAGACCGCTTATCTCGAACCCGCGATTGTCGGAGGCAGGGTCCTCTATCGCAAGGGCGCATCAGAAATCAATATTTCCGGACGTTTGGGGTGGCACATTAATGTCCAAAACGACCTTTCAGTCAATCCGGAGCTGGACAAAGAGAAACTAACCACCGTAAGAGATAACGTGACCTTGCCTGACTACCAGACATTCAGCCGCAACAATCTGGCCTTCAGTTTGAATGTCAATTACATCTTCGCAACTTTGAAGAATGTCAGGCTCTACTGCTCAGCATCTACTAACCAGTACTACGCTCTTACCGATCCTGCTTCTCTGGCATCCGTCAGCGGCCTTCTCTCTGCTCAGCACCAACCCCAAACATATTCAAAACCATCGCGCATCTGGTCAGCATTTTCCATAGGAATATTATACTGACGCTTAGCACCCACTCTCTTGTGATTTATCCACCCAAACCATCCTTCTGCCGGACAAACCAAGTTCTTTAGCCGTCTTGTCCGGCAATCAAGCCTTTCACCGGACAAAAGTCATCTCGTTATTGTACTGCCGGTTGACCCAAAGCCAAAGAAACTTGTCGGGGATGGAATATTCCTTCAGATCAACGGTGATGATGTCTTCCTTCAGGAGTTTGCGGATGGCGGCGTTGACAACGCTGGCTGTGGAGAGTTGGTAGCGGTTGATGAAAGCCGATGTGTTGACTTTCCGAACATGCGCCTCCTTCGCAATGGCGGCCATAACACGCTTTTGGTTCTCAGTCAGGCTTGACATCTGCTCAGCGAATTGTACCTCATTCATCAGCAGGACGTTGTCAATGGATTTCCTTACCACATCCATAGAGCAATCCTCTCCACCATCTATCGACGCAAAAGCCTCATTAAAAGTCCTTTGCATGTAGTAAGTATATCCCTCAAACAGGTCATAGACGTACTCGACAGTTGCCTTTGAGACGCTTTTTCCATATTCATTGAACTTCTTTGCAACAAAATTTGAGTAAATGTCTCTATCTATAGCTTTAAGTTCCAGAGGATCAGCGCTTTTATAGAGCGGACGGGCCGGAGACTGAAACATGGCACTCATGATGCTCCTCTTGCTCCCAGCGAAAACAAAATGGCAGTTTTTCATTTTCTGAATATGTCCGCGAAGAAGAGCCTCGACATTATTATCCTCATATTCATTGATTTGCTGAAACTCATCAATCGCCACAAGGCACGGCTTCCCCGCATTGTCAAGGTAAGTGAATATTTCCTCCAAGGTAAACTCCGGCCTTTGAATATCCCCAAGGCTGATCCCGAACGCAGGCTGCCCGGTCACGGAATCGTACGTGATCTTGCCATGAAGCGATTTCAAAGCCATCACAAGTTTATCAATAGCTTTCCTGCCTGCCGGCTGTAAAGCCCTGAACACTTCCTTCCCTAAAAAGAAAGTGAACTCCCTAAGGCTTGTAGTGTGCAGAATATCAACAAAAAACGTGTAGTAGGAACTCTTAATTTCCTCCAAATCAAAAACGTGCCCGATTAACCCCGTCTTCCCCATCCTGCGAGGAGAGAACAGCACCACATCATTCCCGTTCATCAAAGACTTCGCCAATCTCCGCGTCTCACTGGCCCTGTCGCAGAAACACTCTTCAGGAATATAACCTCTGGTTATAAATGGATTATGAATCGCTTCCATTGTATCTTATTTCTTTTAGGCAAAGATAATTATCCATTTTGGATAATCCAAATCAAATAATCCATTTTGGATAATTTTGATACTAGTTCATCAAAACACATTTTCACCGTTATCGAATATCCTTCTATATTCACCGAGACGATCTAAGGGCAAAGGCTTTGGCGAAATGAGAAAAGTACTTGTCTGACGAAAGCAGGGCCTCACTATCATCGGAAAGATATTCCTCACAGAATTGATCTCGTGCCCTGATAACCTCCTTGAGCATTGAATCCCTCGAAGAAAATGACTCATTCTTACGCCCGACGGTGATTGTCAGATCAAAAAGATCAAGGGCACGCACAAAAGCTCCTCTAGCCATATTCGCATTACCTTTTATCTTCCATTTCAATGTTCTGCCGACCTCGCTGCCTATGTTGGCCATCTGAGCGATGAACGGCATTTCCGCCCACCTCTCCACATTAGGTTTTTCAGGAAGATTCACCATCACTTGACAAGATTATCAACAATCAAACGGATCTCATTCCTTATAGAACTGTCCTCAACATCCCTGCTGAAGTTATTCCTCCTTGGACTGATGTTTATCAATGAATCAAATTCAATAAAATCCTCTCCTTCAACTTCGGGATAAAGGTTAATACCCCACAAAGATTCCTGCATAGAGCCATCCTCCAACAGGAATTTTTCCAAATCAGCGTGCAGTTCAGCATTCAATGCCAACACCTTGCGGTCAACATCCACAACCCCCTTAACCATGTCTCCATAAAATTCCAGAGCCATTTCCCTAAGTTGTTCCCTGCTGACAGGTTCACGAATTATTGCCATACCAATGTTATCTTACCTCCGCAAACCTACATAAAAAAACTGACATATTGAACACAAACCAGATACTTTCGCTCCTACATTCAATGAGTAACATTCTTCAGGCAACCGAAGAATTACTCGGATTTTTTTTGTATGTTTGCTTTCAGGCTGATAATAGGGCCAACAATCAAATTGCTGTAACTTTGACTAACAATAAAACTATGGTAAAAAAGAACGCTGTAAAGATATTCGGTGAAGATAGGATTCGCGCCGTTTGGGATGAGGATAAAGAGAATTGGTATTTCTCTATAGTTGATGTTATCTCTGTACTGACAGACAGTCCTGACTACCAAACTTCACGCAATTATTGGAAAGTCTTGAAAAACAGACTCATAAAAGAAGGAAATGAACCGGTTACAAATTGTAACCAGTTGAAAATGCCAGCAGCGGACGGAAAGATGCGCTTAACCGATGTCGCTGACACAGAGCAGCTTCTGCGCATAGTTCAGTCCATTCCATCACCGAAAGCGGAGCCGTTCAAGGTTTGGTTGGCAAAAGTTGGCGCGGAACGCCTGAACCAATTGCAGGATCCCGAACTCAGCATCCAGCAGGCGATGATGGACTACAAGCGTCTTGGATATTCTGACAATTGGATCAACCAGCGTTTGAAAAGCATCGAGATCCGTAAGGATCTGACCGACCAATGGAAGCTTCATAACGTGGAGGAAGGGATTCAGTACGCTTCACTGACCGACATCATTTACCAAGCGTGGGCCGGCAGAACAGCAAAAGAATACAAAAAGCTAAAAGGACTGAAAAAAGAAAATCTCCGCGACAATATGACCAACGAGGAACTTGTGTTGAATATGCTCGCGGAACTCTCAGCCACCAGCATCACAAAGGCCAAGAATCCTCAGACATTAGAAGAGAACAAAGTGTGCGCGAAAGAAGGCGGTGACGTCGCCCGTGTGGCAAGAGAGACTCTGGAATCAAAGACAGGCCGCCAAGTCATCTCTCCCCTTTCCGCAAAAAGATTCTTTAAGGCCCAAACGCCTACCCCAAGCATCGAAGACCACAACGACACCGACAAAGAATAATCACACTGATGAGAGCACAAACAAGCAATATCGCTCCTTTCTATGTAAAAAAACACCTCTGACGGCAGCTTTTCAAGGATAAAACGCTACCATAACGATGGGAAAGAGCTCTCAGGCAACGTTTTCGTGCTATTTCGTCACCCAAGAGAGCCAACAAGAGCTCTCAGGCAACGTTTTCGTGCTATTTCGTCACCCAAGAGAGCCAACAAGAGCCCTCCGGCAACATTATGGTGCGAAAACGTTGCCCAAGAGGGCCGAAAATGTCGAGTTTCTCATTAAATAAATAAGCGGCAAAAAAAAATAGATTTCCATCGATTCGATAAGTGTTTTTGTCCAACCAACCATTCCGCCAGACAAACTTCAACCGTTTTGTACGGTAATCAAGCCGGGCATTATTACCTGTCTTAGAGAAACCTCACGGGTGCAAACAAGCCATTTTCGCACCCGAAAGTGCTGATCGGTTGGACATCGGGTGCATAATTGCGGACTATGCACCCGAAAAGCATATAATTACCTTCCGAGGAATTTTAAGTCGGAATAGGATTGGTGATAGCGGATGTCGCCTTTTGGAATGTAGGCTTCAATGGCAATCCTGTCAAGACAAACTGACTTGTCAACTGCCCTGAGGGCAATCCTGACTGTATGCAATGAAGTGTCCGATGAGACAATCAGGCTGCCACCACCGAGAAACGAACGAGAGACTTCCTGAATTTCAGTATCTTTATCATTGAATCGGACCATTGTCTGATTGTCTCTGTTATCTCCCTCAAGGAATATATAGCACAAGTCACCGCACGCTGAAACAGTTTTGTGTATAAGCAGTCTCTTGTCTCCAAAATATTCCTTCAGAACTTTCTTCGATGTCAACAGCATCATTATTTGATTGGCATAGTTGAGTCCGAAGGCAGCCCACGATGTCTCCAGACTATCATCCTCGGCATTGATTTTTTGCCAATATTCATCATCCTTTGATTTCTGACGATGCAAAAGAGCCAAAGTCGTGATTCCCTTGGCAGCCGTGACGAGACTGTCTCCATGGCACTCAGACCTTTCATAAGTCATTTGGTATCTGTCACCGTAAAGAACCGTCTTGTATTTGATTTTCGAGATAAGCCTGAGATATTCATCAAGCAGATTGACCCCATCGGTTTCGACTGTTGATGTGGCTATCTCCTCAGTGGCGACTTTGAGGCCATAGGAGGTTTGCCGCTCCTTGAACAACAAATGATCTGAACCAACACCAGCGAATATGGCCGAAAGGGTGTCGCCTTGCTCGAAAATTGATCCATCAAGAATAAGCACGCCCTGAGAATCGCAGGTTCCAATGTACTTTGAATTACGCAGGACAAATGCGTACTCCGCCGGCTCGCTCCCAAGTTTGACGGTGATTTCAATGTTATGGGCTGCCGCAGACACAGCGATAAACAAGGACAAGATGAGACAGGTAAGTTTATTATGCATTGTATTTTAGTGTTATAAGCCACTTATGCATAACAAAATCAATGCCTTTTGGCAATTACTTATTCAAAAATCATTCGATGTACCAATCGGATTTCTTCCGTTTCAGTATTAATCTATAGGAGGGACAACGTCATATTTATCCACCCAAACTACCCTTCTGCCTGACAAACCACACTATTTAGTCGTTTGTCCGGTTATTTAGCCTATCACCGGACAACAATATTCAATTCTATTACCCACAAAAAACGCAATATAAACCATCTGCCATAATAGACTGATTTATAAATATTAAGATAGGAATACCATGTTTCTATTGCGCTATTTTGACGAAAATAGCAGAACGAAATGCGTTATTTTGACAGTTTTTAGTGGTTGAAACCTGCTTATTTTGACGAAAAATATTCGGGAAAAGCAGTTTTGAGTGAGGGTTTGGCGACTTCCTGGAGGGGGATCATCACGAAGGGGCGGTTCTCGATGTCCTTGTGGGGGATGGTGAGGTCGGGAATATCAATGCGGTCGGTGCCGTAGAAGAGAATGTCGATGTCTATGATGCGGGAATGATAGATGCGGTTGCCGGAGCCGTCATATTCAGGAGGGTCGGTTCTGCCCATCGAGCGCTCGATTGTTTTGATTTTGCGCAGGACTTCCGTGGCCGCGTCTTCCACCGAGACATCGGGTCTGAAGGTTCTGTAAAGCGCCACAGCGTTTAGAAACTTGCCACCGGAGAATCCCATCGGTTTGGTCTCGATAAGCCGCGAGAGAGCCGTGAAATGGCCTTCAAAGGCCTCGTCCATGCGGTGGAGAGCATCCTCGATGTTCTTCTCGCGGTTGCCAAGGTTGCTGCCAAGGGAAAAGTATATGCTAACAAAGGCCATCGTACCAATCAAAATGGAGGCCGCGAAATAACTTATGAATATTCAAACAAAAGCAGAGCGGCCAAATGCAATGTTTGAATATGTCAGATCAGGAATTCGGCTCCTTTGAATAATCCGGGCCGGTGCCGGGATCAACACGGCCGGCATCAGAGTCAACATCATCCAGACCGAGTTCCAAGCGGGCCTCGTCGGAAAGCATGGACTGATCCCAAGCCGGATCAAAGACCAGTTCCACATTGCAGGCTTTGATACCAGGGACGTCAGTGACGTTTCTCTGAACCTCATCAAGCACCTCATCGGCCATAGGGCAGTTCGGAGCGGTGAAGGTCATCTTTATGAAAGCCTCGTGTCTCTTGTTGATGACAAGCTCGTAAATGAGGCCAAGATCATAGATGTTGACCGGGATTTCAGGATCATAGACCTGCTTCAAAGCAAGAACCACATTGTCATACAGCGGCGCGAGCGCCTTGACGTCCTCAGCTGAAAGAACCTCACTCTCCTGCTCCACCTGCGGCTCCTGTGCGGCTGCCTTTTCCTCTTCTTTATTCTTGAATATGCTCATATTACACTTAATCAAACAATTATATTCTTCAACAAGTCTAAAAACAACTTACACTTTCATAGCCAAACCAGCGGCAGGCATTTTCCACAAATTTAATCATTACTATGCACTTTAGTCCTATTCATAGTAATGGCATCACTAACTGTTCTCCAAAGCCACAGCCTTGATGGTGTCGATCATCGAGACGAGACCGTTGGCTCTGGTCGGGGACAGATTCTCCTTAAGGCCGATCTGGTTGATGAAACTGAAATCATCCGCAGCGATCTCTTTCGGAGTGCGACCGGAATAGACGCTGATCAAGAGAGATATAATGCCTTTTGTGATGATAGCATCGCTGTCCGCCCTGAAGTACAGTTTTCCGTCCTCAAGCCGCCAATCCAGCCAAACCCTTGACTGACATCCCTTAATCAACTTATCCTCAGTCTTTTCCGCTTCCGGATACGCTTCCAGATTCTTTCCCAAGTCGATAAGATACTCGTATTTGTCGAGCCATTCATCGTACATCGAGAAATCGTCAATCACAGACTGTTTTGCTTCCTCCAATGAGTTCATATCAAATAACAATTTCAAATATCCAAATATACAAGTCACTTCAAAGGTTGAAGAGTCCGTCACTTCGGTGCTTCGGCAGGCTCAGCAACCGAAGGCTCAGTGACCGCAATTTACATACACACATTTAATAAACATTTATCTTCTACTGAATATACTGTCACTAAGCCTATCGGTTGCTGAGTCTGCGGTCCCTGAGCCTGTCGAAGGGCCGCAATACCTAAATACAAATGGCACTAATTCACTAAACCAGCATCGCAACCGCCTTGTTGAGCGACTTGATGAAATATTCCGCCTCCTCCAACATGTTGTACGGAGCGAGGGACGCGCGAAGCATCCCAGTGACCCCGAACCTGTCCATAATCGGCTCAGCACACATCTGGCCGGAACGCACAGCGATTCCCATCTTGTCCAAAATCAGAGCCAGATCCTCATGATGCGCTCCGTCCACACTGAATGAAAAGAGAGGAATCTTAGACTCCGTTCCACGTGGAACGCCATAAAGACGGATTCTCGGATTACTCGTCAGTGCATGAAGTAAATATTCAGACACGGCAATCTGATTATCAACTAATTCTTTATCAGTCATCAATTTAGCCATCTCGATAGCCGGTTTCAAGGTTGGCATGGAATTAATATTCTGGGTTCCGGCCTCGAATTTCTCCGGAAGCGGAGCGTAAGTCGTACCGGAAAACTTCACGGTAGCGATCATCTCTCCCCCACCTTGATACGGAACCATCTGATCCAACCACTTGCGCTTTCCGTAAAGGACTCCAGTACCCGTAGCTGCATAGATCTTATGCCCAGAAAAAGCATAAAAATCACAGTCAACATTCTGAACGTCAACACCTTCATGCACCATTCCCTGAGCTCCGTCAATCAAAACAGGACAACCAGCTGAATGACAAATCTTTACGACTTCCTTCACAGGATTGACAATGCCAAGAACATTGGAAATCTGGGCGACAGCAACTATCCTCGTCTTAGGATTCAGCAGAGACTTCAATTCGTCAAGATCCAGATGTCCATCGTCGTCAACATGAAGAACCCTCAATGTAGCCCTTTTCCTTTGGCAAAGCATCTGCCACGGAACAATGTTGGAATGATGCTCGGCCTCGGAAATGATGATCTCATCGCCTTCGTGGACGAAAGTCTCACCGAAAGAAAAGGCGACAAGGTTGATGGATCCAGTGGTACCTGAAGTGAATATCACCTCTTCACGGGAAGATGCGTTAATATATTCCTTCACAGCATCGCGGGTGCTTTCGTACTCCTCCGTGGCATCGGCAGCGAGTTTGTGGACCGCGCGGTGAATGTTGGCGTTCGCTCCGACCGTCAGCTCGGTCCATTTGTCGATGACCGACTGCGGACGCTGAGCTGTGGCAGCGTTATCAAAATAGACAAGCGGCTTGCCATAGACCGTGCGCGAAAGCGCTGGAAACATATTTCTGAGATCTTGAATATTCATTATCAAACCTCCTATTCAATCTTGCAAATATAATCAAAAGCATCGGAAGAATGGACTGTTATTGAAATGATGGGCGCGAATATTAATGTAAGAAAGTCCAATGAGAACTATTGGTCACTGAGCCCACGGTTGCTGAGCTTGCGGTTGCTGAGCTTGTCGAAGCATCGAAGCATCGAAGCATCGAAGCATCAAAGCATCAAAGCATCAAAGTGACCTAAATGAGGTTGCAAATGTTAAATGTCACTTCGGCAGGCTCAGTGACCTATGTAAGGTAATTAAAATTTCTTACGATACTATGACAGACATAATAGTACTCAGAAAGATTGTATAATGGGAGCGAATTGGCGCAAAAAGTGCTAATTTTGCCTTGAACAAAAATCTTTGAATATGATCGATTACATCAAAGGGACAATAGTCGAGCTCTCCCCTGCTGAGTTGATACTTGAGAATAACGGAATCGGGTACAGCATTCTGATTTCTTTGCAGACCTTTCAGGCGCTGCAGGATAAGAAGGAGGCAAAGGTCTACATATTCCATTACCTTCGAGAGGATGCAGAGTTGTACTATGGCTTTGCTACAAAAGATGAGCGAGAATTGTTTGAACTGCTTATCAGCGTGTCAGGGATAGGTGTAAATTCAGCTAGAATGATGCTTTCTTCGCTCTCAGCTGAGGAAATCAGACAGGCTATTCTTTCGGAGGACATCGCAAGGATAAAGAGTGTGAAAGGAATCGGTGTGAAGAGTGCCCAGAGGCTTGTACTGGAACTGAAAGACAAAATCGTCAAAGGTGAAGGAGCGGATTCAACAGAACTGTTCGGTGGCAACCGCAGCGAAATCGTCGAAGAGGCCAGCCGTGCCCTCGTCATGCTCGGTTTCGCCAAACCAGCTGTCAACAAAGCCATCCAAGCCGTACTCAAAGCCAATCCGAACGCAAAAGTCGAGCAGATTATCAAGTCAGCGTTGCAGATGATGTAATTTCTTATATTATATAATGCGGTCACTTCGACAGGCTCAGTGACCGATAATTCTATTCAGTAAACAATAAGCTTCGGTTGCTGAGCTTGTGGTTGCTGAGCTTGTCGAAGCATCGAAGCATCGAAGCGCTGAAGCAGTAAATTAAAGCACTAAACTATGAAAGGATACACGTACATTCTTGAATGTTCAGATGGAAGTTTCTACACAGGAAGTACAAATGATTTAGAATTACGACTACTACAACATCAAAACGGAGAAGGATCCAACTATACTAAGAAACGCTTACCAATTAAACTAATGTATTTTGAAGAATTCATGAATATTGATGAAGCTTTCTATCGTGAAAAGCAAATTCAAGGATGGAGTCACAAGAAGAAAGAGGCTTTGATCAATGGAAATACAGAGCAGCTTTCTGAATTATCCAAATCCAAAAGGCATTAACACGGTCGCTTCGACAAGCTCAGCGACCGAAATATTACAATAACAGTATAAGTCGCTTCGATGATTGGTAAGCTAGTCAAAACACAAACTCAGCGACCAATGGATACCGTGGTCGCTGAGCCTGTCGAAGCGACTGTACCCACCAACAAACGAAGCGACATATAAAAAAACTACCGTCCGAAATAGACCAGCAGGACGGAGATGTCAGCTGGAGAGACTCCGGAGATGCGGGAGGCTTGGGCAATGGTGGATGG
>CAKULN010000007.1 GCA_934667175.1 uncultured Bacteroidales bacterium | reverse complement strand
CCCATAGGCAAGTACCCCGCTCGACCCAAGAATTTTGGTAACGTGCAAAATTCTGGTTGAGCGGGGTATTGCCTATCCTTTAGAGGATGTTATAGTGGCACTTCGACAGGCTCAGTGACCGAACGGGGTGGTTCAGTGACCGAACGGGCTCAAGTTACTGGACGGAATTGATGTCAATGAGGTTGTTGAGGATGGCGTAGACGGTGAGGCCGGCGACGGTCTTGATTCCGGTCTTGCGGGTGATGTTCTTGCGGTGGGTGATGACGGTGTAGATGGAAAGGCTGAATTTGTCGGCGATCTCCTTGTTAAGCATCCCCTTGGCCACGCAGACCAGAATCTCCTTTTCCCTCGAAGACAGTTCATTGCCCTCTCCGGCCGTCTCTGGCTGCTTGGAATCCAACGCCGCATGAAGTTTCCGGACTATCGCAGGAGCGTCATCATACAACGAGACAGAGCCATCATACAGCCTTAGGACATCCTCGGCCACTCCTGTGCCCTCAAGGGCGATCACGGAGGCGTCACATAATTCAGCCAGGACCATACGGCCTTCCTTACGGCTTTGGTAGTCAAAGACGGACGGGTCGATTATCACGATGTCTGGAGACAGGCTACGAAGCCTTGCCTCACTGGCTCTCGAGCAATCAATCAGATTATCCTGAACCTGAAACCCACCCTGTCCGGACAGGATACTCTCAAGCCCTCTGGCGATTATGTCAGACGGCACGATCAATGTCACGGTCTTCTTATCTTCCATCTTTCTCAAGTCTGCTAACGATCGGCACAAGGATGTTGTCTTCCACATAGGTGTGACGCCTAAGGTCGTCATGAAGGTGGTAGATGGACAAGAGCACCATGATTTTCAAATCATTGGAACACTCGCCAGGAAGATACTTCATCACGATGTTCTTCATGTCCTCCAGCTTTTCCTCAACATTCTCATGGTGCTCCTCGAAATGTTCGATCGAGTACCCGGAAGTCTTCACGCCATCCCTGAGCAATGCCTCTATGTACGGAAAGACGACATCCTCCTCATAGGCAAAGTGTTTCTCAAGTTCAGACTTATAGTCATAGAAGAATCTCAGGACCACTTTCTTCTGTTTCTCGTCAAAAGGAGCCACAAGCCTGTCGAACGAGTTCCCGAGCACACGGATGGCCTGTCCCATGTAATAAAGATGTGAACTGTGGAGATAGTCTATGATGTTCTTGATGTTTCCCACGGCCAACTCCTCCTGTGACGGAACATGGGCGGGGAATGAATAGACATTGCAAATCAGGATGAATGTATCAGGATCAATGCCGCATTTCCCGCATGCCTCGTACACAGGCATGGCGGCATACTTCAGGTCGATACCGATCCTGGAAATCACCTGAAGAAGGCTGAAGTCGCTGTCTATAAGGGCAGACAAGGACATCTCTGTCGAATATTTCGTTCTCATATTCATAAAAGGCAGGACTTCGCCTGCGTTGAAGGGTTCAAATTAAATCAGCATCGCGGTGATGTGATAGCCGATGAAAGCGACTATCCAGGCCACTGCCATAGTGTAGGCGCAGACCGCCACGGCCCAACGCCATTTGCCCGTCTCGTTCTTTATCGCCACAAAAGTCGCTATGCATGGGAAATACAGGAGAATGAATATCATGTAGGCGACGGCGGCCGGAAGGCTTACCGAGCGGGCAAGCGTGCCTTGAAGCTGGGTGTCGGCGGCGAGAGCGTCAGTGTCGGCAGCCTCGACGGCCTCCGAAACCTCAGGTTCGTCCGAAGCGTACATAACACCCAAAGTACTCACCACCAACTCTTTGGCCACAACTCCGGTCAACAGGCCGATGTCCATCTTCCAGCTGAATCCAAGCGGATCAAGGGCGGGAGAGACAGCCTTGCCAAGCTGGCCGATGTACGAATGCTCCTGCTGGTACTCCGCCCCTTTGTCTGAGCGTGGGAAGTAACCAAGACACCAGATCACCACAGAACCGATCAGAATGGTCGTGGCCATTTTCTCAAGATATTGCTTTCCCTTCTCCCAGGTGTGCCTCCAGATCGCCTTTCCGGTAGGTACCCTGTAAGGAGGCAGCTCCATCACGAACGGAAGGTCGTCCTCCTTGATGAAGCGGCTGAGCACCACCGCCGACAGGATCGCCATCAGGACTCCGAGGAAGTATATTCCTAAAAGAGCAAGGGCGGAATTGTGCGGGAAGAAGGCTCCGGCGAGCAGGACGAAGATCGGAAGTCGGCCGGCGCAGGACATGAACGGGATGATGGCGATCGTGATGAGACGGCTCTTGCGGCTCTCGATCGCGCGGGTCGCCATGATCGCGGGCACATTGCATCCGAAGCCCATCACCATCGGGATGAAGGACTTGCCGTGAAGGCCGATCCTGTGCATCAGCTTGTCCACGATGAAGGCGGCTCGGGCCATGTACCCGGAATCCTCCATGATCGACAGGAAGAAATAGAGTATCAAAATATTAGGCAGGAACACAAGGACACTTCCCACTCCGGCGATCACGCCGTCGACGAGAAGGTCCTTGAGCCAGCCCTCCTTCATGAAATCAGCGACAAAATCTCCGAACCGCCCCACAAGCCAGTCGATCCAGTTCATCGGGTAGTTGCCCAGCGTGAACGTGGACTGGAAGATAAGGTACAGCAGGAGTATGAATATCGGGAACGCCGCCCATTTGTTTGTGACGACAGCGTCAATCCTGTCCGTGATTGTCTTCTTCGGCCTGGAATCCATGTGCTGGGTGTAAGTCTCGGCGAGGGCTCCATGGATGAATGAATATTTCGCATCAACGATGGCCGACTCGGCGTTGGTGTGCAGCATATTCTCGATGCGGGCGGCTTCCTCATCCCGAGTCTTGAGGATCTCTCCGGCATTCGGGAGTGTGGAGACCACACCTTCAATCTGCTTGTCGTTTTCAAGCAGTTTGATCGCAAGATAACGGGTGGAGTACCTGCCTCTGATGTCTTGATTCTTCTGAATCAAGGCCTTGATGCTGTCTATGCTCTTTTCCAGTTCCTGCCCGTGATTGATGTGGATGTGGCGCGCGAGCCTCTCGTCGTGCTGCTCGTAGATCTTGATGACAGTGTCCAGAAGTTCAGGAATCCCGGTTCCGTCACGGCTGACGGTCGGGCAGACAGGCACTCCGAGAAGATAGCCCAGCTGCTTGATGTCAAGGCTGTCGCCTCTCGCCCGAAGCTCGTCGTACATATTCAGAGCCATCACTACCCGCAGGTTCATGTCGATGACCTGGGTCGTGAGGTAGAGATTCCTTTCGATGTTGGAGGCGTCCACGACATTGACCACGACATCCGGGACATTCTCAACCAGATTCTTGCGGACGTAAAGTTCCTCGGGACTGTAGGCTGACAATGAATATGTTCCCGGCAGATCAACTAGCACAAACTTATAGCCTTTATATTCAAAACGTCCCTCCTTGGCGTCAACGGTCACACCGCTGTAGTTGCCCACGTGTTCGTGGCTGCCGGAGGCTATGTTGAACAGCGACGTCTTTCCACAGTTCGGATTACCCACAAGAGCGACACGGATGACGTGATGCCTTTCTTTGGCAAGGCGTTCCATCTCAAGGTTCAGCGCGGCGATCTCGTCACAGTCATCCTCGAAGATCGGGACAGGATCCCGCTTGGCCTCGACAGCGGCCTTCGCCTCATCCTCACTGATGACATCAATGAGTCCAGCCTCGGAGCGCCGCAACGAAACCTTATAGCCAAGTATTTCATACTCAATAGGATCTTTCAGCGGAGCATTCAGCACGACCGTTACCCTTTTCCCGGTAATGAAGCCCATCTCGATGAGCCTTTTCCGAAATCCTCCGTGACCGTTCACCTTGGCGATGACGCCCACCTCTCCTGTCTTAAGTTCAGAAAGTTTCATTATACACCCAAATTCGGTACAAAAATATTCATTTTAGAAGATTTCCGCAATCATCAATAATTGGTAGCCGTGGAGGATAAATACCTAATTATCAGTAAAAAGAGCGGTTCTCTTTAGTGATATTCAGCGCAAGACAACGAGGCATTTCTCTAATACTCAATAAATTACCCTCAACGCCCCATCGGTTCCATCCCAACTTATTGGCATTGATAGAGGCCGGATTTGAGGATAATTTTGCGGACTTAAACAGAAAAATAGAAACGTGTTTGGAGCAAGAATAAAGTCATCAATCATCATCGTGACGGCAATGATACTGTCCGTCAGTGCGTTCGCCCAAGTCAGCGGCTTCGGGAACGGTGCGGCCCAAAGCAACGCAAAGGGCTTAGCTAATGACAAATCCGCATCCGGGGGCAGTGCAAAAAGTACCTCAAGCGACCGAGCAGCCACCCTAAACCCTATGAAAGGCATCATCGGAACGGTCATCGACAAGGCGGACGGTTCTCCGATCGCGGGAGCGGCGGTAGCCATAAAAGGGGATAAGGCAATCTGGGACATAACTGACTCTTTAGGCAGATTCAGGCTCAAAACCACAGGCGGAACACTTCAGATCACGTGTATGGGCTACAAGACGCTGACCACCGCAGTGCGGAAAGACGGAAGATATTCATTGATTCAGGATTCATACGCCATCAACGAGGTGGTGGTGACGGCGACGGAAAGCCACGGGCTGACAAGTTCGTCACGAATCGGGCAGGATGCGATCGCACACATCCAGCCGTCCAGTTTCGCCGATCTGCTTGAACTGCTTCCGGGAGGCCGTTCCGTAGATCCCTCATTCTCAACACCGAACACTATCAACCTGAGAGCAGTCTCTGTCTCCGGGGACAACTACAACACTTCGTCCCTCGGCACCCGATTCCTGATCGACGGAGTGCCGGTCAACAACGACGCGAACCTTCAGACGACTCCGGCTTTCAGCAACTACGGCTCATCCTTCGTCAACTCAGGAGTCGATATGAGGACCATCACCACAGAGGATGTGGAATCCGTCGAAATCATCCGCGGAATCCCTTCCGTTGAATATGGCGACCTCACCAGCGGCCTTGTCAACATCAAGAGGCGCAAGGGCGGCAACGACACCAGAGCCCGCTTTAAGGCGGATATGAAGAGCAAGCTCTTCTACCTCGGCAAGGATCTGGAGTGGGGCAAGAACGACAAGCTGACAATGAATTTCAGTGGCAATTTCCTGGATTCCAGAGCGGATCCGCGCAACACGAGGCAGAATTACAAACGGCTCACCGGAAGCTACAGAATTGGCAAGACATGGACCGGAGAACTTGTCAGAACCCTCAGCGGCAGTCTTGACTATACCGGCTCGTTCGACAACCAGAAATCAGACAAGAATCTCGACTTCGGCGACTGCGGCCCGATCGAGACCTACAAGTCCAACTACAGCCGCTTCGCGTTGGGCGGGGAATATAATGTCCGGAGCAAGAGCCTGGAATCGTTCTTTCAGAGCTTTGACATCACAGGTTCGCTGACCTACGAGAAAGATCTGATTGACAGATGGAAATTCGTGGAATACAGTTCTCCGATGCCTCTCTCCACAAGTCTGGAAGAAGGTGAGTTCGATGTCACGATTGTGCCCTACAGGTACGAAGCGACGCTGAAAGTCGATGGCAAGCCGTTCTACGCCTACTTCAACGGCACGGCGAAGTTCCGTAAGGATTTCGGGAACACGACAAACACTTTCAAGGCCGGTGCCCAGTGGAACGTCAACAAGAACTTCGGGAAAGGGACCATATTCGATCCGGAAAGGCCGTTCTCCGTGGACATGAACGTCCGCCCGAGGAACTATTCCGCGATTCCTGCCACGCACCAGATGTCGGCTTTCATCGAAGACAATTCCGTCTTGGCTTTCGGGAACGGATTCAAGGCCGAATGGCTCGCCGGAGTGAGGGTCGCGGCGATGGCTGGAGCAGGCAAGGAATATTCCGTCAATCTTAAACCATACTTTGATCCGAGACTGAACCTCAGGCTGGAGAAGGCATTCGGGAAGGATGTGAAGGTCGGGCTGTCAGGCGGCGCCGGCTGGCACACGAAGTTCCCTACAATGGATCAGCTTTACCCAGACCCGATCTACTACGACATCACCCAGATGAACTACTGGCCAGTAGAGGAGAGCCTGAGAAGGATCAATGTCTATGTGATGAAGATTGACCCGACCAACTTTAACCTCAAGGCCGCGAGGAATTTCAAATGGGAAATCGCCGCTGATGTCCGGGTCGGGCGTGAGTTCTCGTTCAACATTGACTATTTCAGGGAGGATATGACTTCCGGATTCAGGTACGGCAGTGAGTTCACACGTGTGATTTACAAGGACTACCAAGAGGAGACGATCGACAAGAGCACACTTACCGGTCCTCCTTCCACGGAGACAACCTCTTGGGTTCCGGACACCCTTTTGGTCAGCCACACGTTCAACACCAACGGCAGCCGCACTCTCAAGGAAGGCGTCGAGTTCACTCTGTCGGCTCCGAGAATCCGGCCGATCAGAACAAAGGTCACCGTCAGCGGAGCTTGGTTCAAGACAAGGTACAGCAACAGCCAGCCGACATATTACAGACCCTCCGTGGTCGTGGCCGGCAAGACCTACCCCTATGTAGGCTACTACAAGGACACGGATGGTTTCCTGCGTGAGGTCTTCAACACGAACTTCATGTTCGACACACAGATCCCGAGGCTCGGGATGATCTTTTCGACTTCCTTCCAGTGCCAATGGTTCACCGGACGGCAAACCCTGCCGAAAGACCCGCAGCCACTGTCCTACATCGACAAGAATCTGGAGAGCCACCCGTTCACGGACGAATCCGCCGCGGATGGAGCACTGGCGCAGATGGTCAGGGAATATACCCCCTCGATGTCCGTCTATTTCAGGGTGCCGTTCAGCATGAACATCAATCTCAAGGCGACAAAGAAGATCTACCATGACAAGATCGCCTGCGCCTTGTTCGTGAACAAGATTTTGGATGTTTCTCCTGACTACAGGACGAACATGGGCATCCTCACACGCCGCTCAGTCCTGCCGTACTTCGGAATGGAGTTGAATTTCAAACTTTAATGAATATGCTGACTCACAAATCCATACGGAATATCATCCTGTTTTTCTCGATCCTTCTCTGCGGATGTGAAAAAGACTCGGGGCAGAATATCTTCACCATCGTGACCCTGAACGTGACATGTCCGTCAGTCAATGCGGAGATTGAGAGAGTCGAGGTGGACAATTCCCTTGACGGCTCGTTCATCCGCGACCTCAACACAAGGCAGGAATATGAAATCCCAGTCTTTCAGGTCGGGACAACGACCGTGAAATTAAAGAAAGGAATATATTTGATCTCTTTCGACGGCAAGGCTGTGTTCAGCGACGGACAACGCAAAAAGGTTCGTTTTGCCGGCCACAACTCTCCTTCGACCGCAGTTGAGTTACTGAACGATAAAGAGATTTTGAACCTTGAATTGACCGTACTGAAATGAACAGGATCATCAGCATAATATTCATAGCCATGGCATCCACCTTTCCAGCCTTCGGACAGATGAAGTCAGATGTCAATTCAGCCACACAGAGATACCTGTCCCCTGTTCGCGCTTTGGGGCGAAGTGAGATCGCATGTCATAACGCGGGAAGTTTCCTGCTGTGGGACATCCCGACATATTCAGAAATCAAGGCTGTCTATGAATCGCGCCGAGAGGATGACGCTCTGCTGCCACAAGAGGGAGACGGACTGGACCAAGGTTCGGTCGAGGTCAATTCCTTGATCCGATTGCAGGGTCATTCAGCGGTCAGAGCCGGGGCGGAATATTCAAGAGGAGAGAAAAGGAATGTGCTTTGGAACTCCACATCCGACTTCGAACTACTCTATCCGGACGTGATGGTGGATACTGTGGGAGGTAATCTCCAGAAGGAGCAATATTCATTCTACGGAGCCTGGTCACGCCTGATCGGGAAAGCGCACATCGGGGTCTATGGTGGTTACAGGGCATTGCACGAATACCGTCAGGTCGATCCGCGTCCAAGATCCGTCACATCCGATCTCAATGCCATCATTACAGGAGGAATCACCTCTCATGGTTATGTCTTCGACCTTAACACCGCGATCAGGATTTACAAGCAGTCGCAGGACGTAAGTTTTTATGACCCTCTTGGAGCCAACACCTCCGAACTGCATTTCACAGGTCTTGGAAGCCACTTCGCCAGATTCGATGGAGCCGGTGACTTCACTTCCAGCAGGTACAACGGCCACGGCTGGGAAGTCTCAACCACTGTCGTTCCAGGGCATCCGAATGGATGGACAGGCTTGCTTTCCTACAACAGTCTGGACATAGAGTGCCTGCTGACCGCCAACAATGAGGTGCCTATCACCGATCTCTGGATACAGAGACTCGAAGGGATGTTTGGCTACAAGCATCTAAGCGACGGAGTGAAATGGAATATACTCGCCGGAATGACCTATGAGCTGAGGCAAAGCACGGAGAACATCATCGACACAGGCAAGAACAATGAATATGCTGTGCTGGGTTCATTGACGATGTACCGGAACAGGATCCTGTCCGTAGACCTGAAGGGAGCCGTCGAGATTCCTTCCGAAGCGGGAACAATCAGCGCGGAGCCTATAATTGAATATTACCGCTCGTCCGCGGAATATATATTCCCAAAAAGGGAAATGTCCTTCAGTTTTGCCGATGCCGGTATGACATTAGGTTTGAGAAGACAGCACAAAGAATGGATGTTTAGCGCCAATGCGAAATTCCGGCGCACATTCGGACTGGAAGGTTCCTTATCCATTCCTGCCGAATATACCGAGCCCAAGATCTTGGACTATCTGGAGCATTTCCATTCCATGATTTCTTCGGACAGGACGACCGCAGGGGTAGATCTTGGAATACAACGCAATGTGGGACACAACACCGCCGTCTTCCTCAGGCCGGAGTTCACGTTCAGATCCCTCGACGGATTCGGTCACGCGGAATATCTGACAGCAGCCATAGGACTGGCGTTTTAGTAAACGATAATTTATAATTATTATTAACAACTAATAGATTATGAAAAAGTTACTTTTGATTCTTTCAGCAGCGCTCGCGCTTGCGGCCTGCAAGGATGAAGATCCGATCTTCACCCTGTCAACCGATGAGTTGAAGTTTGATGCGAACGGAGGCACACAGACCGTGTTCATTTCCGCCAACAGAGACTGGACGGCGCAGGTGCCACAGACCGACACCTGGTACACTGTCTCAGCCCTCAGCGGTAATTCCGACACAGAGGTGACCGTCACGGTCGAGCCTTATGAAGACGCCGCACCGAGAACCTCAACGCTTACATTCGACACTTCCCTCGGTCTCCAGACATTCAAGATCACCCAGAACGGCCCTGTTCCGCCGGAGCAGCCGGAGGCATCCAAACTGTTCGCCAGAGGAAGAGGCGGCAGAGTCGCTTTCCCTGCCGTCCAGGGTTATGTGTATGAAGTCGCGGAGACTCCTGACTGGATCACGGTCGCCGAGACCAGAAAGGACAGCGTGGTGCTTCAGCTGGACACCAACAGGACTGACGCTTATCGTACAGCCGAGATTGTCCTCTCGACAACTGCCGGAGCTGAACTGGAGAAAGTTTCTCTGGAGCAAAGTTGGAGAAACATCGAGCCGGGAGAACTACTGATAGAGGAGATTTACTTTACCGGTTCCCCCCTTCCGACAACGAATAAACCGGACATACACAATGGTGACCAGTACATCAAAATCACCAACAATTCAGATGAGTTGCTTTACGCTGACGGGATCATCATCTCCGAGGCAAAGTACCCATCAACTCTAAATTACGAGTTTCTTGAACCGATCAAGGACAAATACTGCGGTGTTGGGACAGCGTATGTCATTCCAGGAAGCGGGACAGATGTACCTGTTGAGCCTGGGAAATCACTCTTAATAGCCAATAACGCCGAAAATCACACCAAGACAAACCCTAATGCATTCGATTTGAGTAATGCGGATTTTGAATGGTATGACAAATCGACCGTATCGGCTCATCAAGACATAGACAATCCGGACGTTCCTAATCTTGATGTCTGGTTCAGCTATACGAGCACATATTTTGTTCTACATAAACAAGGATTCCAAGGGCTGATCATCTCATTGCCTCCTTATGGAATCGGCATGGATAAATTCCTTAAAGACTACAAGTGGGAAGGAGGCTACATCAATCATTCCAAAACAGGGGATTACAACATGAGCATCAGCAAAGCCTACAAGATTCCGAATCTGTGGGTCATAGACGGTGTGAACCTTTCACTTGAAGTGATGTTCTTCGCAAAAAGTTGGGACGATTCAATTGATTCCGGTTACACTGGATGCGGAAAAATCAACCAAGATCCTGACAAGTACGGAAAGTCAGTCCTCCGCAAAAAAAATGAAAACGGAAAACTTATTGACACGAATAATTCCACCAACGATTTCACAAGAGACTCCACACCGTCCCTCAAGAAATAGAGGACCAATTGATACGCGAATATGCCAAGACAAGGCCGGATGCTTCGACAAGCTCAGCATCCGGCCTTGTCGGTGTATTAACCATATAGCATGAATGGGAAAACGCAAAAATGGACCAAGTCCAAAACCCTGTGTTAAAGAAGTAAAGTAAAAATACGTCCAAGAATCCAATCATCAATGACATACACAAATTAAAGATGAACGGGGTTTGCTGTCGCAGCAGACCCCGTTCGCAATTCTAACCTAAAACTTAACCTATGAAAAAACTATTCGTTGCAAAGGTATAGTTTTTTTATAAAACAAACAAGATTGGATATTTTATTTTTGTTCCAAACTTCCGCATTTATGACCCAAAAGGCAAATAAGTCATTTTTAGCCATAATTCGACGTTAGAATCAAACTGATTACTCCGCTTTCTTGGCCTCTTCTGAAGCGCTCATAGTCTTTGGCATACAGCTCTCGTCCAGCTTCACGGTCTTTATCCGGACATCCACCAAAGGTTTGTCCCTTTGGTCGGTCGCGACCTGAGCGATTCTATCAATGATGTCAAGACCACTGACCGTCTCTCCGAAGACAGTGTACGCGCCATCAAGCTGGGCGCATGCTCCGGCATCCTGCACGATGTAGAACTGGGAACCGGATGATTCTTTCATCGGGTTCGCCACGTCACCCCTGCGGGCGGCGGCGAGAGCGCCCTTCTTGTGGGTATATTCAGGGACAAACTCAGCCGGCACTGTGTAACCAGGACCACCCTGGCCGTATTTCGCCACAGCGGCGGCGGAAGTGTCACGGGTGTAAGGGTCACCGCCCTGAATCATGAAACCGTTGATGACCCTGTGGAAGAGAAGGCTGTCGTAGTAACCGGTCAAAGCCAGTTTGGCGAAGTTCTCGCGATGCTTCGGGGTCTTGCTGTAGAGTTTCACCTTGATCGTGCCGAGATTCGTCACGATGTCAAATACCGGTTCTTCCGGCAAATTAGCTAAAATTTCCATTGCTGTTTTTTCTTTTGCGGCCAACTCTGCGGCAGCGATTGAGTCTTGGCGGGCTTTCTCTGTCGCGGCCTCTGCCTCCGCCGTCGCTTTCTTGGCTCCATTGCCACAACCAAAAACAAAGGCGGATGTTGCCAAGCAGAGAATAATGGCAAAAATATTCTTTCGCATATTCATTAAAAATTAGAACTTTCGGTAATTGTACCCCAAGATGTCAAAAATCTTGAATGATTCAGCCTCCATGGCAGTTTTGAACCTTTCCGGGTTCTTGTTCTCCGGCTTACACCATTGGACCTCGCTAAGAGCGGACATCCTTGGCAAAAGCATGTACTCCAAGTGCTCCGGGGTCAAGACATACTCAGTCCAAAGATTGGCCTGTACTCCGAGGATGTGCTTCTGTTGATCCGCATCCAAGCCCTCAAGAGGCTCGTAGCCGTAAACTTTCTCCCAAGGGAGGTCTCCACCGATGCCAAAAGGCTCTTTGTCCGGATCCTGAGACTGATAGTAGTCAAAGTAGCAGTAAGTGTTAGGGGTCATGATCACGTCAAAACCCATAGAGGATGCCTTTACGCCGCCACTCGTCCCTCTCCATGACATGACGGTCGCACCCTCGCCGAGTTCCCCCTCAAGGATTTCATCCCAGCCGATGATCTTTCGGCCGTAATCGCCCAGAAACTTCTGGACACGGGAGGTGACATAGCTCTGGAGGAACTGCTCGGCAGTGTGCTGACCATCCGCCTTGATGCCCAGTTCCTTGATCCTGGCCTGACAGGCCGGGCACTTTTCCCATTCCGACTTCGGGCACTCGTCCCCGCCGATATGGATATATTCAGAAGGGAAGATGTCCATCAACTCGGTGAACACATCCTCAAGGAAGGTGAACATTCCTTCCTTGCCGGGGCAAAGGACCTGCTCGGAGACTCCCCATCTGGTCCAGACTTCGTAAGGGCCTCCGGTACAGCCGAGTTCAGGATAACCTGCCAGGGCTCCCATCATGTGTCCCGGAAGGTCAATCTCAGGGATGACGGCTATCCCGAGTTTCGCCGCATGGGCGACGATGTCCTTCATCTGCTCCTGAGTGTAATAGCCACCGTAGCGGATGCCGTCGTTGCTGTCCCAGTCTTTCTTGATTACGGTTCCGTTCCTGAAGGCGCCGACCTCAGTCAGCTTAGGATATTTCCTGATCTCGGCACGCCAACCCTGATCATCGGTCAAATGCCAATGGAAACGGTTGAGCTTGTAAAGAGCCATTATGTCAAGGTATCTCTTGACTTCCTCGACCGAGAAGAAATGCCTTGAGCAGTCAAGATGCATTCCCCTGTAGCCGAAGCGCGGCCTGTCCTGAATCCGGACGCAAGGGAAGAGGAACTTCTCGGCAGGATCAGGATTCTCTCCGAATATGCTGACACTTGTCAACTGCTTCAGGGTCTGGATGGCATAAAGGAAGCCGTTGTACGAGGAAGCCCGTACTGTGCAGTTAGCCTTGGTGACGGAGATGGAATATTCCTCATCGGCAAGAGTGGAGTCCTTAAGAAATATGAACCCTTTGACTTTGCCGCAGTCTTTTCCAAGGCCCAAAGGCGTGGCGTAAGAGCTTATCCTGCCACTTATGAATGTCATCTTGTCGGCAAGCTCCTTGATGAGAGTCTGGCTCTTTGCATCAATCGACTGGTCACAGTTGAAATTCGCGCCGGCACCCTTGAACGTCCCCTTGCCTATCTCAACACTTTGAGGATACGGAATGACATTGATCACAGTCTCAGCCTCTTTGGCCTTAGTATGAAAAGGCGCGAAAAGAAGCATGGCGGAAAGAATAAAAATAATCTTTTTCATTTATGAATATTTTAATGTTGCATCATGTGTCGTCAAAGGCTATAAATATACTAAATTCTTTCGGTTATCAGTACAAAAGAAGCCCAAGAAATCCCCCGGCCACTATGATTTTGATCGGGCCGACCTTAAAGACCATCGACGCGATGACCGCCGCGGCGAACAAGGCCCAGCTGATCCAGTCAGGGAAGTTTTCCTTGACCACGCTGATTTGAGGCGTGAGTCCGTCCCACTCAACCGTGAACATCAGGATCAAGGCCGCCGCTCCGATCAGTCCGACCACGGCCGGGCGAAGGCTACCGAGGACACTGGCGAAAACCTTGCTGTTCTTGAACTTAGTGTAAAACTTAACGATAGCCAGAACGATCATGAAGGACGGCAGGATCACGGCAAATGTCGCCGACAGCGAACCGATGATTCCGACCAGATGGCTCGCGCCGGCCTGATGCAGGACCTCATAGCCGACGTAGGTGGCGCAGTTGATTCCGACTGGGCCAGGGGTCATCTGAGAGATGGCCACGATGTCGGTGAAGGCACTTTCAGAGAGCCACCCATGGGCCACGACAACCTGAGTCTGGATAAAGGAAAGCATGGCGTAGCCGCCACCGAACGTGAAGAGCCCGATGACAAAGAACACCCAGAAAAGCTGGAGGATAAGAGTAAGTTCAGTCATTATTCAGCCTCCTTTTTGTTTTTGATGACTGCGACACTTGCCGACACGACAATCAGGACAAGCAGGATGTAAATCGGCGAGAAGTTGAGGAACGCGACCAGAAAAAGCGTCACGATGGAGATCGCCCAGGCCCACCAGGTCTTGTTGTTCTTCCGGGCCATGTTGATCATCGGCACGGCGATCAGGGACACCACAACAGGGCGTATGCCTTTGAATATTCTTTCAACGATGGGATTATCTCTGAAATTCGTGAATATCATGGCAATGAGGAGGATGGTGATGAACGAAGGGAGCACAGATCCGAGGGTCGCTATGACACTGCCTTTCACTCCGTGAAGCTTATGGCCGACGAATATGGACATATTCACAGCAAGCACTCCGGGTGCGGACTGGGCCATCGCGATGATGTCCGGCAGTTCCTCGTCGGTCATCCAATTTCTTTTGACCATTTCGTCCCGGATCAGAGGGATCATGGCGTACCCTCCTCCGATGGTGAAGGCTCCCAATTTGGCGAAGACCAGGAAGATCCGCCACAACGAGACTTCACAGGGATGATTTTCTGTTTGATGGTTTGACATATTCATTTGATATTTTTGTGATGACGGTCACTTCGACAAGCTCAGTGACCGGATTATGGCGCTCAGTGACCTGTTTATGGTGCTCAGTGACCTGTTTATGGTGCTCAGTGACCGGACCATGACCTCTCCCACATATTCTTAGGCGGCGAGGGAATGGTCGCTGAGCTTGTCGAAGCGCCATCAGCACCTGCGAATCATGGCGGACACAACATCAGATGAAGTTCTGCCGTCTGGCCCGTGGGATGATGAATGGAACTCCGAGATTCCTGTTGCCTTCTCCAGAAGGGCAATGTTGGTCGGCCGGACACCCGAACCGGCAAGGATAATAATCCGCCCCGAGGCCCTGTCGTTCAAATCCTTGAGCATCGTCTCGCCATCGTTGACATTCGAGGCGTGCCCCGCGGTCAAAAGCCTGTCGCACCCCAGCGTGATAATGTCCTCCAAGGCCTTGAACGGATCCGCACACTCGTCAAAGGCACGGTGGAAAGTGACATGAAGCCCTTCAGCCTCAGCCATCAACTTCCTGACCGTTGCCATGTCAACGCTTCCGTCCATCCTCAAGGCTCCGACCACAACCCCGTTGGCACCCAACTCCCGGCACATCCTGACAGACTTCACCATGGTCTCGATCTCATCGGCATTGTAAACGAAATCTCCGCCACGGGCTCTTACAAGCACGTTCACGGGTATATTCACCGCCTTTAAGGCCGATTCAATGTTGCTTCGGCTCGGGGTCACTCCCCCACAAGGCAAGTCTTCGCAGAGTTCAATTCTCTCCGCCCCGCCGCTCATGGCTTCGACCGCCTCCGCCGCGTCTGTGCAGCAGCACTCCAGAAATCGTTTGCTTTCCATGATGCAAAGTTATAAAAAAAGGCTGACCGACCGGCCAGCCTTTACTATCTTTTGAACCGACAATTAGTCGCTGAGAGAGAATCTCTTGAAAGCGACCACTTTAGCCTCAGGATCAACAGACTTGATGTACTCCGCGACAGTCTTCTTGTCATCAGACTGTACGAACTCCTGCTCCTCAAGGGTAGACTCCTTGAAGAACTTCTGGATTCGACCATTGGCAATGTTCTGGATCATCTGCTCCGGGAGAGAAGCGGCCTTCTCGGCAGAGACAGTCTTGATGATCTCACGAGCCTGCTCAGCCTGCTCAGGAGTGATCCAACCTTTGGCGGTGTTGGACTCGATGTGGTCCTCGCTGTCAACATGAGCTGGGTTGATGCCGACTTTCTTGAGAGCGGCCTCGACAGCCTTCTGAACCATCTCGTCCTTTGTCTTCTGGATGGCGAGCTCACGCTCTTTCTCAACCACTTCCGCAGGGCAGTCAGCGGCTGAGACAGAAACAGGATTCATGGCCGTAACCTGCTGGGCGACAGCCTTGCCAAGCTCTGCTGGAATCTCCTTATTGAATGCGACGATGGCACCGAGCTTTCCGTTGAAGTGAACATAGTCACCAATGAACGGAGCCTCAAGGGCGGCATAGTAAGCGAGAACGTGCTTCTCACCGGTCTTTCCGGTCTGTGCGGAGATCTCCTCCTCAACCGTGTGACCGTTAGAGCACTTGCTTGCCTTCAAGCCTTCGATGTCGGCAGGGAAGGAAGCGATGGCGGCATCAGCGATCTCGGCGGCGAGAGCCTTGAAATCAGGTGTGGCCGAAACAAAGTCGGTCTCGCAGCCAAGGCACACGATCACACCCTTGTCGCCGTTGATACGAACGAGAACCGCACCCTCTGAGGTCTCGCGGTCCGCACGCTTGGCGGCGACGAGTTTGCCTTTCTCACGGATAATGTTGACAGCCTTCTCAAAGTCACCCTCAGCCTCGGCGAGAGCCTTCTTGCAGTCCATCATTCCGGCTGAAGTCATCTTACGCAACTTCATTACGTCTTGTGCTGTAATTGCCATAACTCGTTCTGTTTAAATTATTCAGCCTTTGGTTCCTCTGCCTTTGGGGCTTCTGTGGCCGGAGCGGCCTCAGCCTCCACGTCAACTGGCTTGGCGCTCTTGCGTGCGCGGAGTTTCTTGCCTGTCGGATTTGCGAGAGCATCTCCTTCGGCAGCCTCCTCATTAGCCTCTTTCTCCTTTTCGAGCTTTCTCTCGTTGAGGCCTTCCTGAATCGCGCCGCAAAGGACGTTGAGGATGGTCTCGATCGACTTCGTGGCGTCGTCGTTAGCCGGTATCACATAATCAATCGGGGTAGGATCGCAACAAGTGTCAACCAATGCGAATACCGGGATGTTGAGACGGTTGGCCTCCTTGACGGCGTTGGCCTCCTTCTGTACGTCAACCACGAAAAGCGCTGACGGGAGACGGCTCATGTCCTTGATGGAACCAAGGTTCTTCTCAAGTTTCTCTCTCTGACGGTTGATCTGCAGACGCTCTCTCTTGGCGAGCTTGTCGAACGTACCGTCCTCCTTCATCTTGTCGATGGTGTTCATCTTCTTGATAGCCTTGCGGATTGTCGGGAAGTTGGTAAGCATACCACCAGCCCAGCGCTCGGTTATCGATGGCATATTGACTGCCGTAGCCTTTTCTGCAACGATCTCCTTAGCCTGTTTCTTTGTGGCTACGAAGAGAATCTTGCGACCTGAACGCGCAAGCTCTTTCATTGCGTCAGCAGCCTCGTCTATCTTGACGATGGTCTTGTGCAGGTCGATGATGTGGATCCCGTTCTTCTGGTCAAAGATGTATGGAGCCATCTTAGGGTTCCATTTCCTGGCCAGATGTCCGAAATGTACACCTGCATCAAGAAGTTCTTGGAAATTTGTGCGTGGCATTTTAAAATTCTTGTTTTTTGTTTAAACTTTCCTTCAGACCTTTTGCCGACAGCCTGAAGGCTCTTTTCTTCAATCCCGGAGCAGTGGTTCTTGACCAGTCTCTGAGATTTTCCGCAGTCCCGGCAATCCCCGGTAGTGTTCATCGGATTCTCATCCAGCGAAAAGTCCGCGGGATTTGAAGCACCGGACTGTGCTTTTTCATAAACCAGCTTATGCCGCTTCGTTATCCAGGCAAGACTAACGCTTGCTGAACTGGAAGCGTGCACGTGCGCCAGGCTGACCAGGTTTCTTCCTCTCGACTTCGCGGGAGTCACGTGTCAGGAAGCCTTCGGCCTTGAGGGCAGAGCGGTAAGCCTCTCTATCCAGATCGCTGAGAGCGCGGGATATTCCGAGTCTGATCGCTTCGGCCTGGCCTTTTGTGCCTCCACCGACAACGTTAACCTTTACGTCAAACTGACCTTCTGTCTTCGTAACCGCGAAAGGCTGGTTCACGATGTAACGGAGAGCGTCAGTCTTGAAGTACTCCTCAACACTGCGTCCGTTGATTGTGACATTACCTTGTCCGGCCGCGAGATAAACACGAGCTACGGCTGATTTACGTCTTCCAAGGGCGTTTTTCTGTTCCATTTGCTCTGTTAGATTTCGTTCAACTTAATTTCTCTAGGGTTCTGTGCCTGGTGAGGATGCTCAGGGCCTGCGTAAACGTGCAGGTTGTTGATGATCTTGTCACCAAGGCGTGTCTTAGGGAGCATACCCTTCACTGCTCTCCTTACGAGTTCAGCAGGTCTCTTCGCGAGGATCTCCTTCGGAGTCGTGAAACGCTGTCCGCCCGGATAACCGGTGTAGCGAACGTAAACACGATCAGTCATCTTGCTGCCCTTGAGGATAACCTTCTCGGCGTTGATGACGATGACGTTGTCACCGCAGTCAACGTGAGGGGTAAATCCAGGCTTGTTCTTGCCGCGGAGGACAAGAGCTACCCTTGAGGCAAGACGTCCGAGTGCCAGATCCGTGGCATCGATAACGACCCACTCTTTCTGTACAGTATTCTTGTTCAAAGAAACTGTTTTGTAGCTAAGTGTGTCCACTGTCTTGATCTTTAATGGTTTAACATAAAATATTGCGATCCCTACACAACATAGGGGTCGCAAAGATAGGCATTTTTTCCGAAATATTCAAACTTAATCTTTCATAGGCTCTGAAGGCGACAATTCTCCACCCTCAAGACCAACCATTAGGAACCTCAGCTACATTTTGTGGTGAATATGCTCCCGTCGCGTGAATTTTAGTCTCTGACTGAAGCAATACCGCCAGTTTTTGCTCCACTCTCAGGACCTCTTCGATGGTTTGCTTTTGAGATATTCATAATTTCATATAGCAAAGAGCGTCCGCGGAAGCCAGAAGATGGAATGGAAATTTTGAGGGAGGCGGCTCTGTCTGGAGGCAATGATTTGGCGGAAATATGGCGGAAAAGACACAAATTGCCCCTTTTGCCATATTCATTTCGGGAAACGCCCGTTAACTTTGCAAACGTCAGAACCGAATGAGAAAAGACATTATATTAAGTACTAAAACTAATATCAATCATTAAAATTTTGTGAATATGAAGAATCACTATCTGCGAAGCGTAGCCTTCGCCGCGATGGCAGCGCTAATGCTCGCCTCCACAGGTTGCAAGAAAGATGACAACAAGGATCCGGAACCAGAGCAGAAGCCTTACTTTGTCAGGGTCACCGAAAACGGTGTTCGTGACGCAATGCCGGACGTGCTTACCGTCAAACTCGGCGACGACTCTCATAATGAAGTTTTCTGTCCAAGCGACGGAAAGAATCTGCTTCCTTACGATGATGACAATGCCATCACAAACGAATGTCTGACCACCACCTCTATCAGGCACAGGAAAGTTGTCCCGGTGGCAATTGACGGCAAGGCATATTCCTGCCCTGCGAAAGCGCTCAGATTCGATGCTCGTACTGATGCGAAGGAAGGCGATTCAGAAAAGTACTCTTTAACTTACACCAGCGCTGACGGTAAGATTACCATCAGCAAGACAGTTACCGTCAAGATTGTTAAGTAGCCTGAGAGAAGGCTGTGTACCCACACCCGCCACTTAAGTGACGGGCGTGCTTTATTAAAACTGACACATAATGAAGATTAAACTGACAATCATCCTGTTTCTGGCCGGAGGGCTGAGCCTTTCGGCGCAGGAGCGGACGATCACCTGGACGACGGATCCGGTGGACGGACACCGCACGGGTGTCGTGGCATCCAACGCGTCGAACGTCGAGGAGGCGATGGGCACGGTCAAGGGCTGTACCTATTATGCGCCCAACGGGAAGAAGTTCCGCAAGGGAACTGTCAAGGATGTCGCCAAGATAATGCTCGACGCGCAGCCGGCAATGGCCAAGGTCAAGTCCGTCATCGGGCACTCCACCCGCACGATGGTCAGGACATACCCCGAGTGCGAGATCTACGACTGGTACATTGACGAGCTGATGCGCGCCACGGCGGACAGCACCGGCAAGAGGGTTGACATCGGCATCGCCAACCGTGGCGGAGTCCGGATCGATATGCCGGCCGGTGAGATTCTCTACGATGACATTATGTCGATGTTCCCGTTCCGCAACAACCTCTGCTATGTGGCCTTGCGAGGCCGTGACGTGAAAGTCATCCTTAACCAGATGGCATCCACGACATTCCAGATCGTCGGCGGAATCAAGGTCGTGGCCAAGAACGGCAAGATAGTCTCGGCCACGATTAACGGAGAGCCGATCGACGACGACAGGATCTACGGAGTCGCGACCCTTAACTTTATGCTTGACGGCGGGGACGGCTACAAGGTGGCCAAGAACGCCGAAGAGGTTATAATGTGCAACGGCTACCTCTACGACACGATGCTCGCCTATGTCCAGAGCCTCACCGCCGCCAGCAAGCCTGTCGAGTACCAGAACCATAATTGGATCACAATATTAAAGGAGGACGAGTGATGAGAAAGATAATTTTAGGAATATGTCTGCTTGCAGCCCTGACGAACATCGACGCGGCGGCCCAGAAGAGACTTACCATCCTCCACGTCAATGACACCCACAGCCACCTTGAGCCGGAACGCGCCGGCGAGCATCTGGGGCACGGCGGAGTGATAGAGCGGGCTGCCTACAGGGACAGCGTCGTGAAGGCTGACGGAAAGAAGAACGTGCTTCTTCTCCACGCCGGAGACTTCGATCAGGGGACGTCTTACTTCTCAGTGCTCGGAGGCGACATCGAGATCGATCTCATCAACGCGATGAAGTACGACTGCGTGACCCTCGGCAACCACGAGTTCGACAACGGTGTCGATGAACTTGCACGTCGTCTGGCAAAGATCAAATGCCCGGTTGTCTGCGCGAACTACGACTTCTCAAACGTGTCTTTGACCAAGTACGTGAAGCCTTACACCATCGTGAAGAAGGCCGGAATGAAGATCGGAATCATCGGCCTGATGCCGGACATAACGATTCTTGTCACCAAGGAGGTGTCCGACAGAATTCCGGGTTACGAGAACGCCGAGGTTGTCAACAAATGGGCCGAGTACCTGAAGAACAAGGAGAAATGCGATCTTGTGATCGCCCTGACGCACATCGGTTTCGAGGACGAGCCGTACCTCGACCAGATGCTTGTCAGCAGGACCCACAACGTGGATCTAGTAGTCGGTGGCCACTCGCACACCTATCTTAAGGATCCTCACTATGAGAAGAATCTTGACGGGGTGCCTACACCTATCGTCCAAGACGGAGAGTGGGGTCTGAACGTCGGCAATCTGAAGATCGGAAGATAGAACACCCATAAATACAAATAATATTAGTTAAACCAGCCCGGTGGCATTCTTTTGCCATCGGCTTTTTGTTTTGAAGTAGGAATATTCAGATAATTTTCTCAAATTTGTAAGACGCTTTTGTCTGCCACGCAGGCACCAGCTTAGCCATACTATTGAAAATGAAGTCACTAAGAATCGCACTGACCAACATATTCCTGCTACTCACCTTGTCCGCATATTCGCAGAATGTGGTGGACTCGCTTGTCATTGCATTCGATCAACAAAAAGGTTCTCAAGCCGCAAGCACAGCGGAAGCATTCTTCAAGTATCTGGCCGAAAATGAATTCACCGAGAACACGGTCGAACTGATTCCCAGCAGCAAGCCAGACAGCGTCAAGGCCCTGACCTGGTACTGGGCCGGAGAGTGGTACTATGATTCGCAGGAGTACGACAAGTCCATTGAATATTCAAGCAAAGCATTGGCTCTCAGTAAGAAAATCGGAGCAAAAGAGATAGAATGCGACTGTGACAACGTACTTTCCATAGCATATTTCCGAAAGTCCGACTATCACAAGTCACTGGAATACGCAAAGGCGACCCTCTCGTTGGGGCGGGAGCTTCAGGATGAGACGCGGATCGCATATTCATTGAACACCCTGGCAGGGATATGCCTTGCGTCGAAGCAGCCGGCGGAGGGAGTTAAATACGTTCTTGAGGCCATCAAAATCTGTGAAAGGCAGAATGATTCCCTGAAACTGGCGGTGCGATGCGGTATGGCGGCGGAGATCTACCACAGTATGGGTGAGGATGAGAAGAGCCTTGAATATTCCCACCGCGCCTACGACATCAACAAGGAGATGGGGCTTGACGACAAGGCGGCGGTCAGACTGTCACAGATGGCGGCGGCGCAGATTGCCCTTGGCCAGTACGATGATGCGGAGAAGTCTCTGATCGAAGCGCTTCCCGAGCTGGAAAAGGCCGGAAATATGCAGTCCTGGGCCATCAGCTGCAACCAAATGGGCGACATCTGCCTCCAAAAAGGAGACAATGAAAAGGCTGTTGAATATTTCCGTAAGGCTCTCAAGGTCTTTACGGAAAAAGGGGACGCCTATAACAAGAGCCATTCGCACTATGGACTCAGCCGCGCTTTGACTCCTCATAATTCCGACGAAGCCGTGGAACATCTGATGCAATATACCCACATCAAGGACTCTCTCTACGACAGCGAGATGAACCAAGGTCTCAATGAATATAACGCCCGCTACCGCAACGAGCAGATCACCAGCGAGCGGGATCATCACCTGAGTTCCAAACGGAAGATCCTGTGGTTCGGCATCGTGGCCGTGGCATTGCTGGCATTCGCGATATGGCTTCTCGCCCGCAGGAACAAGTCTATCAAATCCATCCTTGACGACACTCTGGCCAAACTCGACGCGGCAAGGAAGCGTACGGCCTCTCGTCCGTCACTGACTCCTGAGCGAGATGTTGTCGAACCGTTGAAGGCTGAGATCCGGAAACAGATCATTGAAGGGAAGGACGTTGACCTTCAGGAAGCGGCGTCCGCGCTCTGCACCACAAGGTCGAATCTCAACCGCCAAATCAAGGCACAGACAGGAGGCAGCAGCAGCGCTTTGGTGACGGAAGTCAGGATAGAGATGGCCAAAGAGATTCTCAGCACACAAAAAGACAAGCCGATCGCCGATGTGGCGTCGCTTTGCGGCATCAACGATGTGTCCTATTTCATAACACTTTTCAAGAAAGTGACAGGAACGACCCCTAAGCAATGGCGGGACAGTAACGTCGGACAATAGCCACATTTTCAGGGTGATTTTACTAAAATATGGTCAAAGAGATGCAATTTGCCTCTTTGGCCATATTCCTATTGGGGCGTACCGCCTAACTTTGCAGTACACATAAACCTAAAAAAATCACATAATGACAAATCTTAGATTGAAAGCCTTGATGGTCGCAGCCCTGATGGCGGGACTCGGCACAATGACAGCCAACGCACAGTTGGGCGGACTCGGGAACGCTCTTAAGAATAAGGTCAGGAACGAAGTTTCCAAGACGAAGTCGGCGGCGGAGACATCGAAGTCGGAAACAGCCAATACTGACACTAACGATCCTGCCGGGCAGGCACAGGACGGAGTCCGTCCGGACGAGGAAAAATTCTGGAATTCAGATATGGGAGACTGCGTAAGGATCAAAGGCCAGCAAGGGACCCTTTACGAAAGCAATGCGAAGTCGTCCTGGAATCAGCTTCAGGAGTGGAAGAAGGATCTTCACCTTATGACGATGAACAGCAAGACCGTCATCGCCAACGCCCTCTACTATCTCTACAGGATGGAAGAGGCTGCCGATGAACAGAATTTTTACAATCAAGAGCTTGAATATTTCACCCGCTCCGGGGAGATGTACAATTACATCGAGAATATGGTCCGTGAAGCTGAAGGTATCAAGGACCAGTTCAGGTACAATGAGTACAAGGATCATTACAACGCAGCCTACGGCAAGATCTGGGCAAAACTTTGGGCCGGATTGCCAAAGAAGGCCGCGACGGCCAAGGAAGACAGGGCCAAGTTCGCTGAAGGGACCTACAATCAGATCGAGTTCGAGATCGGGAAGTCCAATGAATATTCAGGGAAGATGAAGGAATGGTACCTTGACTGGGCATATTCAGCCTACAACCTCAACGCTTCCTTCGGCTACCTGCTTGAAAGCGATCCACGCTACAATCAGGTTCTCGCCGACCTGAAGTCTGCCATCGCACAGACTTCCGAAGAGTTCCAGGCAAGGAATCCGGTCAAGCCGGCCGCCCAGCTGAGGGATGAGTACAAGGCTGAGAAAGAGCAGCTTGCCAAAGAAGAGGCCGAGCGCAAGGCCGCCCGCGAGGCGGAGATTGCCGCAAGTATGCAGCCTTGGCCAGCCACCAAGATGGGTGACGCGGCTTTCCTGAACGCTTGTCTGGCGGCAGCGCGTGCCCAGTTCCCTGAAGAGGATGCCAAGCGTGTGACGATTCTGAACTCCACCTGGCAGATCGACCGTGACGGCTTCGGCAACATCGTGCGCCGCCGTGTCAGCGCTTGGGTGGACATCAAGAAGGACGGGAAGCGCTATGCCACAAACTACGGATTCGCTCAGGACTATATGGGCGGAGGCAAGTACGGCAAGACGTACTTCTTCGGAGTTGGCACAAGAAGCGGGTTCTTCATCAAGTAAATCATAATCACATAATTAATACAAACCAAAATCCAATTATCTTATGGCTTACACAGAGACAACAAAGACCACCTACGGTCAGCGCGTGAAGAAATCTTTCGGTGGCATCGGTTCCGGATTTGTTCTTCTTATAGTCGGCACGATCCTCCTCTGGTGGAACGAAGGCAGGGCTGTCAAGACGACAAAAATGCTTAACGAGGCCGCCGGGGTGACGGTAGAGATGACCGACATCAACACTGTTAACCCTCAGTTCGACGGAAAACTCGTCCATGCCACCGGAATGACCGCCACGATTGACTCTCTCATCGATCCTGATTTCGGCATCGGGGTGACAGCAGTCAAGTTTGTCAGAAAGGTTGAGTACTACCAATGGGTGGAGCGGTCACAGAGCAAGACCAAGGACAAAGTCGGAGGTGGCCAGGAAACTACAACGACCTACACCTACGAAAAGAAATGGGTGGACTCTCCTGTAAATTCCGAGGAGTTCCACGATCCGGAGTATCAAGGAGCGAACAGGGTAAAGATCGCCATTGACGACTTGAGGCAGACAGCCGAGAACGTGACGTTCGGAGCCTACAGGCTGACCAAGAGCCAGATCGCCTCTATCACCGGTGAGCAGCCATTCCTCTTCTCCGAGAAGGACACCGAAAGGATCACCAAGGAACTGTTCAGAGAGGAGTGCCTGATTGACACAACCCTTGCCGTGAAGATTCAGAACAATGTGGTCAGCTTCGGCCAGAAGTCCGGAACGCCTCAGGTCGGTGACGTGCGCGTGACCTTCACAAAGGTGCTTCCGGCAGAGGTTTCGCTGATGGCTCAGGTCAGCGGTGACACGTTCGTGCCTTACACCTCGAAGAACGGAAAGAATTTCGATGTCCTTCAGATGGGTGCCCAGTCAGCCGACCAGATGTACGAGGGGCAGCACTCGGCCAACAAACTGTGGCTCTGGATCCTCAGGTTCCTGGGAATATTCCTTGTCATCGGTGGCCTGAAGGGCATATTCGGATTCCTTGAGACTCTTGCCAAGGTGGTTCCTTTCATCGCGAGCATCATCGGTGCAGGTGTGGGCCTTGTCTGCTCGCTCGTCGGCTTCGCGTGGTCGTTCATCGTGATCGCCATCGCTTGGCTTGCCTACAGGCCTGTTCTGGGAATATCCCTGATCGTGATCGCCATCGCATTGATCATATTCCTTGCCCGCAGGAAGAAGGCCGCGACGGCCGCATAGTGCCTATCACAGCAACAGCATATTAATATTCAAATAATAAGATGAAAACATTCGAAAATATTAAAAAAGCGCTGGGATTAATTATCGCTCTCTCGCTTTCAATGAATATGCCGGCTCAGAATCTTCTGAACCAACTTGGGAAACGCGCCAAGAACGCCGCGACCACAAGGACCACTATGGGAGTGGACAGAGCCATCCAGAAAGGGCTGGACAAGGTTGAGGGTGCCATCGAGAAGGGGGCGAACGATGCGATTAACGGCCGCGGCGGAAAGGCACCCGCTGTGAGCAACGGTCGTGTGGCCGCCAACGCCAACGGCACAATCTACTACGTCAGCGAGTCAGGCAACAACAAGAATGACGGACTAAGCCCGGCAACCCCTCTCAAGAACATCCAGAAGGCTTTGGACATCGCTCCCGCCGGTTCCACAATCTACGTGGCCGCCGGCAACTACTATGGTCTCCTTCGCTGCGGGAACATCTTCGTCCGCAAACCGGCCTACATCTACGGTGGCTTCAACGGAGATTTCTCTCAGCGTGACATCCTGAACTACCGCACTATGGTTCAGCCGACTCCGGAGTCCAACGGCACCGCCAAGGCCCCGACAGTGCAGCTTGAGATCAATGTCGGCAAGTATGACAGCAATGTTGAGTACCGCAACGCCGAGGTTCTGTTCGACGGAATCATCTTCGACCGTGGCAACTCCATCTCCTACTATTCAGGCAACGACGAGAACCAGAAGGGGCAGCCTGAAGGTGTGGAGACGACTAAGATGAACCCTATCGGAACCAAAGGTATGGGAGGAGCGGACCTTTCCAATCTGGAGACTTTCACGAAGGAGTCCTGCATTCTCTATATGAACAACTCCAATGTTAACCTGACCGTGCGCAACTGTGCTTTCATCAACGCTCCGAACCACGTGATCCTCGGCCTGTTCAGGGGTTCGATGTACATCGACAACAACATATTCGTGAACTGTAGGATGGAGGCGATGGACGTGCGTGGTTCGGATCCAAAGGTAAACTCAAGGGTTGACTTCACCAACAACACATTGTTGTTTATGTGGTCGTTCAAGCAGAATCTTGAGACGATGGGCTACGGATTCCGTTTCCAGCCTGGCACGGACTGCCACCTTGCGAACAACATCTTCGGTTGCTCTATGATGACCGCCCTGGACTACACGCACATCGACAGCGACAGGAACCGTGAGGCCACCCGCAAGACCAGCGTGGAGAACAATGTGTTCTTCCTCAACAGGATGGGTGACATTTCGATTCCGGGAGGCGGCAATTTCATCAACATCAGCAGCGCTGATTTCTCTGACGTTGAATATCTCGACTCCGAGGGTGGCAACACTACGGTCAAGGATGCGAACATATTCAAAGGCAAGATTGACGAGGCTTACTTGAAAGGGTTCCTCAACGCGTCTTACACCGCTGAGATGCAGCACAATCCAAATTCCGCGGTCAACACGTTCCGTTCGGCCCTCGGCATGAACCAGATCGGCACGATGACCTCCAAGGTCACGATGTACGCCAACCGCTACAATTGGGAAAAGGCGCTTCTCCTCTTCGGCGCGATGCCGGGCTACGGGGCGCAGGTGCCTCGGTAGTGTCATGCGTTAATAAAATTATATTGATTATGAACTTCAAGCACACCCTATCCGCCTTCGTGACATCGGCAATTGTGGCCTTACTTGTCGTTTCGTGCGGTAAGAAAGAGGAAGAGGCTGTGAGCGTCTCATCCGTCGCGGTGTCTCCAGTAAGCGTGGAGCTCACAGAAGGCGAATCCAAAAAATTGACCGCCAAGATTTCTCCTGCGGCGGCCGCTGACAGGACCGTGACCTGGACATCCTCCGACAAGGCCATCGCCACCGTTGACGGGAGCGGCAACGTGCAAGGCATCAAGGCCGGCACCGCCACCATCACCGCCACAGCCGAAGGCAAGTCTGGGAAATGCGAGGTCACGGTCTCAGCTAAAGTTACCTCATTCAGTCTCAGCGAGACTAAGTTGAACCTTGTGGAAGGAGGCAACACCTCAATCAAAGCCATCATCACACCAGAAAAAGCCACTGGGCTTGAGGTTGAGTGGAACACTTCCAACTCAAAGGTGGCCGTAGTGACAAACGGTACAATCGCGGCTATCGCAGCCGGTGAGGCCGTGATCACCGCGACATTGAAAGAGTACCCTGAATTCACCGCCTCCTGTTCAGTGACTGTGACATCCAATGAAGTCAAAGCCACCGCGATGCGCTTCGCCGACAAGTACAGTACCGGTGACGGCTACGCGGCCACGATTCGCATCGATGAGCCGGGACAGATCTTGGAACTGGTCTTTGAACCTGCGGATGCGACAAACAAACAGGTGAATTGGTCCTCCGAGAACACTGACGTCCTTACAGTGGATGAGTTCGGCGCCATCACTCCTTTGAATCTGGGCACAAGCAAGGTTGCCGCTGTCCAGAAAAACGGTGGTCTGATGGCGAGCATTACCGTCACTGTGACGGACGTGCCTCTTGAGAGCATCTCGATCAAGGGATGGAGCGCGACTCCTATTGAGGTCAATTCCGGAACCTCAGTAGAAATAGAATGCGAGGTTCTTCCGGCTTCGGCCCGAGAGAAGGATTGGATTCTTGAAGTTGACAAATCCGACTTGGCGAAGCTCAATGGCCATAAGGTGGAATTCCTCCCTAAGGCGGGAGATGTCACAGTCACCGCTAAGTGTGTCGCCAATCCATCCATCAAGGCCGCCCAAATCTATAAGGTGACCGTGACACCGACAGCCATCGCTCTCCCTGCCAAGATCTCCATCACTCTCGGTGACACCAAGAAATTGACCCCGACCCATACCCCTGAGACCGCCTCCTCAAACGAGCTCGAATGGGCATCGTCGGATGACAAGGTAGTGAAAGTCAACTCTGACGGGACTCTGAACGCTGTTGCGAAGGGCGAAGCCACCGTCTCTGTCAAGTACAAGAAATTTCCTGCCATCGGGGCTTCGTGCATTGTCACGGTGATAGGAGAATCAGCTGTCTCGGTTAACGGTGGAGAGATGATGACGTACGAAGTCGGCCATCTCCGCGATTTGCTGGCGAAAGTCGGGACGCCGATCACCTCCATCAAGTGGCGGGAAGGCTTTATCAATTCCAGCGATGCGGGAGCGATCCGGGAATATTGCACCGCACTTGAAAGCGCGGACATGAAGAATGTGAGGATTGTTTCCGGAGGAGACTCCTACAAGTCAGGATTTCAGAATAAAGATAAATACACTACTACTGATGATGAGTTCCCTCCGGCATTGTTCTATGGGCACAACACTCTCAAGTCCATAATTCTTCCAGACTACATCACTAAAATCGGGGATAGTGCCTTTGAAGGTTGTGTTTTGGATAAAGTTGTGTTCCCGGACAGCGGCTTGGAGATAATCGGAAAATACGCATTTTCTCTAAATGGTTCCCTTAAGCACTCCAAACTATACAATGTTCCATCCAGCATAAAGAATATTGAGTATTACAGTTTCTATGGAGCGTATTTCGTAGATAGATTGTATCTGCCGAACATTGAAGATCTTGATAACACCGCTTTTATCAATATTGTCGCCGATGAGATTTTCCTCGGTCCGAAACTTAAGACTCAAGGTCTTGGTGGAATGGAAGTGAACCAGGTCATCATAGATGAATCCCATCCGCAGATTTATGTTACCGGGCAGGCCATTGTTGACCGTAGCATGAAAAAGGTTATAGGTTGGGTTGCAGGCCGGAATCACAGTTCAGTGTCATCCTTGACAATTCCGGCCATAGAAAATGTCACGGCATTGGGCGATTATCTGCTGCGTAACGGACTCTACCCTAATTGCAAGAAAATAACCGTCAGTGAAGGTTATACCTACCTTGACAATTATTCCCTTGACACCAGAAAGTTCGAGGTGTTGGATCTTCCTTCGACATTAGAGAGGTTCAATGTCACTTTTGTAGCGTACAACAAGGTCTTGAAAGATGTCACGATCCGCGCGGCGGTGCCTCCGACTTTTAATGACTATGACGGCCGTTTCGATGATCCTTTCCACGGATGTGACTTCAAGGGCGTCATCCGCGTCCCTGCCGCCTCCCTCGAGACCTACAAGACCACCAAATACTGGAGCAAGTACGCTGACCAGTACGTGGCGATAGAATAAAGGCCGCCTGAAATATTCTTGAGAAGAGTGCCCTTGGTCCGCGCCGGGGCACTCTTTTTCATTTCAAAGCAGATTCTGCTTTCTAAAGCACATTGACTTCTTCCACAGAAAGTCCTGTACAAGAGGCAATTGTCTCGGTGTCGAGACCTTTAGACTTCATTGCCACGGCTATTTCCCGCTGAGTCTGTTGGCGGCCTTCAGCCTTGCCTTCCTGGACTCCTTCCCACCTTGCGTAGTTGATGGAGTTGATCCTGTCCCGTTCTGTCATCATATCCTTTTCGTATTGAATGGTTTCTTCGGGCGTGAAGTTGGCTCTTGTTGATGCCTCGAAGAAGGCCTCGTAGGCTTTGTTGCCTTTAGCCCAATCCGGCATTCCGTCCATCTCCTTCGACCCCGTCAGCAAAGATAACCAATAATCCGTCTCGTTGGTAATTCCTTTCGAGGTATTATCCGTGGAACAAATTATTCAACGGATAATGTGGAAAATCGTTCTCAGAAGAGCCTGAGTGGTCATATTCCAGAGAAATTGCTCACTGATAATTGATAAATATGGCAAAAGAGACATATAATGCCTTTTTTGCCATATTTTTCATGTGGACGATTGGCTAATTTTGCTGTCTTAAAGATTACGGGAATATTCGATTAACTAAAAGTTAACATGAACATCAAACAAAAACTCTCCGCCATAGCGGCGTCAATCTTTGCTGCCCTGCTCATCGTCTCGTGCGGCAAGAAAGAGGAAGAGCCCATCAGAGTCTCTTCAGTCTCTGTCACTCCAGACCGTTTGGAAATCATCGAAGGCGAGTCTGCCAAGCTGACCGCAAAGATCAGCCCAGTGGAAGCTTCTGGCAGAACCATCGCATGGAGATCATCCGACCAGAGTGTCGTCACCGTTGATGACAACGGCAATGTGAACGGTCTCACGCCGGGCACAGCCACCGTAACCGCAGCAGTGGAAGGCCGCAGCGCAACGTGTCGGGTGACAGTGAAGAAAAAGGAGGAGCAAGGCACGGATCCAGATCCAAATCCCGATCCGAAGCCGGATGATTCCTACGTGGAGAAAGAACGTCAAGCCTTGATCGCTTTCTACAAGGCGAACAACGGTGATTCATGGAAATACAAAGACGACTGGTGTGGATCAAAGCCGGTGTCAGAGTGGTACGGAGTCAAGATGACCGAGGACGGTAAGCGCGTGAGATCCATTGTGCTGAACGACTGTGAAGTCTATGGTCGCATTCCGGACGAGATCGTGGATCTGGAAATGCTTGAGGAATTGCGAATCACCAATTATGGAGAGGAACCTGAGCAATCGTACCCTTTGCCTGAGGCCATCGGGAAACTGAAGTACTTGAAGAAATTGTATTTTCAGAGTTATCCGACAGGAGGCAGGCTACCGGAAACTTTGTTTGACCTGGCAAATCTGGAGGAACTTCGCCTTAAGTTAACAGACGCACAGCCGATACCGGCATCCATTGCCAAACTGGCCAAGCTCAAAGTGCTTGATCTGGGAGGCAGCAAACTGACCGGTTCCCTGATTCCGGAGCTCTGGAATCTTCACGAACTGACTGAACTGGATCTTTGGAAATGCGGCCTGACCGGCTCAATACCAGCCGAACTGGGCGGGCTTGCCAACCTCAAGACCATCGACCTGTCAGCCAACAAGCTGTCAGGAGTGATTCCTACCGAGGTGTCGCGCTTGGAAAACTTCTGGAATCTGTGGACGGGGATCGTCTTTGGAAACAACTTTACTCAAAAAGACATTGAGGACTCACACCTCCCAGCACCAAAGTCATTCCAGACAATCGCTCTTGACGGCTCCACAATCGACCTTGAGCAGGAGTTCGGCAAGAACCGCTACACCGTGCTGATGCATGTCAATCCTCAATCCGGCAACGCTCAAGGCTTCATCGAAAGGCTGTCCAAGTTCTATGACAAGAACAAGGACAAAGGGCTTGGCGTGATCACCTACTTTGACAATAACGACCCAAAAGACAAGAGCGCCAATGTCGCTGATTTCAAGAATATTCTCGCCACATTCCATGTCGGTTGGAAGTCTTTCGCCTCATGGATGTACAAGGATGGGCAGCGGGAGTTCTACACTGAGCGAGGCAAATCAATGTACCCTCACGCTTCAGAGAATTCAGTAGTGATCATCGGCCCGGACAGGACGGTGTCCTACACTACATTGCCGGACAAAAGCAGCGATAAATTGGACAATGTCTTGAACTATCTCTCCAATGCCTTCGACTCCAAGGAGGAATATTACGAATCCAAGGACTATTCGGCTGACGGCAAGGTGATCACTCTTCAGAAAGCGACCGTTGGCAACGGGGCTGACATTGTCATCACAGGCGACGCGTTCTCCGACAGGCTCATTGCGGACGGTACCCTACGCAAAATGGCGGACGATGCTGTCAAAGGAATATTCTCTATGGAACCGCTTAAGTCCATGAAAGACAGATTCAATGTCTATCTTGTCAACGCGGTCTCTAAGAATGAGGAATATACCAACGCCACGTCAACCGTATTCAATGGAACTTTCGGCAATGGCTCCGCCTGCGGTGGTGACCTTGACAAGGTCCTTGAATATTCCAAAAAGGCTGTCGGAGCTTCCAGAATGAATGATGTGACGGTTCTTGTCCTGATGAACTCATACCGCTCCGCTGGCACGACCTACATGTTGAAGCCTTCATCCGCAGCAGGTTACGGAGAAGGGGCATCGATCGCATTCCTTCCTTACAAGAACTGGAACTCCACGGGGTATTCCAAGGAAGATCTCACAGCTACCCTCATCCACGAGTTGGTGGGACACGGAATCGGCAAGCTTGATGATGAATATTCCTATTCGTCCCTTGGCAGGATTCCTCAGGAGGAAATCGACTACCTAAAGGGAAATCAGGAGAAATACGGTTGGTACCGGAACACTGACTTCACGTCCAATCCGGACAATGTCAAATGGAGCACATTCCTCAAGGACAGCCGCTACAAGGAAGAAAACCTTGGTGTGTTCGAGGGATCAAGCGTCTACGCATTGGGCGCATTCAGACCGAGTGAGAACAGTATGATGAGGTATCAGAGCGTCTCCGAGCGGTTTAACGCTCCGTCACGCCAGGCAATCTGGATCCGCGTGATGAGACTCTCCGAGGGCGCATCTTGGACTCCGGACTACGAGTCGTTCGTCAAGTGGGATCAGGCTCACAAGGCGACAAGGTCGGTCGTTTCACATGCCGCGTCACCGAATCGCAAGCGCATCGCCTCAACTTCGCCTGTTTTCGTGGACAAGACATGGGAGCAGATTCTTAGATAGCATGCGGTCGCTGAGCCTACCCTAGAAATCGGTCGCTGAGCCTGCCGAAGCGACTGGCAAATTAAATAAATGAATAAGTTAGTTAATAATATTCAATAAGTTGTGAACAATATTCAGCGATTATTGCACACCATTCTGGTGTCAACCGCCACGGCTTTGCTTATCGTTTCCTGCAAAGGTAAGGAAACCGAAGAGATAACCGTTTCTTCTGTCACCGTCACACCTGATCGCATGGAGATCACTGAAGGCGAGTCCGCCAAGTTGACAGCCAAGATTTCTCCTGCGGCTGCCGCTGACAGGACCGTTGTCTGGACATCTTCCGATAAGGCCGTTGCCACAGTTGATGGCAGCGGCAACGTGCAAGGCCTGAAGGCCGGCACCGCCACCATCACCGCTACTGCCGAAGGTAAGTCCGGGAAATGCACGGTCACAGTCAAAGAGAAAACGGTGAGTGTAACCGAGGTGTCACTTGACAGAACAGAATTGACTCTGACAGAAGGCTCCTCCGAGAACCTCACCGCCACGGTCAAGCCAGACAACGCGACCAACAAGAAGGTGACGTGGAAGTCTGACAATGCCGACATCGCATCCGTGGACAAGAGCGGAAAGGTCACAGCTCTCAAGGCCGGTGAGGCCACCGTCACAGTCACAACCGAGGACGGGGGAAAGACCGCCACATGCAAAGTGACCGTGAAGAGCAAGAATGTGCCTGTCACTGGTGTGGAGGTCAATCCGTGGGCCGTTACCCTGTCCGTACGCGGAACCACCAAACTCTCTTACACGATCAAACCAGCGGATGCTGCCAACCAGAATGTGAAATGGGAGTCTGAATCTCCGTCCGTTGCGACAGTCGATTCCGAAGGCAATGTGAAAGGAATCGCTGCCGGAACAGCGAAAATCAGCGTGACAACCGATGACGGCGGATTCAAGTCCTACTGCACCATCACCGTGAAAGAAGAGGAATCAAAATTCAAGGTTGGCGGACTGTGGTATGAAAAACATTACACTGTTGGTGTTCCAAACACGGTACGTGTGATTCCCGACCCAGACGGAAGCAAATACAGCGGGAATGTCACCATCCCCGGCCAGATTGAATATGACGGAATCACCTACTCGGTCAACACAATCTGGAACAATGCGTTTTACGAATGCACCGACCTTAAAGCCGTGACACTTGGTGAAGGAATTCAAGCCATTGGAGCATGGACTTTCTATCGTTGCTCAAATCTTGAAAGGATCACATTCTCCTCCACGATGGAATCGTTAAACACCGACAATCCGGTGTTTGAAGGCTGTCCGAAACTTGAGATTGTCACGACACCAAAGACCTCGGAAAGTCAACGTGATTATTTTTACACCCACGATGGAGCTTTGTATTCTCACCGTTATTATTCAAAGCCATTAAACAAAGAGGCAGAAGTACTGTCATGGCTTCCGGAAAAGGCCACCGGTGTGTTCACCATCAAGGATGGCGTGGAGGCAATTGATGAATATTCAATCACCTGCGCTGGTATCGACAAGATCATCATCCCGGAATCCGTAAAATACATCGGGCCAAGATTCTTCAACGAATCCAAAACCCCTCTTGAGATCGAACTGAATTGGAAGACAAAGGAGGACATCGACAGAATTTCAACCGAAGAGTCGGATCCTTCGAAATTCTTTTTCTTATTCACAGACCGCTCAGCCGTCAAGGTAACCGTCCCGAAAGGCACCAAAGCCCTCTACGAATCCCACTGGCTCTGGTCCCACCTCGGTGGCATCACCGAACGCCCGTAGTCAGGCCATCCGATAACCCACGCCCCTGAATGTCCACCCTTCCAACCGGAAGCGGCACGAGGTCACATTCAGGGGCGTGGCAGTTTTATCCGCCACGCAATTCACAATCCGAAAGGCGGAATTACCGCCAACTGACGGAACAAAAACCAGCCAACTGACGGAATGAAAACCAGCCAACTGACGGAATGAAATTTCGCAATAATTTGATTATTTTTAAAATAACCGTTAATTTTGCCGCATGGGTAATTATAGAAACAGAGTAGCCGACGGCATTCTCAAAGATAATCTTGAAGCGGCAGGATTGGTCCTGATAGAAGGGACAAAATGGTGTGGAAAGACCACAACCGCTGAACAGCAAGCGGGTAGTATTGTGTATATGAATGATCCAGGTAATTCCGGGACATATCTTGCCTTGGCTCAGAATTCACCAAGTATTCTGTTGAAAGGCGACACTCCTCGCCTGATAGACGAATGGCAGGACGCTCCTGAACTATGGGATGCGGCCAGATTTGAAGTGGATCACAGGGATGCCAAGACAGGGCAGTTCATTTTCACGGGTTCAACCGTCATTCCCAAGGAAAAACGTGAGAGAATCAAGCATTCCGGAACCGGGCGAGCCGCGTGGATGAAAATGCGTCCTATGAGTCTGTGGGAATCCGGTGAGTCAAACGGACAACTGAGTCTCAGCGACTTGTTCCTCAACAGGACAGAAGCGGCATATCAGTCCAATGAGTTGAATATTGAGCAGTTGACTTGGCTGATATGCCGAGGCGGATGGCCGGCGGCATTGAAAATGTCAAAAAAAGGTGCTCTCCGGCAATCATTTAATTACATCAACGCAATCGCAAGTACTGATATCTCAGCTGTCGACAACGTGGAGAGGAGCAGGGATTTCACCCTGCGTCTGCTTAAAAGTTATGCCCGTTTTCAGGGAGCACAGGCTCCTGTCACATCAATATATGAGGATCTCAAGTCCAATGCGGACGGCTCTATGACAAGCGAAACCATCTCTTCCTACATATCCGCCCTCAAAAAACTGTTTGTCGTGGAGGATGCCCCGGCCTGGAATCCGAATCTCCGCTCAAAGACAGCCATAAGGACATCAGACACCCGATATTTTGTCGATCCTTCGATAGCGACCGCTGCTATGGGAATCGGACCTGATGATCTCATCTCAGACCTGAACACGATGGGACTTCTTTTTGAGACAATGTGTGTGAGGGATTTGCGCGTGTATGCAGAAGCACTCGACGGCAGCCTGTATCATTACAGGGACAAGAACAACCTTGAATGCGATGCCGTGCTACATCTGAGAAACGGCAAGTATGGTCTGGTAGAAATCAAACTCGGTGGACAAAGACTTATTGACGAGGGGGTAGCCACGCTGCTTTCATTGGCTTCAAAAATTGACACTAATAAAATGAAAGCCCCTTCGTTCCTGATGGTTCTCACAGGGACAGGTGCCTATGCTTACAGAATGGACAATGGAGTCTGGGTGGTTCCGATAACTTGCCTTAGACCTTAGCGATTTTTCGAGAGTAGCATATACAGCCAATTTTGCTCCTCTCAAGAGTAAAACTGACTGTGACGGTGACGTTTTGTGGCGAAAACGTTGCCGTTGGGCTTCAGTGGCGTGGCAGCTAAATATTTGACTGTCAACCATAAAAAAACATTGGTCTTGTGCCATAATCAGCACAAGGCCAACGCTTATCTAACTAATAATCAATCTTTTATCCGACACGCATTTCACAAGGCGACATTCAGCGAAACGCAGCAGTGAAGTCCCTTAGATGGACAGCACAGCGAGGACGTTGATGAGTTCTTTGTCGATCGGCTTGTCGAGTTTGATGGCTTTGCCGATTGGGACATAGACGATCTCGTTGTTGGAGATGCCGACCATGATGTTGCGCTGGCCTTCCTGAAGGGCCTCGATGCTGGCGTAGCCGAGACGGCTGGCAAGGATCCTGTCATAGGCGGAAGGGCAACCGCCACGCTGGAGATGGCCGAGGATGGTGACACGGACGTCATATTCAGGATATTCCTGCCTTACTCTTTCAGCGTAGTGCATCGCTCCCCCGTCTTTCGGGCTTTCGGAGACAAGGACGATCGAACTGTTCTTGCTCTTTCGGCAGCCATGGCTGATGAATTTCTCAAGCTGGTCGATGTCCGTCTGATCCTCAGGTATGATGGCGGCCTCGGCTCCGGCGGCGATGGCGGAGTTCTGAGCAAGGAAGCCGGCGTCGCGGCCCATCACCTCTACAAAGAATATCCGGTCGTGAGATGTCGCCGTGTCCCTGATCTTGTCCACGCATTCAACTATCGTGTTCAGTGCTGTGTCATAACCGATTGTGGAGTCCGTACCGTAAAGATCGTTGTCAATCGTGCCAGGAAGGCCGATGATCGGGATGTCATATTCATGAGCAAACTCCTGCGCCCCGGCAAGGGAACCATTGCCACCGATGACAATCAATGCGTCAACTCCGAATTTGACAAGGTTGTCGTAGGCCTTTTTGCGGCCATCAACAGTCATGAACTCCTCGCTGCGGGCAGTTTTCAGAATCGTGCCGCCTCTCTGGATCGTGTTGCTGACGCTTTCCGTGGTCAGTTCCTTGAGATCACCGTTGATGAGTCCTTCGTAGCCACGATAGATTCCCATGACTTTCCATCCGTTGTAGATCGCTGAACGGGTCACGGCTCTGATGGCCGCGTTCATTCCCGGTGCGTCACCTCCGGATGTCAGGACACCTATTGTCTTTATCTCTTTCATAATACACTACTATTAACTTATTAATCCTTTATTCTATCCCACAAAAATAGTAATTTTGCAGACAATTGGCACTTTCCCGCAAGGAAAATGCCAAGCGGAACGAAAGTCAGAGATTATCGACGATATGACAATTGGGAATATAGATCTCGGAGAAAGGCCGGTGCTTCTGGCTCCGATGGAGGACGTCACGGACGCTTCCTTCAGAGGAATATGCAGGGAGCAAGGGGCGGACATGACCTACACGGAGTTCATCCCGGCGGAGGGCTTGATCCGGGATGCGAAAAAGGCCTACGCCAAGCTCAAGACCACCGACGCCGAGGCTCCGATAGGCATCCAGATCTATGGAAGCGATCCGGATGCGATGGTCGAGGCCGCGAGAATGGCTGACCATGCGGACGAGATTGTCGGTGGACACGGATGCGATGTGATCGACATCAATTTCGGCTGTCCTGTGAGCAAAATCGCCGGTCGAGGAGCCGGTTCCGGGATGATGAAAGAGCCGGATAAAATGGTGATGATCACAAGGCGTATCGTCGAGGCTGTCGGCAAGCCGGTCACCGTGAAGACACGTCTGGGATGGGATGAAAGCAGCAAGATCATCGTGGAACTGGCCGAAAGGCTTCAAGACACCGGCATCAAGGCCCTCACAATTCACGGACGCACCCGCTGCCAAATGTACAAGGGCGAGGCCGACTGGACTCTCATCGGAGAGGTCAAACGGAATCCGAGGATGAATATTCCTATAATAGGGAACGGTGACATCAACTCCGCGCGGAAGGCGAAGGAGGCGTTCGACCGCTATGGGGTGGACGGAATCATGGTCGCCAGAGCATCCTTCGGACATCCTTGGATATTCAAGGAAATCAAGCACTTCCTTGCCACGGGAGAGGAACTTCCACCGCTTGGGGTGAAGGAACGTGTCGAGCTGGCGAAAAGGCAGATGCGGCTCTCGCTGGACCTCAAAGGTGTGCCGACCGGGGTCTATGAGATGCGCCGCCACCTCTCCTGCTACTTCAAGGGACTGCCAGACTTCAAGGAGACCAGGATGCGGCTCGTGACGGAAAATGACCCGGCGGAAGTGTTCAGGATTCTTGAATATATTGCCGAAAAATGGGGTGACACTGAAATTTCAGAGGCAAACAGCGTCTATGGCTTATGATTTTTTGTATATTTGCAGTCTATGCTTGACAAGATCCTTCTTGCACCATACTATCTGACGCTGAAGCTGAGACACGCTTGCTACGACCACGGCATCTTTAAGGTTGGTACCTGTGAGGTGCCGACCATCTGCGTTGGTAACATCACAGCGGGCGGAACAGGCAAAACCCCTCACACCGAGATGATTCTACGCACCCTGCTGCGGAGCGATGACTGGGGATTCCGCAATCTTGCAGTGCTGTCAAGGGGGCACAAGCGCAACAGCGGCGGCTTCCAGCTGGTCGAAAAGGACGGCAAGGTCAAGGAATATGGCGACGAGCCTCTCCAGATAAAAAGGAAATTCCCGGGAGTGACTGTCGCGGTGGACAGACAAAGGATCAAGGGGTGTGACATTCTCTGCCACCCGGAGAAGCTAAAGACAGAGAGAAGGGCCAGGAAATGCTCGGGCGCTTCGATTCTGCCGGCGGATCTGATTGTTCTGGACGATGCGTTCCAGTACAGGACACTGAGGGCTTATTTCAACATCGTCCTTGTGGACTATAACCGTCCGACCTACAAGGATCAGTTGCTTCCGTTCGGAAGATTGCGCGACCTGCCGCAAAGGCTTCATTACGCAGACATCATCATTGTCTCCAAATGCCCCGCTTATCTGGAAGACGAGCAGAAAATCAAGTGGGCCAAGTCATTCGGGCTGAAGGACTATGATCTAAAGACTTGTACTGGGACGGACAAAAACGGAGCCACTAAGACTCTTCTGTTCACAACGATCTGGTACAATTCGCTCCAGCCTATCTTCGAGGAGGGGGACAAGAGGTACGCTTACTCGCAGAAACTTATCCTGTTCTCGGGGATAGCCAAGGACACCCCTCTAAGGATGTACCTCAGCGACGAGCACAAGATCGTGAAGCGGTTCTGCTTCATGGATCACCACAACTACAACCGCTTCGACATCAAGAAGATAATGAATGCCGTGAAGGAGCACCCTACGGCCGTCGTGGCGACGACCGAGAAGGACTGCCAGAGGATATTGGATTTCAAGAGGATTCCGGAGCAGTTGAAGGTTAGGCTGTTTCAGGTGCCGATCGAGGTCGGATTCCTTTCTGAACACGAAAAAGCGGTCTTCGAGGAGACTCTGATGACCGCCTTGCGTAATTTCACTCCGGAGTATTAAATCTTGCTTCATGGTCACTTCGACAAGCTCAGTGACCGCTTCGGTAAGTTCATGGTCACTTCGGCAGGCTACTGGTCACTTCGACAAGCTCAGTGACCGGTAGCAATCGGCCACTTCGACAGGCTCAGTGACCGGTGGGAATAGGTCACGGAATCCGCGGTTGCTGAGCTTGTCGAAGCAACTGAAGTGTCGAAGCGACTGAACTATTTCACAATCCCAAGTTTCTCCAAAAGAGCCTCAGGCTCAGGATCGTGCCCACGGAATCTGCGGTAGAGCACACCCTCATCTTCGCTGCATCCCTTCGAGAGGATGTTGTCGCGGAAGGAGTGCGAAACCTCGGTGTTGAATATTCCTTTCTCCTTGAACAGACTGAAAGCATCCGCCTCCAGAACCTCGGACCATTTGTAGGAATAGTAGCCAGCACTGTAGCCACCTGAGAATATGTGGCTGAACGAAGTCGAGATGCAGGCCTGCGGGATGGACGGAATCACATTGGAACTCTTCAAGGCTTCTTTCTCAAAGGCAATCGTGCCAAGTTTCTGCATGGTTTTCAGGTCACTGAGCGTGCGGTGCACTGAGTTTATCGAAGTGTCGAAGTGACCGGACTCAGAAGAACCCTTCAGCGTGTGCCATGCCATGTCCAAGATCCCGAACTGAAGCTGACGCACCTGAGCGTAGGCCGCATGATAATTCTTGGCAGCCACAATCTTGCCCACAAGGGTGTCCGGAAGCGCCTCTCCCGTCTCGAAATGCCGCGCGAAAGTGTCCAGAAACTCCGGCTCGAACGCCCAGTTCTCCATGATCTGCGAAGGCAGCTCCACAAAGTCGCGGGAAACATTCGTACCGGTAAGTGATGAATATCTTCCCTCGGCGAGAATGCCGTGCAGGCTGTGTCCGAACTCGTGAAGCAGGGTCGTCAACTCGTCATGGGTCAGAAGCGATGGCTTATCTCCTGTTGGTTTGGTGAAGTTGGTGACAAGGCTGATGAACGGGCGTTTCTCCACCCCGTTCACGATGCTCTGGCCACGGAACTCGGTCATCCAAGCCCCTCCCCTCTTGCTGGCACGAGGGAAGAAGTCAGCGTAGAACAGAGCCATGTGCCTTCCTGAAGCGTCCTTAACGTCATAGACCTTAACGTCAGGATGATAGACAGGAATATCTTTCCTCTCCTCGAAAGACAACCCATAGAGTTTCCCGGCCAGACCGAAAGCCGCATCGATGCAGTTCTCCAGCCGGAAATACGGCTTGAGCTGCTCGTCGTTGATGGAGTAGCGGGCATCCATCAGTTTTTCTGACCAGAAACCAAAGTCCCAAGGCTGGATCTCGGTGTCCTCGAAACCATTGGAACGGGCATATTCATAAAGCTCCTTGACCTCGGCCTTGGCGGCAGGAAGCGATGGGGCCAAGAGTTTCTCGATGAACTCATTGACGGTCTGAGGGTTCTTGGCCATCCTTTCCTCAAGGGCGTAGTCCGCATAGGTTTCGTAGCCGAGGATATTCGCTATCTTCAGGCGCAGCTCCGCAATCTGGCGGCAAAGGTCAATGTTGCTGTTCTCCCCTTCCGTCGCCCTTGTGTTGTAGGCCATCCACATCTTCTGGCGAAGGTCCCGGCGTGTGCTGTACTTCATGAACGCCCCATAGCTCGGTGCGGAAAGGTCAAACGCCCAGCCATCCATTTCCTTGGATTTGGCGGTCTCTGCGGCAGCCTCACGGACGAAGTCCGGAAGTCCCTCAAGATCAGCCTCGTCTTTCATATTCAACGTAAATGCATTAGTGGCCGCAAGCACGTTCTTGCCGTACTGGAGGGTTAAAAGGGAAAGCTGCTCGCTGAACTTACTGTAGGTCTTCTTGTCCTCGGCACCGAGGTTGGCTCCGCCACGGACAAACGACTTCCATGTCTTCTCCAGAAGTCTTGCCTGATCCTGCTCAAGTCCTTCCGCGCTTTCGTGCACGGCCTTGACACGGGCGAAAAGCGGCTCGTTCAGCGAGACGTACATTGAATATTCAGTCATCATCGGGGAGACTTTCTCAGCCACCGCCTGCATCTCCTCATTCGTGTCGGCCTCCATAAGGTTGTAGAATATGCTGGCGACATCGTTAAGGCGGCCTCCGGCCTCGTCCAGCGCGGCAATCGTGTTCTCGAACGTCGGGGTGTCCGGATTGTTCACGATGGCATCGATCTCGGCCTTGGCCTCGGTGATGGCCTGCTCGAAGGCAGGCAGATAGTGCTCAGTCTTGATCTTGTCGAACTGAGGCGCGCCATACGGCAGCGTGGAGTCTGTAAGCAATGGATTCATGTTGTCGTTACAAGATGAAAGCAGACACAGGAACGCCCCCGTGACCGCGAGGATTCTTTTGTTCATAAAAATATCTTTCAATGTCAAATCAGCATTTTACCACAGTAAATGAATGTTTGCCCGCCCCTGCGGATGTCCTCAAAATTCTGTATTCCAATCGGGTATATCATAAAGTCTGTTCTTTAGCTCATTATCTGCAAAGATAGAAATTTTTGGGCATATTGGTACTCCCTTACGGACACCACCTCTTCAGTTAATGTCTTCCGGAATATGTCTGGTCGCCGGGCCTGTCGAGACCGGTTGTTTGCAGCCCGCTGGCACGGGAGGATGCCTTCGGGTGGGTTGAGAGGCCGGTTCGTGTGTCTGACCCTATCCTCCAACAAGGGGGTCAGCCACATCGACCTGCCTCTGACAACCGTCAGAGGCGCATCTCCGTGTCCGTGGTTTGAAAAGAATAGGCGACTTTCCGCACCTGCCCAAGCACTTGTGACAAATCTTCTCTCATATCTGCAACGGAAATGATTTTCAATGAATATTACAAATATCCGAAATCGAACTAATTACTGCGCAAGAACTGGAAAATCAATCTACAGATATAACTCTGGGGCGTCGAACCAACAGCCGTTGATTCTGGCCCATTTCTCAACTAAATATTCTTGGATTCTACCGTCTCCGACAAGATCGTCAGTGTCGTAGATCTGCCGAACATCCGACTCTGTCGGAGGACATCCTCGACAGATAATCGCTGCCGCCGTAAGGACTGAAGATCCTTTCGACAGGCCTGACTGTTGCGCTTGTGGAATTCGTTCAAATAATGCTGTGCCATAGTTAAATATTACGACTTATTTTTAGACGTACTGTCATTAACCCGTTCTTTGATGAGTTCTATCAATTCCCTTACGGTGATCAAGATAGGTTCCATCTCTTCTCGGTTGGTGTAATAAAAGACATCATAGTCACAATTCTCCCTTATGGACCTCATTTGAGAAAGAACCTTTGAATATTTCGGATCAATTCTTCCAGTAAAAACGTATTCCCGGCCAAATTCGGTAATTAGGCCGCTATGAGTCTTTGGCGAGAATCCATCATTGACCATCATCGCCATCACCGCATGATAAAGCGCATAATACGCCCTATTCGCGACAACATTCCACATCTCCAACTTTGCCAATTCTTCTGAATCAGTCAGGAATTTCAGAGCTTTCACCATTTCCTGACCAACAATCACCCGCCTCTCATCTTCAGTCATAGCTAAATAATTCTTATTGAATCTGTTTGAACATTATGATAAAATAATGTGTCTTTTCGGCTGTTCCAATCATTCTCTGTGTAGATAATAGGCACAAAGTCAAGGCCTAGTCGCCAACCAAGGAGGGTCAATGGATATGTCACACTGTCGTAGTCACTTTTCTCAATTCTGTCTTTTTGAAGAATGACCAGAAAATCCCAATCCGAGTCTGCTCTGAAGTCGCCTCTGGCACGTGATCCGAAGAGAAAGACGTGCCCTCCCTGCGGAACAGTCTCATTGGCGACTTTCCGCACCTGCTCAAGCACTTGTGACAAATCTTCTCTCATAACTGCAAAGAAAATGATTTTCAATGAATATTACAAATATCCGAAATCGAGCCGAGGCATCTAAGGCAAAAATCCGGGTGCCCCGCCAAGGCCGCCCGGATTTGGAATTATAGTCCTACGAAAACGTGACTATTTTCACATTCAAAGACTTCTTGTCTCTGGCTGTTTTGCAACCCACAGGCACGGGAGGATGCCTTGGGGTGGGTTGAGAGGCCGATTCGCGTGTCTGACCCTATCCCCTAACAAGGGGGTCAGGCACAACGACCTGTCTCTGACAGTTGTCAGAAGCACATCTCTGTGCCCGTGGTTTGAAAAGCATAGAATATGATTGATGATATCGGGGTCATTTCCAAGCCTGAGGAATTGTGTATGTTTTTTCACCAACACTGACAATATCGGGCATCACTGCATTATCAAACTTTCTTATATTGGCATCCAAGCGAACAACATGTGATTTATGTGCTCTGATGTATCCATTGATGTCGAAACTATGATTGGCAGGCGGGAAATAGACCTTGACCCTTTTGGTCGGGAAATTATTCAGAATGAAGTCAATGGGAGGTATCAAGTCCGTGTCGGCACTGACTAATACCACAACATCGGTTTTATCCTTGACACAATCTTCAATCATCCTGACAGAAAGATTCACATCGGTCTTCTTTTCCTCCGGTCGATTTATGGCAAGATGGCAATGAGGGCATTTTATGGTTTTGTTTATGTACTTGCCTCGGACAACCTCAAACCTGTTTGGATTCAGTATAGCATTCGCATTCAGAAAAGCACTTTGCCGACTATTCTTGTCTGGATCAAGCGGTGAAGCTGTAAAATAAATGACCTTATTCAATTCCTGTTCCAGCCCCAGAAATTGCTCAAAGAGTTTAACCACATCTATCCAATAGTAACGTTGCCAATTAACATCAATTTGCTTCATCTGCTTCAATCCATAATAGAAATTGAAACCACCAACATAGAATGTCACTCTTGATTTAGACCAATGTTTTAAATTAAAAAGCCGCTACAAGAGCGGCTGTAACCATACAAGAAAGTATGGCGATGCTTTGTTTTGCGAATTTATTAAATATTTTGGAATACACAAAACAATAGAGGATATTTTTCAGATTTTTTCAGAGAGCAAAAAATCCGGGCGGCCTTGGCGGGGCGCCCGGATTTGGGAGTATCGGGATGCCGAACGGGGTTAGCCGGAGGGCATTCGTGGTGTGATTACTTCTTGGTGATGGTGAAGTCGTTCTGGATCACTCTTGCATAGGCGGCACCTGACGATTCGATGTTCTTAAATGCATAAGTACTTTTTTGCGAACGGATAAGAGCGGTTCCTGCGGTGTTTTGGGATGTGTACCTATTCACTAGGATACCTACAACATTGTACTGGTTGTGGGCTGTGCACTTCTGACCTTTGGCGAACTTCACAACAACGTTACCTGTTGAAAGATCAACTGCCCCGTTGTAGTTGAAAGCGCCACCATTGCCGAAGCCAAGGCACCAGTTGGCTCCTTCCATGAGCTCAGTCGCAAAAGCGCCGTACTGACCAAGGTCGGCATACATGCCAGAGGTGATAGGGTAAGCCTTGTTCTCAATCACGAAATTCATTCCGAAAGTCTGCTTCTCGTAATCAATAAGGATATCAACCGGCATCACAAGATTTTCGTAGATGCCCTTGGCGCACATTACATGCTCACCTTGCGCAGCCTCAAGTGTGATATCTATGCTGGTTCCCTTGCCGTCGGCAGTCCAAGCCTGATCGTACCAACAATTCTTCTTAATGCCACCTTTGCCGTTGTACCCATACTTAACACCGGTCTGGTCATCAGCCGTAGCCTGTGTGGCAGCACCACCCTTGGTAGGAGTCCTGACATCACCGGTAAGAGTGTAATCCCCGGCGAAAGTAGCGACCAGATCCTTAGGATCGGCCTGCCACATCTCGAAAGAGGAACCGTTCTTGAAGGTAAGTTTGGCATTACGCTGAACACCAGAGGTGTTGGCGGTCCAGGAAACCTTACCATCCTTGCATGAAAGCCAATCACTGGTAACTTCCTCACCACCGCTATACTTAAACTCAACAGAGCCTGCTTCATCATTAGCCCACATTGTCACAGGCTTGACGACATTCGTGATAGTCCTTGCGACATCATATACTTTTCCGGCCTCAAGAGTCTCTTTCTTAAGATCAAGGTCAACACTGTAGGTGTCCGCGCCCTGAACCATTGAGAGCTTGCTGTCCTTGAAGTTGTCACCGGCCCAGACGCAAGCATAGGCGACAGCGACGTTCTTCTTATCCAAAGTGTCTGTCGGGTAGAAGACAATGTCGCCTTTCGCACTTGACTCGGCCAACTCTCCCCAAACAATGTCAAGAGCATTGTGGACAGTGTTGTTGGCATTGGTGAGTGTGATGACTGTCTTGTCGTCCATCGTCACCTTTACATCCTCGGGGAAAGTCAGAGTAAAGCGGAGAAGCGCGGTCTTGTAGGCGAACTTGATGTTAGCGGTAGAAATGCCGTTCTCATCCACTTTAATGTCAGAAGTGTTCAGAGTGGTGTAAAGAATATGATGGGACTGAGCGGCACCGAGGTTAGCCTGAAGGCTAAGATCTGTCGTGGCTTTCTCATCTGAATATGTAGAACCGCTGCCAGAGTAGAGATAGGCAGCGAGCTTCACTGCATCCGTAGGGATCACAAGGTCTGTGGTCTCGAACTTGGCGGTTCTTCCATCATCAGAGATGGAATAGCCATCGATGTTGAGAACGCGGCTGACAGCCACAGAGTTGTCAGCCTTCAGGAAATAAAGGCTGATCTTCTCAGATGAAGTGAACTTGGCAGTGAAACCGTTCTGGTCATTCTCAACATAGCCAAGCCTTGTCGCAGGATCACCGACAGAGGCGGTGATGACAAACTTCTGTCCTTCAGCAGCAGGGGAAGGAGTCTCAGAAGCTTCTTTTGAGCAGCCGACGAAAGCGGCGGCAAGAGCGATTAACGCGAATATTTTCTTTTTCATTTTGATTCCTCCTCAAAATTAGATCTGTCCACCGTTTCCAAGGTCATAGTCTCCGCTGCCGAAGTCAGCGTAGGACGGATAGACGAACTTAGGACCGGCTGTCCATGAATAGTAAGTGAGATTGCCGTTTCTCCATGCGTTCAATGCATCTACGATATTGCTATACGTATTGCCATTAATGTTAGCTGGTGATGCTAGTATCCCGGCGGCATCCACTACAGAGATATTGCCCTCATTGTTATACTTTGAGTCTTTCCCGGTAATCTGATCGCAAGAAGATTCGAGGTAATATGAATGGCTGATCTTAGCATTAGGATTGCCTCCTTGTTGAACATACCCAACAATAGCGCCATATAATGCACCTGCAATTGGAGATCCTGTCTTAGGTCTAACGGCTCCTGAATTGTAGCAATTATGCACGCCTGTTCCACTAGGTCCAGGACACCAAAGCCTTCCAACTATACCTCCCGCATTAGGATAAAGGGATGCTGGATCAGCATATTCAATTACACCAGTATTAATACAATTGGCAAGAAATATTCCCTGAGAATTAATTTGCGACAAAAAGCCTCCTAAAATTCCTCCAATGAATGTATTATTTTTCTGCCCCTCTGTTGTTCCGACAATATGACCGTGGTTCTCACAATTTTGAATAAATATTTTAGCCCAACCGCTACCAATTTTACTCAAGGCACCAACAATTCCACCAACATACTGGGCAGATGTAATTGTAGATTTCTCACTATTTTCACACCCTATGACAGTAATGTTATTAATGGCATCTCCAGGAGTTGCATATCCAAGAATACCCGCTGCACCATTTGAGCCAGCAGTAGCATTTCCTTCGTTAGTGCAATTACTGATTATGATGTCTTTTACCTGTTTTTTGTCATAATAGCCTGTTTGAGCTTGGCCAACAATACCAGCCGCTTGCCATTTTGCATTAGTAATCTCACCAGTATTCAAGCAATCATGAATTCTTGCCTGAATTAAAGCCCAGCCTACAATTCCTCCAACAGCTTCCACTGTTCCTGAAACCTTTCCGATGTTCTTGCTAGAATATACAGAACTCCAATATGCACATCCAGCAATACCGCCAGTCTTGTTTTGTCCTGATATCGTGCCTGAATTTGAGCATCTTTTGAGTGTTATGTTTTGTGCGAACGACACGATTCCAGCCGCACCAGCATGATCGCAAAACTTACTTCCGTTGTAGAAATTCGCATTATTTGTCTTCGCCTCGGCTGTCGCTGTGATGTTTCCCGAATTTGAGCAATCAAGAATAGTCCCTGGTCTCGCAAGTCCTACGATTCCACCTATGTCAATAGTACCTTTGACATCTCCTTTATTGGAGCAGTTCTTGACGGTCGCATATTCGAAATGTCCAATCAAACCACCGTTCTGGTCAGTCTTGCCGGTAACGTTTCCTTCGTTCGAGCAGTTTTCAAATAGTATAGCGTTGGCGTTATTCTGAGTATCTTTATAGATGTCAACCCAAGCTGCTATACCGCCATTGTAATTGTAACCGCTAACGTTTGCGGTGTTCTTGCAATTCACGATTCTAATAGAGGTCTTGCCGTCGTAGTTGCCATGCACACGCAGGAAACCGACAAGACCAGCGGCATGCTTATATGTAGAAGTAACATTTCCCGCCACTGTAAGATCGTGGATGTAGGCAGAGTCAGCGACATTAGGGAACAAGGCGACAGCCTCCTCGACATTGTTCACACTGAGATTCACGGTGACAGTCTTGCCATTCCCATCAAACTCACCTTGGAAAGGAATATTACCCTTCTCGATCTCATTGCCGACTCCGACAATGCCCTTCTCAAACTTGATGCTTCCAACAGGAGTCTTCACACCCTTGATGTCATTCATCAGTTTGACACTCTGGCCGCGCATTGTCTTTCCGGAGTTCACGTAGTTGGTGAACATCAAGAACTCAGCGTAATTGTTGATCAGGTAAGGCTTGGCGGCGGAGCCGTCTCCACCAAGAGGCTGGAGATTAGTTCCGATGTTTCCAAGGTCATAGTAAGCGTTAACCTTGAGTTCCTTGTCTGAGACGGTGGTCTTGTTCTCAATGGCCTTGTTGATGTCAAGAGTGACAGCGGACATTGTAAAACCGGCTTTGTAGGTTCCAGGGATAACGGTGGCGTAGAAGTTGTTGCCGTTGTTGCCGTCCGTCTTGACCGTGACACTTGTCGTGTAGGTATTCTCCGCAGGTGTCTCAATGGTCGGCGTGCCGCTCGTAAGATCAACATTGAACTGTCCCGCGACATTGTCGTCAACAGAATTGATCACCACAGAGGTAACAGGCGTGGTAACCTCCTTAGGCACCCTGAACTTGAGGACAGCGGTCACGTTCTTCATCTTAACGTACCTGTCCTCGGCTATAGCGCAAGCAATGTTGGCGCTGCCGAACTCTCCGTTCTGCACCTCAGGAATCTCAAGAGTGAACTTGCCATCCTTGATCTCCTTCACTGAATTATAAGGATAGACCACATAGATCTTGCCTTGAAGTGTCGTCGTGAACTCAAAGTACTTTTGTCCGGCGAACTTGGAGTCAACCGCAAGCGTGTCGGATTCTGTTCCGTTGGAGACCAGAATCTTGTCTCCCTCTTTCCATACAGTCTTTCCCTGCTTGGTGATTTCCGTTCTGGTCTGAGCATCTTCATCAATAGCGCAGGTGAAAGTTCTTGCCTCTCCCCTTGTCTGCTCGTTCTCGAAGATTTCCTCACGGGCGCAGGCCGCTGAAACTATCGCAAAAGCGGCCGCGAAAAGCATTTTTATAGTCTTTTTCATCTTAAATCCAATTCAAAGATTACTTGTTCCAGTCCCAACCCGGTTTGTCATAGTCCTCAGTACCGGTCGAGTTGTCAGGCTGGGTAGGCTCCTCGTTCTTCTTGACTTCAACCTTGAGAATCTGCCAGATACCGGCAGACTTACCCTCTTCACTGGTGTACTTGAAAGCGAACTGAACAACGGATCCAACATAAGCGTCAAGCTTGATGTCCTCGGAGACAGTCTGCTCGCCAAGTTCATCAGGATAAGAGAATGTGATGGCAAGCTTGCTCCACTCTCCACCGTCCTTTCTCACCCAAACGGAGGTCTGCTCTTTCGCCACGTCCATGTCCACGAAAGTCCTGCCGACAATGTGCTCGAAAACCAAAATCGGCTTCTCGGCATTCTTAAGGTCAACTTTCTCAGTGTAGAGGGTGGCCTCTGTCGTGTAGTCCACATCATTCTTGTTGCCGGAAGCCTGCCAACCGGTGTTGGCGCTCCAAGACCAAAGTGCGTCAAAGGCATAAGGGAACACCTGGTTGTTGACAATGACTCCATTCTCCGCCGTCTTATAGTCAGCGGTATATGGGAATGACTTTGTGGCAACAGTGTTTGGATCCTGCTCTGAATATTCAGTCACTTTCTCAAGGAAGGCGTACTTAAGCTGAGCCTTGCCACCGTCATCGACACGGTAGCCGACAACAGTCACAGTGTAACGCTCCTTTACGTTATCCAAAGCGCCACCATCCGTTCCGTAAGGCTGCTCGCTTGCATTCAGGCCGGCGACAGGGATGGAGCCTGTCTCGTCGACGAGGTTGAAAGAGCCATCGCTCTTGAGACTCTTCACAACACCGGAAAGTCTGAATCTCTGGTACTTTTTGGCGCTGACATTGCCAGAGACGGTCTTAACGTCAGAATCTTGAATGTCAGGGAGATAATACTTCTGATTGACAGTAAGCTTGGCGGTAAGTGTTCCGTCAACTTGCTTGAAAGTGACGGTCGCGGTGCGCTCGACATCGTCGTTGGCGTCAACTGTCACATTAACTGTCTGAACCTCCTTGGAAGGCTCGCCCTGCATCGGGACAACCGTCACCCAGGAAGATGAATTCTCAACAGTCCAGTCCACAGTCGCGGTCAACTGTACGGTCTGAGAACCGCCTGTTGACTCAAAACTCAACTCACCTGGACTAACCTTTACGGCAGGATCGCCATAGTCGGGATCCTTTTCGCCACAGGAGGAGAACGCGAATGTCGCGAGGACCGCTGCGGTCAGTGTTAATAAGTGTAATTTCATCGTTAAATAAAATTAATTGTGATTAGAGATAATATTTAGTTTCTTGTGAAGTACATGCCTTGTGAACCGACATTATTGTAGTTGGCCTGATAAATCACGTCATAATTTGAGGCCAAAGTAGATGCGTTTGTTGATGTAGCCTTGACGCATGATATACCACAGATGTAATGTCCGCCTTTGGAGGTTTTCTGGCCACTGCCTTCATATAAGTATTTAAGAGTGCTGAAATCTTTACTTACACTGAACCAGAGCCACTCATAATTGTTATCAGAGAACACTCCAGCACCTGGAGCGAAAACATAATTGTTCATAGCTCCCCAAGCGTTCCCTATGTTCAATTCAGGAAGGAATGCCACATAGCGGCCATTCCCGGCATCCTGAGCGGCACGCCTGTCAAGGAATATTCCGAAACTGACGGATTGGGATTTATAGTCAATCTCCACTGTGGCATCCATCACGGCATTGAAATACAGACCTTTGACACCGATATTGTTGGTATGTTCAGATCCATAGACATCCTTCAATGTCTCTTTATTCAGAGGCTCTCCAAAAGTCAGAGCAACGGGATAAGCGTTGGTTGTACCCTTTCCTATAGTCTTGTTCGGATCGAAAAGCTTGGAGTACAACGTCCAGCCGCCCTTGAAATCCTCCTCCGAGATCTGGGTCACTGAAAATTCAGTGGCATCCGGGAGGGTGATCTTCGCGGTTCTCGGCCTGCCGGTGGTGTTGGCGGTCCAGGAGACCTTGCCGTCGGAATATGTCAGCCAGTCATTCGAGACGCTGCCGCTTCCTCCAGAGACCGTCTTGCTTCCGGCCTTGTCGTCAGTCCAGACACCGTTGGATGCCGCGCCGACCTGGAACGTCTTCGTCAGCGGCTCCGCCGCGGCGTCCCATGAGTCGTAGGCATCGAGGGTAAGCTCGTACGTGCCGTTCTCGAGGCTGCCAAGAGAGCGGGTCCACTCCTTCCTCATCCCCGAGGTCTTGGCGCTCTTGTAGAAGTCGGCGAGGATCTTCTTTGTTGACACCACGGCGCCGCTCTTCCTGAGGGTGAGCACGTAGTGGTGCACGAACTCGTCGTCCGTTCCGGCAGCCCATTTGGCCGTGGCGGTGCCGTCCGTGACATCGACATCCAGTGTCGAGAGGGCCGGGGCGGCGTTGGCGAGGCTGCGGGTCGTATGGCTGTACTTAGTGAGGTGGCTCTTGTCTGATGTAGGGTATGAGGAGACGATCGGATCCCCGATGACGTCCTTGTTTTGGAAGTCCATCCTCAGCACACGCATGTTGCCGCTTGCGTCGAACTGGAGCAGATTGCCCTGAGAGAAGTCGTTGCAGTCCTGCATCACGGTGGCGCTGGACATGTCCTCATACTTGCCGTTCTCAATGGCCATGTAGCGGACGGATGCGCATCCGAAGACGGAGAAGTCCTCCTGCCATACGCTGCGCGGGTCGTTGAGAGGAAAATGGAGGTGACCGCCGAACACCACCGCCTGAGGGTATTTTCTAAGCACCGGAGTCAGGACGTCTGTCGCCCAGTAATGCGGATAACTTGACTCCCATATTCCTCCCTCCTCGCCGAGACGGCTGCCGTAGACGGTGTTTTTGATCATCGGGTGGGTGAGGATGATGACGTATTTGTCAGGCTCGGCGGAGGTGATGGCGGCCAACTGGTTGTCAAGCCATGTGACGGCAGTTGGGTCATAAGCTATAGGGCTGTCACCGTTCGGAGATATCGCAAGAATATGATAGTCGCCGATGACGCAGTGGCGCGCCTCGTACTTTGCCCTCATTTCCTGATCTTGATCTGCCTGAAAGTACTTGTCCCCGAACATATTCCTCATATAGGCGACATCATTGACCATAGAAGCCGCCCAAGCATAGTTAGGAACATCGTGGTTGCCGATGGTGTAGATCATCGGTGTCTTTGTAACATCTATCTCGGATTCGAGGGTCGATTTGAACAGGCTCAACTGTGAGTTGTTAGGGTTGTCAATGAGGTCGCCGACGACAAGGACTCCTGCCATTCCGTTAGCGTCATTCTCAAGAGCCTTGGCCTTTAGCTGCTGAAGCGCTGACTTCCATTTGTTCGCCTGTGCCTGCTGGTTGATGTGCACATCGCTGACCACGCCGAGCGAAAGCACTATGTTGTTGGCATCAAAGTCTTTGGAAGTGACAAACTCTCCGCCGTAGACGATCGGGGTGTAGGCCGAGGCCACGTCGCCGACACCGTCCGAGACATGAAGGGACACGCTAGCGGCGAGGGTCCCGTCAAAGAACGCATTGTCGAGGGCGTCGCACTTGACCTTGACCATCAGGAAATCACCGCTGGCGGAGACGTTAGTCACCTCAAGGTCAATCAGATCACCGGCGGAGGCTTTAGTGGCTGTGTAGACCGCCTTCACTGAATATTTCACGGCGTCGCTTGCTGAAAGCTTGTCAAGGGTGCCGGAAGGCAGGATCTCGTACTTGAGCGTGAGTGTGTTCCAGCCGTTCCTGCGGGTCACCCTGCCGGCTCCGTCCGAACATGTCGGAACAACATTGATGCTGCCGACCGCCGAAACGAGACTGCCGTCGGAGACCGCGAGTTTAAATGAGGTGCCGTCCGCCAGCACGACGTTCACGAATCCTCCGTCAAGGGCCACGCTCTTGAAGATGTCCTTCTCCTTGGCCTTGCCGAGGTTCGTCCATGTCTTGCCGCCGTCCTGGGAGACGAACCAGTTGTCGTCCTCTATCTTGAACTTTGGCGTGACGGCGTCCTCCCCCTCGGCCTTCACTTTCTGTCCGCCGGAGAGAAGCCACTCACCGTTTACTGTCCAGTAGTACAGTCCGTCGCTGTCAGCCTTCACACCGATGACAGGGGTCGATCCGTTCTGGCCGTTCTTACCATGGTAGAGTGTGATGCTCTTGCCCGAGGCGAACGTGATGACGTAGCCCGACTTGTCGGTCAGCTCGCTGAATCCGGTGACGGCGTCTTTGCCATTGGACGCCTCCACGAGGGCCTGTATGGACTGGGTGTTGGTGTTGACCGCCGACTCAAGCTTGGCCATGCGGTCCTCAAGGTCCTTCACCTTGTCCCTAAGCTCGGTGTCATCGTAGCTGCCGCAGGAGACCAGAAGCAGGACCGAGGCGAACAGGACTGTGAATGTGGCTTTTAATATTCTTTTCATGCTGACATTCGTTTTTAGTCGGCCTGCGACGGGATATAGCCGTAAGGAACAAGTTCCCAGAGGTCGATAAAACCGTCCTTAGTATTGTAGGAGTTCTTGAACACGATAGCGAAATAACGGCCTGTAGCACCTTGAGTTGCGGAGGCGGAAGACATTCTACCATCGGTTTTAAACTGAGTCCCTATGAAAGGAATGCCGTAATTGTTGAGATAATCGCTGTCGTCCGGATTGTAGTACGAGGAACCGACATAGATGACAAAATCCTTGATGTAGCGAAGCGTCGGCTGGTCCGGATGTTCATAAAACTCAAAGCGGGTGAAAGCATATTCCTCACCAAAAGCCTTCTGTGTGTCAATGGAAAGAATCTTAGGGAATTGATTCTTAGTCGCATCGGATTTAGAACTATGCCAGCTGAAAGCGGAAAGATCCTTGTTGCCGTCAAAGATGTTGTCAGCCACATTGATTCCGAAATATTGGTTCTTTGTGACCGTCACATTCCACCTCTTGCCATCCAGTGCATAGGAGATGCCGTCGACAGACCTCGTCCATGCGCTCCAGACGGTGTCCTTGCCGGCGGCGGGGCAGAAGGATGAGGAATATTCAAACCTCTTGCCCTTGAGGGCATTCGGGAAGGTAACCTCGTTCTCGCCCGGCTTGAGGATGGTCTCACACTCGACCCACTCGTCCTGAAGGTTCTTATAGCGGAAGCGGGTGGCCACCATCTCGTCCGTGGCCTTGGACATCACGATCCTGGCGTCGCGGCCGTTCCCGTCCATCTCAGCCCTTGCGACCGAGCGCTCCGAGCGGGAGACCATCCAGCCGTCTCCATAAGGCGATACGGTGATCTCGGCCGCGAGGGACTTGTTGCCTTCTTCGTCGTAGTTGACGATGTCGAAGGTGTAGGAACGGTCCTCAAGGTTGTCGACCTCCATGGAGACCTTGCCGTCAGGATAGTCGGCGTAGTCGATGTCGCGCGAGCTGGCGTAGTTGTCCCAGAACAACGTGGCTGTGCGCACCGCCGGGTCCATAGGCTTCTCCCAGTTCACGATCACACTTTGGTAACCGGAAACAGAGGACAGGTTGATGGCCTTGGCCGGGTAGTCATAGCCGCCCTTCTTGACCCACTCCTTGTAGATCTCGTCCTGGCCGCCGCAAGAGACAAGCGCGAAGGCCGCCCCTACGGCCAAAAGAATATTCGATTTTGTAATTTTCTTGTTCATATTCCTTAGTTGTCGGTTTTTGTAACTCGTCCATATAGGGAGATGTCACCAAGTTGAACGGCCGCATTTGCGGCGTCCGGCATATTCCAAGCCACATAGGAGGTCATGACAACCCTGAGGTAACGGAAATGGTAAGTGGCGTCAGGGAATTTTTCGCTGTCGAGCTCAAAGTCGTTTCCGTTGTTGAAGGCCTCACGATCCTCCGGCGTGACCGCGCCCGGTGTCCCGTCGTCGAGATAGCCGGAAGGCTTGTACTGGGTGAACTTGCCGAGGCATTTCCATGAGTCGTCGAAGCCATGCTCGCCAGTGCCGGGGGCGCCGGTCGGGTTGTTGCTGCCCCAGAACTCGAAGTCGCGGACGTGGGCGTCACCGAACAGTTCAGGATAATCGTACCGTGGAAGCGTCGCGATGCGGCTGGCTTCAATCTCGCATCCCAGATCGATCGTGAACCAACACGGAATCGGGGCTCTGTCAACGGCTAGAATCTTTCCGGTGTATGAATTTCCGGTTCCGTCCCAAAGGCCGCTGACAGGGTAAGAAGACCTCTCGGACTCATATTCGAACAGATTGTCGTCCTGGCTCCATATGGCCTTCCCGTTATAGGAGAAGCCTTTGGTCTTCCCTTTATGACCGTCTACGTCGACCTCGGCCGCGGCGACGGGGATCTTTATCTCGGGCAACGGAGTGAGCACGGCCTTGACCGTGTCGGAGATGTTGCCCCAACGGTCGCGCACATAGACCCCGAACACGGCCTCTTTGGCCTCTATCCCCCTTCGTGTAAGGGTGACATTGTCACTTGCAGTGAACAGTGTCGTGACCTCCTTCCACTTGATCTCATCCACCGGCTTGTCGGCGTTGTCCACATTCTCGTCGCGGAGCAGACATACCGCCAGATCTGACTTGCTCTCGTTGCCGGTGATCCGGACTTTCACGCCACCTGCGGCGGCGATCATGGTAGAGGCCACCTTGCGGATGGCCGGGGTCTCCGGTGTGAACTTGACAACCACCGGCTCGGACTTGACCTCGTTCACGTTGAAGGAGCAGACCTCCATCTCATGCTCGTCTGTGTCGGCGTAGCCCTCGACAGTCAGGCTGTCGACGTAGCGGGAGACCTTGGCGTCGACCGTCACGCCTCCGCGGGTGTAGGTCGCCACGACTCCCTTGATGTTCTTGTCGTCGGGAATCTCCACCCAGACGACGGCTCCGCCGCTTGTCGGCTTGACCTTAGTAACCGTAACCGGCTGCGGAGCCTCGAGGCTCTCGTCAAGCTGGTCAATCCTGCCGTGGTTCTCCTCCGCACAGCCTATGGAAAGCAGCATGGCCGCTACTGATGTTGATGTAAATAATATCCTTTTCTTCATTTGTGATGTTCTCTTTACTGTTACCAACCGATGTTCTGCACAAGGTTAGGATTGACCTCTATGTAACTTGTAGGGATCGGCCAGAAGTAGTCCTTGAGTCCGAACTTCTGCTCGTAGAGGAACTTCTTGACGTAGTAGTCCTCCTCTTTTGCCGAGGTGACGTCGAAGCCGTAAATTCCCTTCTGGTACTCGGCCGGAGCCTCCTTCCACCTGCGGAGATCCCAGAAACGCTGACCCTCGAAGGCAAGCTCGTTGAGACGCTCGCGGTGGATGATGGCGCGCATCCCGACCTTGGTGCCGTAGTAGCCCGGGCTGTTGCTGTAGGTGTCCCAGGCGGTCTTGACGTCAGGGATCTTGGCGCGCTCGCGGACGAGGTTTATGTACTTGAACAGGTCGTCGCTGTGCGCCCCGTTCGGTCCCTCGGCCTCGTTGATGGCCTCGGCGTAGAGGAGGTACAGGTCGGACAGGCGGATCATAGGCCATGGATACCACGTGGTGCCGGCTCCCGTAAAGGAGTTGGGCCCTGTCCAAGTCGCCTGGATCGGGAAATGCTTCTTGGGAAGGAATCCCGTAACCGGGCCGGTCTGACTGCCCCTTTTGGCATGTGTCCCTCCCATACGGCACGCCACGAAGTGTACATCCTCAGGCTTGAGGTCGTTGTAGTTGCCGAGCTGGCCGAGCCAGTTGCCCCCGTCGAAGCCGAGGGAGGCGTAATAGCGCGGCTCGCGGTCAAAGTTGAGCTTGACGGTCTTGCGTCCCTTGCAGATGTAGTAGGAATGCTGGTCGTCACCGACCCTCAGGTCCATAGGGTTGATGTTGGCCCACTCGGAGTCGTTGGCGATAGGCAGCCCGTGCACGGTGTAGAACTGCTCGGCGATCTTGAGCGGGACTCCGATGAACATGTAGCCTCCGAGCATGTCGGTGTACCCGTTGAGGATCGGCATACAGAGCTTGTGGTACATGTTCATTGTCCCGGAAGGCGACTGAGTGTTGCCCCAGATGAGCTCGCTGTTCCACTTCTGGTTGAATGCGTTACGAAGAGTCAAGGTTGTCTTGAGGGAGTCGGTCATGCGGTAGGTGATGTCATCGCCCCTGTAGAGGGAGATGTTCGCCTCGTCGCAGACGGCGATGGCCTCGCGGCAGGCCTCCATGGCGGCGGTCCAGCGGGCGAGCTTCTCGTCGTCGGTCTTCTCCGGGAACAGTCTTGTTGTCCCGTCCGTGTCGACAAGGGCGGCCTGCTCCGAGTTGCCGTTGAACAGCGGGCTGGCGGCGTAGACAGCCACCTTGGCCTTGAACGATGCGCAGATGGCCTGATTTATACGACCGTACTCATCGACCGAGGGGTTGACAAGAGGCAGGTCAGGCATCGCCTTGTCCAGAAGCTCGAGGATGAAGTCTAAGCAGTCGTCGATGTTGTCGCGGTGCACACGGACCTCATCCACGGACGAGTCTATGGGGAGGCTCTCTCTGATGATCGGAACCGGTCCCCACTTGCGGACGAGGTTGAAATGGTAGTAGGCCTTGAGGAACGTCACCTCGGCGATCCACTGCGCCTTCTCCGAATCGCCCATGTCAGGGACTCTATGGATGTTGTCGACGAAGATGTCGCAGCAGCGGATGCCCTCGTACATCAAGGCCCAGTCGTTAGCGTAGACCGTGTTGGCGCTCATGTTGCCGCGGGCGATGTAGGACATCGTGAAAGGCACACGGTCGGATCTGTTGGTCGTGGTACGCCCGTAGAGATCCCACAACTCGTCGCTGCCGAGCAACGCCGGGTCATTGCCCATGGAACCGTCAAGGGTCATGTAGGAATAGCAGGTGGCCAGATACTTGATCGCCGACGACCTGAGGTTGAAGGCGGTCTCGATGGACGGCAGGCCGTCGTCTGGGACCACATTGAGGAAACTATTGCATCCGGCCGTTCCGAGCATAAGTGCGGCGACGGCAAGCGCGGAAGCTATTGATTTATTGATATTCTTGCGCATATTCATAGTCAAGGATTATTTGAAGGTCACGTTCAAGCCGATGTTGAATGTCCTCTGGATCGGGTAGTTGAAGCCCTCCCCGGCGAGCTCCGGGTCCCAGAGCTTGAACTTGCTCCAGCACAGGAGGTTGTTGCCCTGGAAGTAGACACGGAGGTTGTCGACGTGGATCTTGTTGGTGAGTTTCTGCGGAAGGGTGTAGCCGAACTCCATCTGCTTGAGGCGGAGGAACGATCCGTCCCTCATCCACCAGGTGCTGACCTGGGTGTTGTTCTTGTTCTCGTAGGCGCTGTACCTTGGGTACAGGGCGTAGATGTCACGATTGTCCTCGCTCCAGTGGCTGTCGGCGTAGGCCTTCAGCAGCTGTCCGTTGTTCACGAACGGGGCGGTGCCGTACTTGTTCGTCCTCGTGTTGTAGGCGCTTGTGGCGTCAATCCAGAAGGACTCGCGTCCCATACCCTGGAAGAACACCGAGAAGTCGAACCCCTTGTGGCCGAGCGACACACCGAAGCCGTAGATGATCTCAGGGGATGTCGGGTAGCCGATCGGCACCATGTCCGCATTGGTGATCACGCCGTCGCCGTTGACATCGGTGTACTTGATGTCACCACCGCCGTACTGGCTGCCGAAAGCGGCCTGCGACGGGCTGTTGGCGGCGTCCTCGTCGTCGATGAAGAGGCGCTCGGCGATGTAGCCCCATGTCTGCTTGATGGACCTGCCGGCATGCTGGCGGTATGACTCGGGATAGGTCGGCTCCTCGTAGACGTCGTACTTGCCGGTGGAGTAGGTGAAGTTAGCCCTGGCTGACGCCCAGAGACCGCTGGCCCAAGCCTGCTTGTAGTCGGCCTGGATGTCGACACCCTTGGCGCGGGCCTGACCGATGTTGCCGTAGACGGCGGCCTGGAGTCCCATGGTGTTAGGGATGTCGGCGCGCTGCATGAATATGTCCGTGCGGTGCTCGGTGAAGTACTCGGCGATGATGTCGAGCTTCTTGAAGAGCCCCAGCTCGAGGGCATAGTTGGACTTGTAGGACTTCTCCCACGTGATCGCCTCGTTGGCGTAGCGCAGGACATCCACTCCCGAATAGCTCACGTTTCTGGTCTCGCCGAAAGACGCGGATTTGCTTGAACTGTTCATGTTCATCTCGGAGAGATAGTAGAAACGGTTACTGCTCGAGCCGATGTTGTCGTTGCCGACAAGACCGTAGGAGTAGCGGAGCTTGAGGTTGTTGACGACCTTGGCCGCCGGCTTGAACCACTTCTCGTTGGACATCATCCACGCCAGGCCGGCGGAAGGGAAGAATCCCCAGCGGTGCGACTTGTGGAAACGCTCGGAGCCGTTGTAGCCGAAGTTATATTCAATGAAATACCTCTTGTCGAAGCCGTAGGTGAAACGTCCGGAGAGTCCGGCGTTGCGTGAAGGGAGGGACAGCTGGAGGGACCCGGCGTTGGCGGTGAGGGATTCGCTCGCGGTGAGAACCAGAAGACCGGTCACGTCGTGCCTGCCGAATGAATTGGCGTAGTTCAGGCGCGTCTCGGAGTACATCGTGTTCTTCACCGTCTTTGCGCCTTCAGAATAAGTGAGGTAGTCGGATCCGTTCTCGTTGATCCGGTTGACGTGGTACTCGCCCGTGTAGGAGTCGTAGCGGTCAAGGGTGTACCAGTAAGGGTTGAACTGGCGGTTGACCGTATATTCGGAAAGCCTGGTGAGGTTGAACAGAGTCATGAAGGTCAGTCCCTTGGTGATGAACTTGAGGTCCTGGTCAATCTCCACGGCGGCGATCATCTGGGATCGCTGGTAGTCCTTGTATCCCTTCACGAGGTTGGCGTAAGGGTTGATGTAGGAACCGTCATCGTAGTTACCGAACATGATGTGCTGGATGCCGACGTGGTCGTCGTCCACCGGGTAGTAGGCCGGGAAGAGGACTGGGTCAGAGTGCATCACCTGACGGTAGACGTCGCTGCCTCCGTTCAGCGGTCCCTGGTAGTCACGGAAGTTGCCGGTCAGGCGGACCGCCAGCTTCGTGGTCGGGGTCACATTGATGTCCACATTGGAGCGGAGGGTGTAGTTCTTGTCGTCGATGTTGTTGTTGAAGCTGTTCCTCTTGTCGACTTTCAAAATACCTGTATCCTCGGTGTAGGCTCCGGACACATAATAGGTCGCGACCTTGCCTCCACCACGCGCTGAAACGTTTGCGCGGTAGCTTGTGGCAAAATCCTTGAAGAGCATGTCGTACCAGTCGTTGGCAGGATAGATGAGACGGTTTGCGTCCGGCTTCCCGGTCTGCTCGATCTTGTCGTAGGAGTACATCAAGTCCCCGAGCGGGTCGCGTGTGGAGATGGCCTCGTTGTAGGACTTCATGTAGGTCACAGGGTCGGCTAGCTCGACCACGTCGGTAGGTGTTGAGATTGATGTCTCGACACGGGCGAAGATCTTAGCCGGGCCTTCCTGACCGCGCTTCGTGGTCACGAAGATGACACCGTTGGCCCCGCGGGCTCCGTAGAGGGCGGTCGCCGTGGCATCCTTCATGATCGAGAAGCTCTCGATGTCGTCCGGCTGAAGACGGGCGAGGTCGGTGGAGGTCAGCTCGATGTTGTCGATGAGGATGAGAGGGCTGGTGTTCGCGCCGAAAGTGGTGATACCACGCACAAAGAAGTCGGCGTTGTCCTGGCCCGGCTCTCCGGTGCGCTGGTAGGCGATCACACCGGCCACGTTGCCGGCCAATGCGGTGGTGAGGTTGCTGGAAGGAACCTTGAGGGTCTTCACGTCGACTGTGGAGATGGAGCCGATGACGCTCTCTTTTCTCTGTTTACCGAAGGCGACAACCGTCACCTCGTCAAGTTCGTTTGCCGCGTTCTTGAGTTTCACGACGAAGTTGGTCATAGTGCCGACTGTCAGGACCTGCGTCTCCTTTCCGAGACACTCGAACTTGAGTTTGTCGGTCGGCTTGACGCCGGTCAGCTCGAACGAGCCGTCAAGGTCGGTCATCACGCCTCGGGTGGAACCCTCGACCGACACCGTCGCGCCCGGCATGGGCTCGCCTGTCTCCTCCTCGTAGATCACACCCTTCACGGTCCTGGTCTGCGCCAGGGCCGCCACGGTGCTCAGGAGGAGCGCAAGCGTCATTGCGATCTTTTTGAAAGACATAAACGTTTTTATAAATTTTGTAGTTTAATTAAAGTGTTATATTTCTTTACTTTAAGTACTATTCCAACCCTACCCACAAACCGATTTAATAGGCACGCAACAAGCCACCCTCTTCAGGTTGGAAAGGACAAATTTAGAGACTTTTTCAGAAAAAACAATAGATTTATGTATATTTGACACATGAAAATCAATCTGTTTTGCGCAGGGCTGTCCCTGCTTCTCTGCGTCGGGTCCGCGGCGCAGCAGCCTTCAACCAAGGCCAGTTATGTGGATCCGTTCATCGGAACCGACGGAATGGGGCACACTTTTCCGGGGGCGTGCGTGCCTTTCGGCGGGGTTCAGTTGAGCCCGGACACTGACACGATTCCTCACAATGTGAACGGGAAGTACCAGCCACGTGTTTATGAATATTGCGCTGGCTACCGTTATTCCGACCCTACAATCGTCGGATTCAGCCACACGCATTTCAGCGGAACCGGACACTCGGATCTGGGCGACATCCTGCTGATGCCGACCACCGGAGCGCTGAAACTGAATCCCGGCACAAGCGACAACCCGGACAGCGGCTACCGCAGCCGTTTCTCGCACGACACGGAGAGAGCCTCAGCGGGTTACTACGAAGTGACGCTGGCCGACTACGATGTGAAGGCCCGTCTGACCGCCACCACCAGAGTCGGAGTACATGAATATTCATTTCCTAAAGGAGTTGATGGTCAGGTGATTCTGGACCTCATCCACGGAATCTACAACTACGATGGCAAGACCCTCTGGGCGGAGGTACAGGTGCAGAACGACACCCTTCTGACCGGCTACCGCATCACCAACGGCTGGGCCCGAACCAACTACACCTACTTCGCCATCTCTTTCTCGCAGCCTATCACTGAATATGGTTATGCGGATAGAGAGAAGATCAACTATAAAGGTGGCTGGAGCAAATTCGACCAGTACCACAACTTCCCTGCGATGGCCGGACGCAAGCTGGTGGCATGGTTCAAGTTCGCCACGTCCAAGAATCCTGAGCTGACCGTGAAGGTGGCGCTTTCGGCGACCGGAGCGGAGGGTGCGCTGAAGAACCTTGCGGCGGAGACCTCGGGCAAGTCGTTCGATGACATCGCTTTGGAGGCATCTTCGGCCTGGGAGAAGGAACTTTCCCAGATTGAGATTCAGGGCACAGAGGACGAGAAGAAGATGTTCTACACTTCCCTCTACCACACGATGATCAACCCTTCTGTCTATATGGACGTGGACGGGAAGTACAGAGGCCTTGACCACGAGATCCACCAGGCGGACGGGTTCACGAACTACACCGTTTTCTCCCTTTGGGACACCTATAGGGCAGAGCATCCGTTCCTGGCGTTGTTCAAACCAGAGCGTGACCGGGACATGGTGGAGTCTATGCTGGCTCACTACGACCAGAATGTCTTGAAATTCCTGCCTGTCTGGAGTCACTGCGCCAATGAGAACTGGTGCATGAGCGGCTATCACGCTGTGCCGGTGCTCGCAGATGCCATCACCAAGGGGCTGGACATTGACCGTGACAGGGCTCTTGAGGCAATGGTAAACACCTCAAAAGCAAACTGGTACGCAGGACTTGGGGACTACATGAAACTCGGCTACGTGCCTTACGACAAGATCTCCACCGCAGCCAGCAACACGTTGGAATATTCCTACGACGACTGGACCATCTGGCACACCGCCCGCCTCGCCGGGAACGACAAGATTGCTGATGAATATCTCGCACGCGCGCAATATTATAGGAACGTGTTCGACACCGAGCTTGGGTTCGCGCGCCCGAAATATTCAGACGGCACTTTCAAGAAAGATTTTGACATCATGCAGACGATGGGAGAAGGCTTCATTGAGGGCAACTCGCTGAACTTCTCGTTCCACGCTCCGCAGGATGTGTACGGCGTGATGGAGTTGATGGGCGGTGAGAAGAAGTTCATCTCCGCCCTGGACGAGCTCTTCTACCATGACCTTCCTGAATATGCCTACGCCACGAACGAGGATGTCACGAAGGACTGCCTGATCGGTGGCTATGTGCACGGCAACGAGCCGAGCCATCATATTCCTTATCTCTATGCTTGGACGAACCAGCCTTGGAAGACACAGTACTGGATGAGGGAGATCATAAACCGGATGTACCGTCCTGACATTCACGGACTGGGCGGCAACGACGACTGCGGTCAGATGTCCGCATGGTACATATTCAGTGTGCTTGGATTCTATCCTGTCTGTCCTGGCAGCGACCAATACGTGTTCGGTGCTCCGTATCTCCCATACGCCAAGATCGCTCTCCCGAACGGGAAGACTCTTGAGGTCAAGGCTGACAGCGTGAGCGATGTAAACCGTTATGTGAAGAAGGTCCTGCGCAACGGTGTCGAATGCAAAAAGCTCTACATCACCCACGATGACCTCCTTCAGGGCGGCACCATCGAGTTCGTGATGGCCTCCAAGCCGAACAAGGCCCGCGGCCAGAAACCGGATGACAAGCCGTACTCGCTTTCCGCGAAGGCGGTGAAGTAAAACTGTGGGCGGCCCGTGAGAGGTAAGCCCCTATTCCTCAATAATTTAAATAAAGCCCTTTGGTTGATATAGGCTAAAGGGCTTTGCTTATATAGTTTATTTCCAAGTGTTTACTCTTTGCGGAGTTTTATCACAACGCTTTAATCTGCTCCGCACTCAAACCTGTGACAGACTTAATCTGTTCAGCCGATAGGCCTAACGACAGCAAAGACTTGGCGACCTTCTCTATTCCCTTCTCTATTCCCTTCTCTATTCCCTTCTCTATTCCCTTGGCCATGCCTTGCTCGGCTCCGGCCTTGTAGCCCTTGCGGTAACCCTGCTGTTCGGCACCCTCAATGTACGGAAGCATCTCTTTTTCTGTCATCATATCGTTGAAATAGTTATCAATCTCCTTGTCATCAAGGCCGCTGACACGCATCGCCCGCTCCAGCCTCTCGAATTCCGCGTCCCTCTCCGACCTCGACTTCGCAAATATAGCGAAATTTCTGAATATCCTGCACCATGACGCGACAGGACTGTCATATTCATCACCATAGCGCATTATCCTCGGCAGCTCCAACAGGTAGAACGACATCCGGTCGCCGAACGGCTCGGCCGTCTCGATCTCCTGAAGACGGTAATGATACAGGATCTTGCCCTCGGGGGAGTTCGGATGCTCATCCTCGTAGTTCTTGATGCAGATGACCTTGACGGGAGACAGGGCATATTTCTCGTCGCCTCGTCTCACCTGTCTGGTCACCAGCCTTGAGCCATAGAAAAGCAGGCGGTCGCGCTGGTCGGAACGCGACGCCCTCTGCATCTCCACAAGGATCGTCCCGCCTGGCGTCTGGCAGAGGAGGTCGAAAAGTATCCGCCTGTCATGCGGAGAGACTTCCGTCAGCTCCGTGTTGCGGAACTCCACCGAGGTGATGTCCTCCTGAAGGATGTCATTAAGCAGACGGACAAGCAGGTCCGGGTGGTTCTGGAACAGGTACTTGAACGCCCAGTCGCAGGTCAGGTCGAGGTACTCCGGCGTGGCGAGGCGTTGGGCGTAGGCGTCCTTCTCCTCCGCGGACATCCCGGCGAAGCGGACGTCCCCCTCTATAAGCCTGCGGCAGTGGCGGTAGCGCTTGAGGTACTGCTCCTCTTCCGACGCGGCGGCCTCGTGGTCAATGGCTTTCCTCCCCGTGGCCTCGTGGTCAATATCCCCCTGTTTAATGGTCTCTTGGTTAATGGTTGTCCGGTCATCGGCCTTACGACGGACGGCCTTGTTTGTCTCTGAATTCTCCATAGTTGAAGTTGTTCTAATTCTTGATTGGTTACAAAACTCCGAACACGTGCCGGAATCCATCCGCAATATCGCAATTATCAACGTAAAAAACGATAAAGAAACATATAATATTCATAAAAAACAGAAATTTTTCACGTCTTACCCCCAAAGAAACCCCTTCGTCTTACGTGGCAAATGACATTTCATACAAAACAAATTGTGGGAACTATGCTCTGACGTGGTCACATCGACAAGCTCAGCGACCACGTCAGACTCAATCTTTTTGTCAAACTACAAATTTAGTATTTATGTCTTTCAAAAAGATCGTATTGTCTCTAATCCTTATGCTTGCGCCGTTGGCGGTTCTGGCTCAGACCAAGACCATTAAGGGTGTGATCTATGAGGAGGAAACCGGCGAGACCATGCCGGGAGCGACAGTGTCGGTCGTCGGATCCACAAAGGGTGTGATGACTGACCTCGACGGTTCTTTCGAACTGTCCGGAGTCAAGCCGACTGACAAACTGAAATTTGAGTGTCTCGGTAAGGAGTCTCAGATTCTGGAAGTCGGAAGCATGACCAACTTCATCGTTAAGCTGAAGAACGCAGCCAACGAACTTGACGAGGTGACAGTGGTCGCCTTCGGTAAACAAAGGAAGGAGAGCACTGTGGCCGCTATCACGACCGTTGATGTCGGAACTCTCAAGGTGCCTTCCAGCAACTTGACCACCGCCCTTGCGGGTAATGTCGCCGGCGTCATCGCCTACCAGCGTTCCGGTGAGCCTGGCCAGGACAACGCCGACTTCTTCGTGCGAGGCATCACAACCTTCGGCGCGAACACCAGCCCCCTCATCCTCATCGACAACATCGAGCTTACCTCCACCGACCTTGCCCGCCTTCAGCCGGACGACATCGAGAGTTTCTCGATCATGAAGGACGCCACGGCGACGGCCCTCTATGGAGCCCGCGGAGCCAACGGTGTCATCTTCGTGACCACGAAGCGCGGTCAGGAAGGCCCGGCTAAGATCTTTGCCCGCATCGAGACATCGATCTCGCAGCCGACTGATGTTGTCGAACTTGCAGACCCTATCACCTACATGAAGTCCTACAACGAGGCCATCACCACACGTGACCCTCTGGGAGACCTGATGTACTCCTACGACAAGATTGAGAACACCGGAAAACCTGGCGCGAATCCGTACATCTATCCGGCCAACGACTGGTACAAGATGCTCTTCAAGGATTATTCCACGGCATACCGCGCAAACGTTTCCGTTCGCGGTGGAGGCAAGGTCGCGACCTACTATGTGTCCGGTGCTTTCACCGAGGACACGGGTATTCTGAATGTTGACAAAAGGAACAGTTTCAACAACAACATCGATCAGAAAACCTATACTCTTCGTTCGAACATCGACATCAATGTGACCCCGACCACAAAACTGGCCATCCGCCTTACCGGTAACTTCACCGACTACCGCGGACCGCTTGATGGAGGTAACAAGGTTTATGTGGACGTGGTTCACTCCGACCCGGTACTCTTCCCGGCGTATTACCCGGTGGATGACGATCACGTTGGAATCAAGCACATTATGTTCGGTAACTGGGACAAAGGAGGCTACACCAACCCTTATGCCAATATGGTGAAAGGTTATCGTGACTACCAACGCTCACAGATGATCGCAGCTGTCGAACTCAACCAGGATCTCAACTTCATCACGAAAGGACTCAGTGCGATGACTCTGTTCAATCTGACACGTCTTTCAGATTTCAGTGTCAACCGTCAGTTCAGCCCTTATTGGTACACGATGGACAACTATGACTCCTATACCGGAGAGTACCATTTGCGAAGAATCAATGATGACGGAACCGACTATCTTACTTACAACGAAGGCAGCAAGACCGTACAGAATACATTATATTCAGAGACACGCCTCAACTACGCCCGTGACTTCGGCCGTAGTGAGGTTACAGGTCTTTTGGTCCTAACCGCCTACGAGTCCCGCAAGGCCAACGCCGGCTCCCTCCAGCTTTCCCTTCCTTCCCGCAACGCCGGTCTTTCAGGACGTTTCACCTATGGATGGGACAAGAGGTACTTCACTGAGTTCAACTTCGGTTACAACGGATCCGAGCGTTTCCACAAATCTCACCGCTGGGGATTCTTCCCTTCAGCCGGCGCAGCTTGGGTGATGTCCAACGAGCCTTGGTTCAAGTCATTGAAGAAGACCGTCGACAACCTTAAGTTCCGTGTTTCTTATGGTCTCGTCGGAAACGACAAGATTGGTAATGAAAACAACCGTTTCTACTATCTTTCCGAAATGAATATGAACAGCTCCGGCAATCAGGCGTTCTTTGGTGATCGTAGGCAGGTTAACTACAAGGGCATCGATGTCACCCGTTACGCCAACGAGGCGATCACTTGGGAAAAATCCTATAAGACCAATTATGCTGTAGAGCTCGGCCTTTTCGACAACTTCGACCTCATCGCCGAGTACTTCACCGAAAGGCGTAAGGACATATTCATGACCCGTGCGGACGTTCCTGAGACAATGGGACTCCAGGCTGGAATTTCCGCCAACATCGGTGAGGCAAGGGCCCACGGTGTCGATCTTCAGGCTGAGTACCAGAAAGTTTGGAATAAGGATTTCTGGACATCGGCCAGAGCCAACTTCACCTGGTCAACAGGAAAGTACGATGTCTATGAAGAGCCTACTTATCCAGAGAAATACCGCCAGCATGCCGGCTACTCCATCAAACAGACTTGGGGCTACATCGCCGAGCGCCTGTTCATTGATGACGAAGAGGCGGCCAACAGCCCTGACCAGACTTCATTCGGATCGCCTTATGGTGGTGGTGACATCAAATACACCGACGTAAATGGCGACGGTAAGATCACGACCGCAGATATGGTTCCTATCGGCTACCCGACATCCCCTGAGATCATCTATGGATTTGGTGTTTCTCTCGGATACAAGGGCATCGACCTTTCGGTATTCTTCCAAGGCCTCGGACGTGAGTCTTTCTGGATCGACGCGACCAGTACCTATAGCACCAAATACAACAGGTACGGAACGGCTCCGTTCGTGAACAACACGCAGTTGCTCAAGGCCTACGCTGACAGCCACTGGAGCGAGGACAATCGTGATATATATGCTCTTTACCCAAGGTACAGCGCTTACGAAAACCTGAACAACACCGCGACGAGCACATGGTGGATGAGGGATGGCTCATTCCTTCGTCTGAAGCAGTTGGAACTTGGTTACACCCTCCCTCAGAAGCTTACACGCAAACTAAATATCGACAGTTTGCGTCTCTATTTCCAAGGTAATAACCTCCTGTGCTGGAGCAAATTCAAACTTTGGGATCCAGAACTTGCCGGGAACGGTCTTAATTACCCTATTCAGAGGACATTCAACTTTGGTGTGAATGTTACGTTTGACACCAAATAATGTACGAGGATTATGAAAAAGTTTTTTAAGAATATAACAATATCATTGTTAGCGGCGGCTTCATTGTACGGAGTCAATGGTTGCAACAAGTTCCTGGATGTTGTCCCCGATGACGGACTGGCTTCAATAGAGACCGCTTTCAACCTTAGATCCACCGCCATCAGGTATCTGGCCACGTGTTACTCATATATGACACATGACGGTGTCGCCGGCCAAGACAGCGGCATGCTTACCGGTGATGATCTTTGGGATCTGGATAGCCGTGTCACCTCATATCTTTACAACAAAAACAGCGCATCATTCCCTATCGCAAAAGGACTTCAAAGCGCTGCGATCTGCTACAACAGTGACTGGAAAAGCATGTACGAAGGAATCCGCTGTTGCGACATCCTGGTAGAGAATATTGATAAGGTTCCAGATATGAACGAGGATGAGAAGCAGCAGTGGAAAGCCGAGGCCTCATTCCTTAAAGCTTACTATCATTTCAACCTTATCCGTAAATGGGGCCCGGTTCCAATCATACGTGAAAGCCTTCCGATTGATTCCAATATTGAAGAAGTACGCGTCTACCGTGACAACATTGATGACTGTTTTGACTTCGTGCTCGATCTTCTTGACGAGGCTCTTCCATACTTGCCTATTGTGAACCCGTCAGACGATGAGCTCGGACGAATCACCAAGCCTATCTGTGCGGCTCTTAAGGCAAAGGTTGCGGTCTATGCCGCCAGCCCTCTGTTCAATGGTAATGAGGAGGAAGCGTCCCTGATTGACGGACGAGGAGAAAGGCTATTCCCCGCCAAATCCGACGCGGACAAGCTAAAACGGTGGGAAGACGCTCTTGAGGCTTGCGAGGATGCTCTTGATATATGTGAAGAGGCCAATATGAAGTTATATGAGAGAACATACGTTGAGCAAGATTACAGAATGTGTGATTCTCTTGTCACTGACCTTACAATCCGAAATGCTTTCTGCGAAAGATGGAACAGCGAATTGATCTGGGGCAATACCCAAGTGTCCACCACATCCTTCCAGCAATGGTGCGTGCCGATTCTGCAAATGGACCCAAGCGATGGTAAAAAACTTGGAGGAATTGGAGGAACGGATTTCATCGGCGTGCCGCTTAAAATAGCTGAACAATTCTACACGAAGAACGGTCTTCCTATCAATTATGACAAGGAATTCGCAAATCTGGACCAATTCAAACTCAGAACAGGGGATGTCGCTCACAAGTACTATATCGAACAGGGTTACGAGACTATCCAACTGAACTTTGACCGTGAGCCAAGATTCTATGCTGATCTCGGATTCGATGGAGGAAAATGGCTTGGAGCATTGTCCAACTATAATGACCTGACTCCTGATGATGTGCACACGTTGGAAGCCAGGGGAGGCAATTCCAATGGGAAGTCGAACAATAAGGAAGCAGGACCTGTCACAGGATATTTCCCAAAGAAACTTGCTCCATACAGGGTGACTTGGTCCGGAACCTCATCAACCGCGAGCCTTGCGTCATACTGGTTCCCGTGGCCTATAATCCGCCTGTCCGACCTATATTTACTATATGCCGAGGCCATTAATGAGGTTGAAGGGCCAAATGGGGCATACAGTGAGGAACTGTTCAACGCTCTTGATGCTATTCGTGAGCGTGCCGGCATCCCGGGTGTCAAAGAGTCTTGGGACAATTATAGCACACGCCCGGACCTCTATAAGTCTCAGGCCGGGATGCGTGAGATAATTCACCGCGAACGTCTGATTGAACTTGCGTTCGAGAGCCAAAGATATTGGGATCTCCGCAGGTGGAAAGAAGCCTCTACCGAGTACCAGAAAGGGATATATGGATTCCGTGTTATGGCTCCAGCTGCCAAGGACTACTATCAGAAAACCTACATTGCTGACCAGAACTTCGGTCTCAAAGATTATTTCTGGCCTATCTATACATACTACATTGAAAGAAACCCTAATCTCGTACAGAATATTGGGTGGTAACACTTTAAACGTCAAAAGAATGAATAATATATTAAAAACGACAGGCACTCTTCTTTCTTCAATCATGCTTATCGTCGCATGCAGTGATGGAGCGAACGATTTCGGCAGGGTTGATCAAAAGAATGAGAATATTCCGGCTCCAAGTCCGGTTTCGGTTGAGAGTGTCAGGAGCATCAGCGGTGGTGCTGTCATTAAGGTGAATATTCCTGATGATGACAATGTTAAGGGTGTCATCGCAAGATATACCCGTAATGGAGAGCAGGTTAATTCAAAAATCTCCCGTTATGTTGACAGTCTGACAGTTGTGGGTTTCGTTGACACAAAGCCCCATACCGTTGAGATCGCGGCTATTAATGTGAATGAAGTTGAATCAACACCCGTAAAAGTTGAGATTACTCCTCTTGAGCCGGCTATCTCACTCGCAAAAGCCACACTCTACCAGACTTTCGGTGGTGTTAAGGTTCGCATAGACGGAAACACGCCTAAAGAGAATCTTACAGTTGTCCTCCTTAGGGACACAGACTTGAGTGATTTTGAGAAGCCTACCTCTCAAATGAAATGGGAGCAGGTGACAACCTTGTTCACGGCCGCCGAAACCATCACACTTCCGAGACGAGGGATAGAACCGGTAGAGGCCATATTCGGAACTTATCTCCGTGACAGGTGGGGCAATGTGTCAGATACCGTTAAAGCAATCCTTACTCCTCTTGAGGAAGTGGAATTGGATAAGGATAAGTTCAGAGATGCCAAAATCAAGGATGACAACTGTACGGCCAGCGCTACAAAGTACAAGATCGAAAATCTTTGGGACAAGTTGAATGACGACGGAAAAGGTAATTATATATTTGACAGCAAACAACTTGACCTCCCTACATGGTTCACAATTGACCTTGGAGTCAAGACTAAGCTAAGCCACATCAAGACTTTGCCTCGTGGCCAAGGTTACTTGACATACACTGCCGCGCATCCAAGAATTTTCGAATTTTGGGGTAGTGCCAATCCGACTGGCGAAAAAGTAGAAGGTAACCCGCATGGATTTGACAACTCCTGGTTCCTTTTGGGAAGATTCGAACAGGCCAAGCCATCCGGCTATGAGCCAGACGGTTCACCGGGAGTGATCACACAAGATGACAATGCATACTGGAATGCCGGAAATGACTTTGAGTTCAATAACGAGGAATATCCTCGTGCCTATGATGAACTCCGGTATTTGCGTGTAGTGTTCATAGATTCATTCGGAACGTATGGGTTCGACACAAAATCCTCCAAGATTCAAATGGGCGAGCTTACTCCTTTCGGTCAGGTTCTCCAGGAATATAGGTAATAAACTACTCTATGATGAATATGAAAACATTGAAAGCAAGCATATTTGCCACAGTAGCCGTTCTCGCCTTGGTTACCTCCTGCACATCCCAGGATGACATCTACAAGGAGTTCATCAAGGACGGAGGCTACATCTATCCCGCCAAGGCCGCAAACATAAGTACCGAAACAGGTTTTCAGAAGGTCACCTTGTTTTGGCCTGTTCCAAAGGATCCTTCCTTGAGAAGTGCGAGAGTCTATTGGGACAACTACACAGACTCTCTCGATTTGAATTATTCTGATTTTACAGATACTGTGTCTGTAACAATTACTGACCTTGCTGATAGAAGTTATACGTTTGACATAGTGAATTTCGACAAACTTGGAAACAAGTCCATCGCAGCGGAAAAGTCAGCCACCCCTTACGGAATGAACTGGCTTTCAACTCATGAGGAAAGGCAGTTCAAACACGCTTGGGTTGATGGCACTACCGCTACGGTGCAGCTAACAGAGTCAACCTCCGATATGGTCGCCACCAAGTTCCGCTACAAGAATGTTGACGGTGAGTGGGTGGAGTTCGGCCCGAGGATGACTCCGAGGGAAGTCAACTTCAAACTTCCTAACGCCATGCGCGGAAAGTATTTCGAGTTCAGTTCAGGATTCCTCCCAAGCGACGGCAGGGACACGGCCTGGATGGCCTGGTCCAAATCATCTTATCCGATAGTCTATCCGCTTGACACTAAAGGTTGGACTGTAACTGCAACCACTGGTTCAACGATGGGCGATAACACTCCTGATAAGATTTTTGATGGAATCACTGATGCCAATCACCGCTGGCATAGCACAGCGAGCAATACTTTCCCTAAGATACTGTCCATCGACACCAATTGCGAAGCCGGAAAAGAGCCTACGTACAAGACGTTCTCTATGGCTCGTAACCCTTCAATGGGCCTGAGATATATTCAATGGTTCCAGATATTCACAGGGAACACTCCTTTCAATCCTGATGAAAAGAATTTTGCCTCAGTTTTTGGAACACCTATTTGTAGCTCACAGTTATACTGGGGAGACAATCCTGGCAGCAGGAACTGTACAATGGAATCAGGACGTTACATCGCGATTGTGTTCACCAACTCCAGGAACAAGCAGGGCTACCTTGATCTTTGGGAGCTTACCGTCTGGGGTTACATCGAGGCTGACGCCAACTAATAATTAAACTATTTGAAAATGAACATCAAGAAAATGTCAATATTTTTTCTGGCGGCCTTGGTCTCCGCTACGACTTTCCTTTCCTGCAATGTAAAGGAGGACAACGGCGGCAACTCTGGCAAGGAGCCTGAGCAGCCGACAGTCACAGAGATCAAGTTCAAGGCTGAGCTGCCTGACGCTCCCGCCGGATTCAAGTCAACCTGGAGCGGGGGTGACGAGATTGTCGTCTACAGCGTGAAAGGCAACTTCACCTCTAAGGAGACAATGAAGGCCACGGAAGTGACCTCGGACGGCAAAACCGCCACTTTCGTCTCCTCCGGGAAGCTTCTCAAAGAGGCTGAATATTTCTATGGCATGCTCAAGGACTGCGGAGTCAAGGGTTTCAAACTCAAGCAGTACTGGTCAACAGACAACATGGACAGGTGCCGCGATGCGGTGCCTTCCGTGACTGTGGCCAGCTGCGACAAGAACGACATGACCCTGAAGTTCCAGAACATGTTCTCTCTTCTTTCCGTGACAGTCACCAATCCTGACACCAAGTACGTCAAAGTTTCAGGCAACAACGGCGAGGTCATCAACAAGAATGCTTTCATCGCATTTGCCGACTATGAACTTTCGGACAACCCGTCTCCTGACTTCGAGAGCACCGTCTCCATCAGAAAATATGTCAACGGAGCCGGCACTTACTATATCGGTCTCCGCCCTGATCTTCTCCTGAACAGCGGCTACACGATCGTGGCATGTGATGCTTCGGACAATGTCATAGGCAGGATAGCCTCATACGAGACACTTGAGACTGAACCGGGGAAGGTTTACAACGCCGGGGAGATCGAGGCTCCTCGTGAGCTTTCACCTGTCTTCGACGAGTCCAAGATCGCACTTTCTCTAGCTGCCATCAGCGATGTGCACATCGAGGGTTCGAGCGATGCCTACGCAGGCAAGTTCACCTCTGCCCTCAACCAGCTCAAGGCCAAGGCTGCCGAGAGCGATGCCAACGGAATCGATGGCGTGATGGTTGTCGGCGACCTCATCCAGAGGGCGGAAGTCACCATGGCGCAGAACTTCAAGGCCGTCTATGAGGATGTGTTCAAACCTACGGAGGTTCCGATGATCTACACGATCGGCAACCACGACATGAATCCTGAATATAAGTGGACTCCAAGCACCGTGGCTCAGTCCGTGGCTTTGACCAACACTCTCGGTGATGAATATTTCAAGACCGACATCGACAACACGATGAGAAACAACTACGAGGCGCGCCACTGCGTCATCGGTGGCTATCATATTCTCGCGGTAACTCCTAACGGCGACCAGCCGATCACATATTCACCGAACGTCATCTCTTGGCTTGACCAGCAGTTGGAGACCATCACGAAGACAGACCCTAACCGGTACGTTATCGTGCTGACCCACCCTATGATCTACAACACGATCTACGGCAGTCTCCTTGGTGAGGAAGGTGGAATCTGGGAGTCAACACTGCCGCACTATTGGGCTACAAACGCTCTTACCGGTGCGCTTGAGAAATATCCTCAAGTTGTCACATTCCACGGCCACCTCCACTTCCCGATCAATGACCCACGCTCTCTCTGGCAGGGTAAATGGACCGCCCTCGGATGTGGATCCACAAGGTACATGGCCATCGAGCCAGCCGGTTGGGAAGGCGTAAGCAGTACTCCTACCGTGATGAACGATGCCAACAACTTCTCACAGGGCTACTTGGTTCAGTTCGATGTCAACGGCAACATGCGCATCATCAAGATGGACTTCTTCAACAGCGGAACCATCGGGGAGCCTTACGTGATGCAATATCCTGACGCCGCCGGAGACAACCTCGCGAAGTACAACAACGAGACCCGCAAGGCTGCCAACCAGGCTCCGACAATGAGCACGATAGAGGCCAAGGATGTCAAAGAGGCAGAAACAGCTTCCGTTACCTTTGCTGCCGGAAAGGACGATGAATTCGTTCACCACTATGTCGTAACGCTCTCCAAGGCAGGGAATGTGGTCGCAACCAAGAAGATCCTCGCAGATTTCTATCTCCATCCTAAGACCTCCGAGATGAAGTCCAGCTGGACTGTTGATTTCGGAACCCTATCAGAGTCCGGACAGTACACCGTCACGGTTGTCGCCGTCGATTCATGGGATGCCGAAAGCGCTCCACTCTCCGCAACCTTCAACTGCGGTGACGTGACCCCTTCGGAAAAGGTGGAACTTTGGGAAACCGACAAGGCTGGTTCACGGGAACTCTCCGGCACGGTGGCAGATAACGGCAAGACCGCAGGTGTCGGTGGTTGGTTGAGTTACAAGGACGGTGTCGCTTCCTGGACCGAGAACACAACCGGTGCTCCGCGTACAGCTACTCTAGAACTCTCCAACGGCAGCAAAATTACTGTGAATCAAGTTGAGGCTAAAGACCTTGCGGGGAATTATACTTTCTATAATTATTCCTTCAAGACTACTGGTGTCAGCAACACAACCGTTATAAACCAAACTGGGAGGCAACACGAGACCGCTGTCGAGTTCAAGGCCGTGAATAATCCTGAGATCATTAATGGTCATATTCATAACCTCGATCTTGTAGGTCTATATCTCGACTTCACTGTTCCAGCCTCTTTTGAAATAGTGAATGGTACTCCTATGCTTTATACCTATATGTCTCTTGATTACCAGAAGGTAAGCAATGGGAAGGAGGTTGCCTGCATCACTCAGCTCACAAAGAGTGCAACCTACAGTGGAAACTATTTTGCACCTCTTAAATTCGGTGTCAATGACTGCAACTATGCGTGGATCGGATGGGGACTTGACGACATCTTTGGCGTTCCTAAGTTTATTATAGGCACAGGTGCACAGAGACATATTTCCGGTGATATGTATTGCTGTGGTTTCTCATTTGTGACCAAGGGTTACACTGAAGGAAGTTACACCACCATCTACCAGTTCAACTACAACAACTCTTGGACATATAATGGTACCAAGGGCGGTGGATATTTCGCAAAGAAATAACTCGTTTGAATAATACTTTATAGGGGCAGGCTCGACATTGGGTCTGCCCTTATTGATTCGAGAAACCATGTGGGTAGTTTCACAAGTGCGTAAGCACCCGGATTCCACTGATTGATGAACATCAAGACGTAAAAAGATGCTGTCTTCTGAATATGATCGGAAGGATTTACGAATATATTCAAAGACAGTCAGTTATACTTTGTGGAAATATTCGGAGGACGTTCTTGGACATATCGGTGGTTTGCGGCTTTCGGTTCTAATACACTGGCGGTCGCTGAGCCGATCGAAGCGATCACATTTGTGTGGTAACTGAACTTGCCGAACTATGGTTGGTGAGTCTGCCGAACCATCGGGTTGGCCACATCGATGGAGCCAAGGTGGTATTTAAGGGGGTAACAACCGAAAATATTTCTGTTTTTTATAATCCGTATATGTTTCTTTTCATTTTTTACGTTTATTGTGCATATTATTGCGGTTCGAATGTTTATTTTAAATTTAACATTATGGACAATTTTGAGAAGAGACAGAAGTTCGCTCCGTTCGTGAATCTGCGGAGCGACGTGGGCTTCAAGGCCGTGTTCGCGGACAGAAACAACAAGGACATCCTCATTGGAATCCTTAATCAGATCCTTCCTCCTGAGGCAAGGGTGGAGGATATCAAGGAATATTCAGACCGCGAACAGCAAAGGGATGCCACCTATGGGAAGAAGACAGTACTCGATCTGGTCTGTGTGGATCAGGATGGCAAGACATTCATTGTTGAGATGCAGGCGGATCCGGAAGACTATTTCTTTGAAAGGTGTGTTTATTATGCCTCCGGGCTCTATCATCTAGAACTGTCGGACGGGGAACGGTATGAGAAGCTTCGTCCAGTTTATGTGGTATCTTTCCTCAACTACCGTTTGAAGCACGATGACGAGTCGCTTTGGGACACCGACCATTTCATCTCCTACTGGCAGTTCGCTGAAAAACGCACAGGAATGGTTGCGAATCAGACAATTAGTATTATCTTTGTGGAGATGACACTGTTCACCAAATCGCCTGAGGGGTGCGTTACGGAGTTCGACAGGCTGTTCTACATATTCAAGAATAGTGGAGGCTTCCAAAAGATTCCGGAGTGGATCGAGAAGAGCGGAGGAATCTCCAGACGACTCGCAGAGGCGTGCGAGGTGGCAGCGTTCAGTAAGGAAAAGAAACTTAAATACGAGATCGACAAGATGAACGAGTGGGACATTCAGGCGCAGCGGGAATATGCCGTGCGCAAAGGCTTGGAGGAAGGTCGGCAGAAGGGACTGCAGGAAGGCCGAAAGGAAGGTCTGGAGCAAGGACTAGAACAAGGCCTAGAGCAAGGTCTGGAACAAGGTCGCGAGGAGACAAAACTCTCAATCGCAAGAAAACTTTTCAAGGTTGGGACACCGATTGATGTGATTGTCAGCTGCACGGGAGTTGACAATAGAACAATCGCATCGTTCACTCGTCCGGAGTAGCGCAATAAAGTAGCAATCCGCGGGCCCATGATGGAGCATGCGGATTGCTTTCATTAAAATCGTCTGCCACGTTTTGCGTGCGTTATTCAGCGAATTTGCGCAGCAGGGCGTAACGCTCCTTTATGTCTGGTTTTATTTCATGGAAAGGCGAGTGCCTTTTCTCGATTATTGTTTTTTCGACTTTCGAATAATCGCCGCAGGCCAGAAGATCCACGAAGCTATTGTCGTACATTGTCTTGATCTCTGGTAGGAGCTCGGTAGCATCAATGTCAATTAAATCAGTTACAATCAAACCATTCAACACCGCATCAGTGTAAGCCGCAGATGGGAAGTCCCGGTTGATCGCCGCAAGCAACTCCTCGAACCAATTGATGACTTCCGGCCTCCTGTCCGGCTCAATTAAAGCTATTTGAGCGACCGCATTGGCGACAGTGGATTTCCAAAAATTATTCAGGCCGGTTTCCTTCATAAAATCCATCAAAGTATATAGTTTGTTTTTTGCCAGTTTATAAATCGTAGGAACGATGATTTCCATTGAACTGTCAGCAATATGATAGTCTAAGAAGTCGTCATTCTGTCTGAGAACCTCCAGCACAGCATCCAGACTGGATGAGTCGTTGCCGACTTCTCCGAGCAGCATCACGCAGTGGCCTATGACCCCGGAAAACGGTCCCTCACTCATTTCTTTTGGTATTCCATCGCAAGAAAGTCCGATGTTGAAAAGAAGGATGTTCTCAAGATCATTTCTCAGGCTGTCGTGGGGCAGCGAAAGGATATCATCCACCTGAGCGTCTGACAGACAGGCGTTCTTGGGATCGGAAATGGTCAGAAGAACAGATGGGTGCTTCACCTCCAAAGCGGCCGGATAATGAGGATGTCTGTACGAATATGGCTGGTTCCATTTCACCGCATTTTTATGTTTTTCCTCAATATCCGCGAGCATATTGGCGAAATCATCTCCAAATATATCTTCCACTTCTGGTTCATCTTCCTCAAAAGGCCTATCTTTGATTATGTAATTGAAGTTCGACCCAAGATTGGCCCTCAAGGTCGACATGTATCGGTCAGCCTCATCATGGCTGCTGACGATAAGCAGATGTTTCCCGTTTCTTCCATATTCATATTCAATCAATGGAATGGCCTCGGTGTCCTCTTCAAGAATATATTTGGCCAAGGAGAAATCTTTGCAGGGCGCTATCCCGGCCTCATCGGCGAATTCGATAGCGCCATAGATCAGATTATGAGCCTCGTTGTAGGAGATTTTCTTCAGATGGTACTCTTTCTCCATATCATTGATAAAGCCGTTATATTCAAAGTCTTCCATTCTCGCCCGGCAAAAGGCATCTTTGACTCCAAGGCAATATGTGTCAACCAAATAGCACCCGATGGTTTTCTTCCCACCTTTATGAAGTCTGGTCACGATTATGTGTCCCAGCCCATGTTCATTATAATTCTCATTTATGTAGCAGTCACCAATCTCAAGAGTCCTTGCTCTCTCACGGACATATTGTTCCGGCGAAAGGAACGTTTGTTGTTTCGCCGCCTGTTTCTTTTTTGCCATCTTTATATGTATATTTCCTGTAAAGATAATTCATACTAACCGGAAATCCAACCAGACAACATCAATTTGAGATTTGATTTGAGATTCTATCAGGCATCCGCGCAAGGGAAACCGGTGGATGGTTGTTGCCAATCGGATTTATCCACGCCTTCAGTGCCACTCCAAAATATGCATATAAAGAAAAATGTTTCTGTTTCTTTTGACGATTTTTCTGTTTCTTTTCATTATTTACGTTTTATTACCATATTATTGCAGCTCAAGATTTAACACGTTAATCAATGAGCTATGTTTAACCAAAGAAAGAAACTCGCCCCGTTCGTCAACCTGCGGAGCGACGTGGGATTCAAGGCCGTGTTCGCGGACAGAAACAACAAGGACATCCTCATCGGGGTGCTGAACCAGATACTGCCTCCGGAGGCGAGGATCGAGGACATCAAGGAGTATTCAGACCGCGAGCAGCAACAGGATGTGATCTACGGGAAGAAAACGGTGCTGGACCTGGTCTGCGTGGACAAGGACGACAGGACGTTCATCGTGGAGATGCAGTCCGCCGAGGAGGACAGCTTCTTCGAGCGGTGTGTCTATTATGCGTCGGGACTGTACCATCTGGAACTGTCGGAGGGAGAACTGTACGGGAAACTCCACCCTGTCTATGTGGTCTCCTTCCTGAACTACCGCATGAGGCACGATGATGAGTCGCTCTGGGACACCGACCACTTCATCTCCTACTGGATGTTCACCGAAAAACGCACCGGAATGGTTGCGGATCAGACAATTAGTGTTATCTTTGTGGAGCTGGCGCTGTTCACCAAGACATTGGAGGAGTGCGTGACAGAGTCCGACAGGCTGTTCTACATATTCAGGAACAGCGGCGGCTTCCAAAAGATTCCGGAGTGGATCGAGGAGGCCGGAGGAATCTCCAGGCAGCTCGCCGAGGCTTGCGAGGTAGCGGCGTTCGACAAGGAGAAGAAACTTAAATACGAGATTGACAAGATGAACGAGAGGGACATTCTGGCTCAGCGCGTGTTCGCTGAGCGCAAGGGCTTCGAGGCGGGATACGCCGACGGAGAGACCAAAGGACTGGCTGACGGGATGGCTGAGGGGAAGGCTGAGGGAAAGGCTGAAGTGGCCAAGGCAATGATTGAATTCGGCATGCCAATAAGTCAGATCCAACAGTTGACCGGACTTACCGAGGAACAGTTAAAGGCATTAAGGTAATGATTTCCAAAAACGAGGCGACCGGAATCCCGGCCGCCTCGTTTTTAATGAATCAACTAAAAGTCAATCACCTTGCGAAGTACATACTCTCTTCGTTGCTTCCGTTGTAGTTGGCTTGATAGACAACATCGTAACTGCCAGAAATAGTCGTGTTATCAGCCGAGGTAGCCTTAGCGATGGAGATACCGCAGATATAGTACTTTCCATTACTGGTCTTCTGTCCTTCTCCGAAATATTGGTACTTCAGGGTCTTAAAACCGTCCTTAGCGGTGAACCATAGCCAATCATAGTTTGTCTCCGAGAAATCCTTCGGAGCGAAATTATAGTTGCCCCAACTATTCCCTCCAGAACCTTCCGGCAGATAAACACAGAAATTCCCACCACTTAGAGACTGTGCCTTGCGACGGTCAAAGAAGAGTCCAACCATGGCGGTCTTGTTCTTATAGTCGATCTCGACACAGGCATCAAGTGTAGAATCGAGGTACAACCCTTTAATCCCCACATTATTCACATGCTCTGCACCCGCAGCATCTGTCAAAATCTCTCCATTAAGAGGATTGCCAACAGTTACGGTTGTCTTGTCTGCACTTGTATTCCCTTTTCCCAGCGTCTTGTTTGGATCAAAGAGTTTGGAATAAAGGGTCCAAGTGCCCTTGAAGTCATTAGGTCCGATCTGCGTTATGGTAAACTTGGAGCCTGTTGAGAACTCGATGGTCTCCGTACGAGGCTTGCCTGTTGTGTTCTCCGTCCAGCGTACAACACCGTCCCTGTAAGTAAGCCATCCCTTGTCAACTGCAGCATCACCGCCAATGATAGGGCGGTAGCCGGCATTATCGCTCTTCCAGAGGTCAAGCTGCTCCGGTTTGGTAGGGACACGAGCCTCAACCTTAACTTTGCAGGATGCGGTCTTACCACCGTCATTGGTGGTGACTGTGATCATAGTCTCACCTGTTGACACACCGGTCACAACACCGGCTTTATCAACTATGGCAACATACTTGTCTTCTGATGTCCATGTCACCGTCTTGTCAGAAGCACCGCTAGGGTTCACTGTTGCCACAAGGGTGCCAGTCTCGCTTTCATAGACTGTGAGTTCTGTTCTGTCAAGAGACACGCTCTCTACTGGTCTAGGGTTGACGGTGACCTCACTTTGCGCTGTGAAATCGCCATCATCAGTCTTTACTGTGATTGTGGTGGAACCAGGGGTAAGAGCTATGACCCTTCCGAAATTGTCTACGGAAGCAACTTTGGCGTTCGATGACTCCCACTTGAAGTATTTGCTAGTGGCGTCACCAGGGGTCACAGTCGCTGTAAGTTCTGTCTGATCTCCAGCAGTCAGAGTCACCTTAGCCGGACTGATTGAGACACTTTCTGCCTTGACGAAATTCTCCTCATCCTGACAAGATGAAACGAATGTCATCGCAAGCACTGAAATGAGACCTAATATCAATGATTTTGTTTTCATATTCATAAATTATTCGTGATTAGTCTGCCCAATGAGTGTTGGTCGTGGTCTCGGATCTTGGGATGGCAAGATTCATTTCGCCAACAGCAAGGGTGACTGCGGTTTCATAATGAGTAGAAGAACCTGCACGGTTGACATCAACATTCCAACGCTTGTTGTTGTAGTACTCGCGTCCTCCCTCGCACCAAAGTTCAATGCGTGTCTGGAGCTGAACCATCTGGAGTGCTGTCATTCCAGCCATTCCACTATAGTTGTCGCAGGTAAGGGTCGGTCTGCCAGCCTTTGTGCGAGCCGCCAAAATGGTGTTGAGGACTTCCTTGGCCTTTGCATCCTGACCGCTCTGCGCATAAGCCTCGGCAAGCATCAGATAAGCTTCGGATGAACGGAATACGTAATTGTCGCAAATAATCTGGTGATCACGTACAGTAACACCCTTCGCAAGAGTTGCCGCAAACTTCATTGATGAATATTCAGGAATCATGTTCGTCTTCTCCACGCCAGCGTCATTGGTCTTGTAAGTGTAGTTGGCAGAAGAAGTTGTAAATACGTCTTTTCTGAAGTCGTTGTCATCGATCTTGTTGTATAGCCTCTCATCAATACGTGGAGCCTCCGAGCCGGAGCCAGCGATACCGTTGGCAAATATATTGGCGTTGAAAGAAGTGTACTTGTTGGAACCTGCGCCGTTTAGGAATCCCATGATGGCCTCCGGGTTGGCCGCGACCACGAGGAATGCGTTATCCTCAGACTTGAAATCCTTCGTTCCATCGCAGTATGCCGCGAAGTCTGCGTTCTTGGCACCATAGTTGGCCTCCTTGATGAAGTCAGGGAAGTGCTTTACGATGTCAGAAGCGGCCTTGATACAGGTGTCCCAGTCTCCATACCACAGAGCGGCACGGGCAAGAAGGAACTGAGCGACTCCAAGGTCCACATCTTTCGGTTCGGAAGTATAGCCCATATCCTGAAGATCGGTCACAGCCTCGGTAAGATCCTCAATGATGAATTTGTAAGTGTCAGTAGCAGAAGAGATCGGAGCCGGATCATTCGTTCCGTAAGACTTATAGATAGGCATTCCCTTTCCGTCCTTTCCGCCATTGGTGTAGGCTGTCTGGAAACGCTCCATCAGCTGCATGTAGGCATATGCGCGAACCGCAAGGGCCTGTCCACGGTACTTCTTTGCGTTAGGACCATTCTTGGCAGCTTCAGGAGTGAGGTAAAGCAAAGCCTTGTTGGCTCCGGTAAGCAGGCAGGCACTCAGTGCATAATACGGATAAGTGTTGTCCGTAAGCGTGAAGGTCTTGATGAGGTTGTACGCAGTCCTGTGCTTTGATGACGCGGTGGCGGCGGTTCCGAGCACGACATCGTTTCCTCTCATGTTCATCAAGAAATCCTGATCCAGCTGGGAGTTTCCGTTGTCATCGCTGTAACCGCTCCAGGTATACCCTGAAGTGTTGAAGAAGTTCTCAAGACCTGTACCGACTAGGTTGACAATCAGGTTCTTGGCGCTCTCGTCACCTTCCTCGAGGATTTTTTGTATCTGCTCATCGGTGATGTTGTTAGGAGGAGCAACATCCAGAGACTTGCAGGAACTCATAGAAAACGTTGCCAGCAAGGCGACTGTTATGTAACTGATATACTTTTTCATAATTGACATTTTCTTAAGAAATTAAAAGTCCAGGTTGATTCCGATTGTGTAGGTACGCATATTCGGGAAAGTGTAGGCATCCACGTCGTTGTAGCCACCGGAAGCGGACATCGAAGGATCAATGGCCTTCGCGGCAGAGAGGATGAAAAGGTTGTCTGAAGAAGCGAAAACCTTGATATTGCTTACAACCTTGTCGATACGCATCTTGCCAAGTAGTGACTTAGGCACATTGTAGCCTATGGTCAAGTTCTTCAGTCGGAGGTATGAAGCGCTGAAGAGACACTCGTCAGTGTAACTCCAGTTACCACCATTGGTGGAAGTTCCGCTGAAGTAGGAGTTCTCTCCCTCAGGGTACCATTGCATTGGGAATCCTGCTCCTGAATTGTCAGGTGTCCAGGTGTTGCCCTTGACATCCTTTGAGACGAACATCATTCTGTACATCTGGGCATCCACAACGTTGTAAAGATATTCAGCGTAATTGCGGCTGAAGAACTTGCCGCCCAACTGATAGGCGAACTGAGCGTTTACGTAGAAATTCTTGTAGGAGAAGCTGGTGTTGAAACCGCCCTGGAATGTAGGAATAGCGCTTCCGACCTCATACTTGGAGGCGTTGGCGTAATTGGTTGTCTTCACGCTTCCACCAACCTCGGTGTCAGTGTACTTGCCAGCAGTGTGGTCAGCCTCTGTGACTCTGTGGTAGTACATCGGAAGACCGCTGTTCTGGTCAATTCCAGCATATTTGTACATATAGAGATTGAACCAATCACGTCCGATTCCACGGAGATAGACATTTGCCTGTTGCTGTACACCTCCACCTGAAGTCCATGCACCGGCATTGTCCTCCCAAGTCCCGTCAGGAAGTCCCTCAGCGTGAGCCGGAACGGCGTCTTCAGGAAGATCCGTGAGCTTGGTGGTGTAGTGAGTGATGTTGAACGCCAGATTCCAACGAATATCCTTGGTTCTGATGATGTCGGCGTTGATGTCGAGCTCGATACCACGGTTGGTCAGTTCAGCGATGTTGCGAGGAAGGGTTGTCTGTCCCATAGCCAGATAGGAAACCGGCTGTGAGAACTGAGAGTTCCCCGTCACACGGTTGTACCAGTCAATGGTAAGGTCCACTCTGTCGAAGAGAGTGAGGTCAAGGCCAAGGTCAAGGGTATTGGTTTCTTCCCAGGTAAGTTGGGTGTTCACAAGACCGCCCATTGAAAGCTTGTAGCTGTCTCCGGTAGGCTTACCGGTACCGTTGTTGGTTGTCTGGTAGGTGGTACTGTACCCCCAAGTACGGTAAGTCTGGTAACGTCCGATGCCGTTTTGGTTACCGATGACGCCATAGCTCGCGCGGAGCTTACCGTTGTTGAGCCAGCTATCCCTGAGATCCTGCATGAACGGTTCCTCAGTGAAACGCCAGCCTGCTCCAACTGACCAGAACGTACCCCATCTGTTCTCTTTTCTGAACTTGGAGGATCCATCACGGCGGATGGAAGCGGAAACGTAGTATTTGTCAGCAAATATGTAGTTTGCGCGTCCGAGCCAAGATCTCATTCTTTCAATATCGTGGCCGTAGCCAGGGGTAGGTGCGCTGCCGGCATTCTGGTAGCGTCCGACAAAGTTGCCGGCCGCAAGGAAGCCAGGTATGAATTCATCGGAGGAACCCCAGTTCACAATCTGCTGTTCCCAGTCGCTTGACTCAAACAAGCCCATGGCATCAACATGGTGCCTGCCAAAGTCCTGATTGTAAGTGAGACGGTGCTGGAGGTTCATGACCTCGATGTCAGTCATTCTCTTTCCGAAATATCCTCCGATGCTCGCGGCACGACCGGTCGTACCGTTATAATAGATTGTAGTTGTACGGTTGATCTTGTCGTATGCAAAGTCTGTCCTGTAAGAGAAGTGATTCAGGAAAGGGATCTCGATGTAGGTACGAGTGTTAAGAGTGGAGGTGAGATCCTCACGGATATCGTTGTCCATGGCGTACATGATGTCCGTCGAACCGTAGTTATTTCCTGTCGGGCCAAGTGGAGAGTAAGATGAGTTGTAAAGGTAGTTACGAACCTTGTCTCCATTCTTGTCATAGATGAAATTTCCCTCTGCATCATGGGCGTAGAACGGAACGATAGGAGCATGTCCGTTCACATAACGGGTGATGTTACCTTGGTTGGAACCGGAGTTGCGCGCTGTCCAATATGTCCCTTGGTAATTTGTCCTTGAACGAGTATAACCTACGTTCGTGCCAACCTTCAACCATTTGAAAAGGTTGACATTAATGTTGGCACGACCGGTAATACGCTCGAACTTTGAGTTAGGAACATAAGACGGATCGGTAAGGTATCCTAGTGAAAGGTAGTGATCTTCCTTGTCGGATCCACCACTCGCAGAGAGGTCATACTGCTGACGGAAGCCCGTTTTGAGAAGAGCGTCAGCGTAAGTATCATCATAAAGAAGAGTGGCGTTTGGATTGATCTTGCCATCTGTGCCGACAAGATATGAGCCCGTCATTGTCGAGCTGGCAGACGACCCCGTTCCGTCTGGAGTATAGATGGTTCCAGGCACATTGTAAGCCATGTAGTTGCCCAACACATTACGTCCGAAAGTATTGTTCTGGCCGATGTAATTGAACAAGTGTTGGCTGGCGAATTCGGCTGCTTCTTCGTGAGTAACATTCGGGTTGTTGATGTTCGTGTAGTACTCGCCAGTCTCCGTGTTCAGAGCAGGGCCACATCCGTTCACACCATAACGGTAAGAGTTGTATATGGACTGCCAGAGATATTCATAGATTCCAGCAGCATCATCCACTTGCCCGACTTTGTAAGAGCCCACTGTGTTCCAACCGGCACGAGCCTGGAAACTGATCTTTGTCCTGCCATCGGTTCCTCTCTTGGTGGTCACAAGGATGACACCATTTGCTCCACGCGATCCGTAGATGGCGGTTGAGGCGGCATCCTTCAGAACAGTAATCGAGGCGATGTCCTCCTGATTCATGTTCGACAGAGGGTTGTCCCCTTGAGCCGGAACACCATCTATGATGACAAGAGCGTTGGACGCACCGACGTTGGTCGAGCCAAGACCACGTACACGAAGGCCGGCATCATTACCAGGCTGACCATCAACAGACGCATACACAATACCTGGAACCGCACCTTCTAATGCCTTTGTGGCGGAAGAGGCGTTTTGGGATGCGATCAGCTTGTTGTCAATCTGCGTGAGTGATCCAGTGAGATCCTTACGCTTGGCCGAGCCGTAACCGACAACAACCACCTCATTGAGGAAGTCAGAATCGCTTTTTAGGACTACATTGATCACGGACGAGGCTCCGACTTTGACCTCTTGTGTGGTGTAACCAATGCTGGAGAAGACGAGGATGGCGCCCTGCTTCACATGTGGCAGGCTGTAGTTACCGTCCAAGTCTGTCATCGTGCCGGTCGTGGTGCCCTTGATGAGGACATTGGCGCCGACACATGGTTCCCCTGTCGCATCCGTGACCTTTCCGGAGACGGAGGACTGGGCGAACGCCTGCGCTCCGATCAGCAGAAGCGCAAGCAAAGCTGTGAATAAACGTTTACCCATAAACTGTTTTTTAAATAATGGTGTTGTTAATCGTCCAGTTTAGTAAAACAAATGTATAATTGATTATCAATTAAACAGTGTCATTAACAATGACGTTGTCAATTCAATGACATACTCATCACAAAAATATAGTAACACTCCTAAACTTTAAGCGAATATTTGATAAAATAACTTTGATTTTTGGCTACCGCAATCCTTTTCGCACCTTTGGCAGCCCTCATGGCAAACCGTCTTAAGAAGGCTGTTGAATTGAGTCGAGGCTTTGATGAATATTCCTAAACTGGACGATTAGCAAAATCATAACACCATTATTAAAAAACAGTTTATGGGTAAACGATTAATTACGATC
>CAKULN010000006.1 GCA_934667175.1 uncultured Bacteroidales bacterium | reverse complement strand
GTTCCGGGCGGAACTCTATCAATTATTTACGGGATTCATACGTGGATTTTCAGTTCATGGAAGTGTCAAACTTCCGGCAAATTTGTGACTGCAAATTTGTGACAAATTATTTGTAATCAATGAAACTTTAATTATCTTTGTCTCGGATAATAATAGGAGTTGAGAGGCAAGCTCAACGCGAATTTAATACAGGGTCGGAAAGTTTTTTTCTTGCCCTGTTTTTTGTTTGACGGGCGATGTGATCTTGACAAGCCGCTCCCGGCTCGCAGCATACTCCAAATTCATTTTTTGTAATGAAAAACATTATTATCCAAATAAGCGTTGACGAGCGCCTTTGCATAGACTGCAAGGATGTCGCACATATAGTTTTTGTCAGAGGTCATTTCAGGATGGTTAATGGCAAAAAGTATTATGTCAAGGCTCATTACCGTAAAAAGTAGAAGAGCCTGAGTCGGAATAGTATTCTGGTGCCATCTGCCGCCCGACTGAGAGGGTGACCAAAAGTCACCCTCTCTTTAATTATTCCTATCTTTTTCGTAAGTTTACGGAAAATTGACACTGACAATGAACATCAAGAATGGAATCTTCGTGGTTGTGGTTGCCGTAATCTGCGCTGCGGTTGCATCGTGCTCGGTGAAAACGGTTGATGTCGCTTTCGATCCGGATGTGAAGGATTATACTCCGGTTGTGGTCGGGATTCTGAAAGATTATCCTAAGGGTAATGTAAGGATCCGCTTCGGGAAAGGTCTTTACCCGTTCTATCCGGAGAAAGGGGCGGAAGAGTTCCTCACTCTGTCCAACAATGACAGCGGGGACAAGCGAATTGCATTCTTGGTTAAGGACATGAAGAACGTGACGATCGAGGGGCAGGGAACTGATTTCCTGTTCCACGGTTGCATGGTGCCGTTCGCGGTAAAGGGCTCTTCCAACGTCACGATCAAAGGGGTGTCGGTGGATTATGACTACCCATGGACGTTCGAGGGAACTGTGCTGTCGAACGATCCTGTGGCCAGGAGCTTCACGGTCAAGGTGCTGCCGGACACAAAGTACAGGATAGAGGGTGACAGGCTGTTTTTCGGAGGCTATGACTGGGAATATGCGATGGGGGAGAGCATTCTGTTTGACCCGAAGACCCACAGACCATTCTTTGACACCTGCGCCTACGACCACGGCTATTGGTCAGGGGAGATGGGAGCCCGGGAGATAGGTGATGGCATCATCGAGTTCACACGTCTCAGCGCGAGGGATGTGCCTCCGGTCGGAAGCGTCTGGGACGACAAGGGGCCTACCGGGCTGAACAGACGTTTCCCGGCGATAGCGGTCCTGTCTTCCAAGAATATAAACATAGAGGATGTCCATATCTACCGAAGCGGCGGAATGGGACTGATCGCTGAATATTCAGAGAATATCTCGGTGTCAGGGTTTTCGACAGCCGCGCACGAGGGCTCTCCGAGAATGGTGACCACTTCAGCGGATGCGACTCACTTCGTCAGCTGCAACGGAAAGGTAACCATCGAGAATTGCCTGTTCGAGAGCATGCTGGACGATGCGGCCAACATTCACGGAATATATATGCTCGTGGATTCTGTGCTGTCTACGAATACTTTGCGGGCGCATTTCGGCCATTTCCAACAGGTCGGCAACCAGTTCGCCGACAAGGGTGACAGGATCAGTTTCGTGGACAAGTCCAATCTTCGTCCGATAGGAACGGGAGTGATAAATGCAATAGACAAATCCGACCGTAGGGCTTATCTTATCGAGACCGATTTTGACCTGACCGAGGTCGATGCCCCGACGAATCTGGCTCTTGAGAATCTTTCCTGCGGGGCTGACGTGACGATCAGGAACTGTACTGTCCGCTACAACAGGGCCAGGAGCTTGCTGCTTTCTACTTATGGTGACGTGCTCGTAGAGGACTGCGACTTTGCCTCCCAGATGGCCGGGATCTGCGTAAGCGGCGACGCCAATTTCTGGTACGAGTCCGGCAGGACAAAGAATATCGTGATAAGAAACAACAGGTTCACCGACCTGGCCATCGGTGCGAACGGCCCGCAGGCCATTCTCCAGATTGATCCTGAAATCCCGGCTAAGACAAGAGGGAATGATTTCTTCTACCATAACAGGGTGATATTCACGGGCAACACTGTCTCGACCTTTGACAGCCAGATTGTCTATGCCAGAAGTGTGGGGACACTTGACATCTCCGACAACATATTCATTGATTCAAAGACTTATGCGCCTCTTTTCGCTGGACAGCCGGTGATTGACGTTCAGTACTGCGGCGATGTGGCCATCAAAGGAAATGACTTCTCCAAATGGAAACCTGACGCGGAGATCAGCATCCATGATTGCGTCAAGGTCGAGAATGACTCCAATCTTCCTGTAACGGACAAACCGAATCCTTACCGTGAGCGTGAGTGGTAGGGATCCGGTCTGTGTAATATAAATCCGTGAATCTTACTTTTGGGCGGAAGTGTTCCCACCGGATTTGTCATCTAGTTCGTTGGCCGGTGTCTCGTCGGATTGCTTTTCCTTGTACTTGAACCGGCGGATCTTGTGGGTCGCGGTCTTTTCGAAGTTCTCTTTCATCGCCTCGACCTCACCGATCTTGGACTGCTTGCTGACATGCTTGTTGACATATTCAAGGACAGACTGCTTCATTGACTGGAGGTTGTCGAAGAATTTGTCCTCGCGTTCCTGGTTCCAGTCCAGCACATTGTCATCGAATTTGACCAGTGCGACAAGCTTGCCGTTCCTTTCGACCACAAGGGATTCGTTCACACCGGAAAAAGTGTTGATCACCTGCTCGATTTCCTCCGGGTAGATGTTCTCTCCGGAAGGCCCCACGATCATATTCCCGAGCCTTCCCTTGATGTAGTAGCGTCCCTTTGAGTCCTGGCACGCAAGGTCGTTGGTGCGGAACCATCCGTCGTCCGTGAGCACGGAACGGGTCCTTTCAGGATCGCGGTAGTAGCCCAGCATCACATTGTCTCCTTTGGCGACGATCTCGCCCTCGCCGGTCTCCGGGTTCACGTTCTGGAGCTTGACCTCCACGTTATAGGCGGGCACTCCGATTGAACCGACCACTGTCTTTCCCACGCACGCGTTGGTGATCAGTGGAGCAGTCTCGGTCAGACCGTAGCCGATGGCGTAAGGGAATCCGGCCTTGTTGAGGAAATCCTCCACCGTGGAGTCGAGTTTCGAGCCGCCGATGCCGAAGAACTTCAGCTTGCCGCCGAAAGAGTTGTACAGTTTCTTTCCGATCAACCAGTAAAGGAGGCGGGGAGTATGCTCTTTCATCCAGGACAGCACGCGGCTTTTTTGGACTGTCGGCACGACGCTGTTCTTGTAAACCTTCTCGATGATGAGCGGCACAGAGCACATGATGGTCGGATGCACCTTCTTCATAGCCTGCATCAGGATGCTCGGGGTAGGCGGTTTCTGAATATAATAGACGCAACCTCCGACGTACAACGGGTAGAGGACGCTGAACGCCATCTCGTAGGTGTGGGACATCGGAAGGATGGAAAGCCAGCGGTCCCGCTTCCCGGCTTTCTGGGCGTGGTAGGCGGCTATGACGTTCTGACAGAAGTTGCGGTGGCTGAGCATCACGCCCTTGGCCTTTCCTGAAGTCCCTGACGTGTAGATGATTGAGGCCAAGTCATCGGCCTGGGGATCAACCCCATGGCCCTCGCATGTGAAAGCCTTGTCGTCCTTCTTGATGAACTCGAATGTCTCGATGTCGATCACGAGAGTCATCTTGTCGATAACTTCCTGACTCAGTTTTCCGAGCAGCTTCTTTGACACGAAGATCGCCTTGCACTCCGAGTGGTTGAGGATGTTCGTCACCTCACTTTCGGAAGAATCCGGAAGGATAGGCACTGTCACGCGCCCGAACGGCACGCACGAGAACATCGCCACTGTCCAATTCGGCATGTTGCCGGACAGGATGGCCACCTTGTCTCTCGCGCTGATTCCGAACCGGTTGAACCGGTGCGACAACTCAAGACACTTGTGCTTGAAGCTTTCGTAGGTATATTCCTGCCCTCCCTCGACGAACCGCGAAAGCGGCCGTTTGGCGAAATTGTCGGTGGCATATTCAAATAGCTTGGCAAGGGTTGTGACGTAGTTTTCCCTGCTTTGGCTGAAAATCGGCATATTTGTCCTTTTTAATGAGTGATGTAACCTTCTGGGTGCTTGCCCACGAAGTGTTTTTGTTCGTAGAGGGCCTGGATTCTGTCGGTATCCGCGCGCGCGTCATCCGTCAGTTCTACTTTCTCCCCAATGCTGACGCACTTGGTCTTCCAGTCGAAATAACCCATATAGACAGGGCATCCGACCTCTCTGGCGATCAGATGGTAACCAGTCTTCCATTTCTTTACAGCCTTCCTTGTGCCTTCCGGGGCTATGGCGAGGTGGAATCTGTCCACTTTCTCCATCTCCTCTATGAGGCTCTTGACCATCGCGGCGGCGCTGCCCCTGTCAACCGGGATGCATCCGACCTTGCGAAGGAAGACTCCTACCGGCCAGAAGAAGAACTCCTTCTTGATCATGACGTGCGCGGTCTGGTCAAACTGCGTGTAGAAAAGATAGGATATGACGAAATCCCACACGGAAGTGTGAGGAACGCCAAGGATGACACATTTGTCCTCTGGAGCCGGGCCACCGACAGTGGTCCAACCCATCTTTTTCAGCAGCCAGCCGCAAAATTTCGCCCAACGTGACATAATCTGTGAATATTAGATGTTTACGTCCTCAAGTTCTTCCTCGGAGCGCAGGTTCGCGCGGATGAAGTTCTGACGGTCGATCGTGTTGTCGCCCATGTAGAACTCCATGATGTCGGCGATGGATTCCTCATCGGACAGCTTCACGAGGTCAAGCCTCATGTTCTCTCCGATGAAGTCCACGAACTCGTCCGAAGAGATCTCTCCAAGACCTTTGAACCTTGTTATCTGCACTGAGGTCTTCATCTCCTTGACTGCGGCCTCCTTCTCATCGATGGAGTAGCAGTAGCGTCTCTCTTTCTTGTTCGCCACCCTGAAAAGAGGCGTCTGAAGAATATGCACGTGTCCCCGCCTGATGAGATCCGGGTAATATTTCATAAAGAAAGTCAGCACGAGCATCCTGATGTGCATTCCGTCATCATCGGCATCGGTCGCAACAATGATGTTGTTGTAGCGCAGGTTGTCAAGGTCGTCCTCGACACCGAGAGCCGAGATCAGCAGGTTCAGCTCCTCGTTCTCCGCCACCTTCTTGTGACTCTCCTTGTAGCAGTTGATAGGCTTTCCACGCAGGCTGAACACGGCCTGATACTCGGCTTTTCTCACCTTGGTGATGGTTCCGCTCGCGGAGTCTCCCTCAGTGATGAATATGCTCGTGAGCTCCCCGAAATCTTCCTTGCCCTTTGGCAGCTTGTCACCGTAGTGGAAACGGCAGTCGCGCAGCTTGCGGTTATAGACATTCGCTTTCTTGTTCCTTTCCCTTGTCTTCTTCTGGATTCCGGAGATCTCCTCGCGCTCGGCCTGCGACTCCTTGATCTTGTTCTCGATGATCGGGACGATGTCCTTGTGGATGCGAAGATAGTTGTCCAGGTTTCTGGCGATGAAGTCGTTGACGAACGACCTGATCGTCGGTCCGCGGTCGATCTCGATCGAGCCGTCCGGGTTCAGGATCTTCTTGCCGTTTTCGTCCGTCTTCTCCTTTTCCCACATATAGGTGGAACCGAGTTTCGTCTTGGTCTGACCTTCGAAGTTCGGCTCCTGGATCTGGATGCTTATCGCTCCGATTATTCCCTGACGGCAGTCCTCCGGAGCGTAGTTTTTCTTGTAGAACTCCTTGAGGGTCTTGGCTATGGCCTCCCTGAAAGCGGCCAGATGCGTTCCTCCGTCACGGGTGTTCTGTCCGTTGACGAACGAAGCGATGTTCTCGCCGTAGGAGTTGCCGTGCGTCAGCACGACCTCTACATCCTCTCCGACAAGATGGATCGGCTCGTAAAGAGGAGTCTCGCTGATGGAGTCCTTGATGAGATCAAGCAGACCGTTTTCGGATTTGTATGTCGTCCCGTTCAGCACAAGAGCCAATCCTTTCTTAAGGTAGGAGTAGTTCTTGACCATCGTCTCGACATAGTCCATGTTGAACTCGAAGTTCCCGAACATCGTGCTGTCCGGAGTGAAGGTCACAAGAGTTCCGTTCTTCTCTCCGGTTTTCTCCTTTCTGCCGCTGTCCACGAGTTCTCCGCGCACGTAACTTGCCCAAGAGCTCTCACCGTCTCTGAAGGACTCCACATAGAACCTCTCGGACAGGGCGTTCACCGCCTTGGTACCCACACCGTTCAACCCCACGGACTTCTTGAAGGCCTTGTCATCGAACTTTCCTCCGGTGTTCAGCTGGCTGGTCGCCTTGATGACTGAGCCGAGCGGGATTCCTCGTCCGAAATCCCTCACCGTGACCTGTTTGTCCTCGATCTTTATGATGACCTGCTTGCCGAACCCGGCGGAGAACTCGTCGATGCAGTTGTCCACAATCTCCTTGAGCAGCACATAGATGCCGTCCCCTGGGTTGGAGCCGTTGCCAAGTCTTCCGATGTACATTCCAGGACGCCTGCGGATGTGTTCGACACCTTCCAGGGTCTTTATGTTATCGTCTGTGTAGTCGTAATTCTGTTCTATGTTCGCCATTCTTTTTAAATCGCATAATCGTACAAAATTACAAATTTTAGACGGGATTTGAAAAAGTATCTTTTAAGTGGTAAATTTGCCGATGGAAAGGAATTTGTATTCCTTCGAATATTTCGAAGCTCCTTGCCGGGTCTGAAATATTCTTGCAAGAAAATTTCATCCTGACAAAGCGACTTCCTTAAAAAACGTTATTTATGAATATTTTCAAACATATCGCCGCCGCGCTGCTTCTGCTTGTGTCCGCAAGCGGCCTCGTCGCCGCTCAGGGCTCCGGGAAGGACAACACATTCGGCGGAATCGTCCAATTGGACAAGACCGTGCACGATTTCGGGGACATTCTGGTGTCAGACGGGCCGGTGACAGCAATATTCACGGTCAAGAATGTGGGAGGCAAAGCGTTGCTGATCTACAATGTCGTGTCCTCCTGCGGCTGCACCAACGTCGAGTGGACCAAGAAACCGATAAATCCAGGTGAGACCGGAACCATCAAGGCCACTTTCAAGAATGATGAGAAAGGCTATCCTTTCGACAAGTCTCTGACCGCATATTTCTCAGGCTTGAAGCAGCCTGTCATTCTGAGACTGAGGGGCGTGAGCCACGACAAACAACTCTCCCTGAGGGAACTTTATCCGATCCGCTTCGGCAATTTGGCCTTCAAGAAGGTTGACATCAAAGGAGGCAACCTTTCCCAGGGACAGCAGAAGAGCGGGACCGTGACAGTGGCCAATCTTGGGAAAGAGCCGATTTCTGTAAAGTTTTCCGATGTCAGTGAGGGCTTGTCGGTCAAGATATCTCCAAACCCTGTTCCGGCCAATTCCACGGCAAAGATCTCGTACACGGTTACCGCTGACAGGCGGCATTGGGGCAAGAATTACTACTATGCCACGCCGCTTGTCGACGGCCGTCAGTATAAGGCGGTGGTGTCGCCGTCGTCTGAAATAGAGCCGCTGGCCGCCGGAGCGGAAGCCATTGTGGCGGACCCTAATCCCGAGCTCGGGGCGGGGAAGAGCCGTATAGGAATATTCACGTACACCAAAGAGAATTTCTCCGATCTGACAGAGAAAGAACGGAATGACGGCCCGAATCCGATGGCTGACGAGAGCACGTTTTCGTTCGGCAAGGTCAAGGCCGGAACGAATGTGGACTGCAAGTTCACGTTTACCAACAAAGGCAAGTCTCCTTTTGGAATATATAAGGTGGATTCCGACAGTTCGCACGTGAAGGCCAAGGCTTTCGCTGACGTTCCAGCCGGAGGAAAAGGAGAACTGGAAGTGACTTTTGACACGAAAGGATTCCCGGCGGGGGAGTGTCTGATTGTCTTGACCTTGACCACGAACTCGCCTCTCCGTCCTATCATCAACCTTTATCTCACCGGCTGGGTGACCGCATAGCAGACCATGTTGATTTCCGTTTTACTTGACGCCTTGCGTGGCGCGGTCCTGATCTCCGGCTTGGTTGTCGTCATGATGATGATAATCGAGTCGTTCAACGTTGAGTCTGACGGCAGGATATTCAGATCCCTCAAAAAGTCTGGTTTTGCGCAGGTCCTCGTCTCCGCCTTGCTCGGTTCCGTGCCTGGATGCGTCGGAGGTTTCGCCGCCGTGTCACTTTACACGCACCGCATGCTGAGTTTCGGGGCGCTGGTGGCCATGATGATCGCCACGACGGGTGACGAGTCGTTCATGATGCTGGCGATGTTTCCCGGCGATGCCGCTCTCCTGTTCCTGATTCTTTTCGTTCTTGCCGTCGTGACCGGTCTGCTGATTGACAGGTTCTACTCTAAAGGCAAGCCACTGCCGACCCGCCTGGAGGATTCCTTTGAGCTTCACGGTGACGGATGCGAGCATCAGGGCGGGCATCATCACAATGAGGGCAGACATTTTGGCAGGACAAGAATATTCCTGTTCATCGGAGTCGTGATATTCATTGCCGCCCTGCTTCTTGGTCTTTTGGAGGAAGGTGGTGAGTCTGAGGGACTTGATGTCTTCAATGAGGAGTGGACTTTCTGGCTTTTCGGTGCACTGAGCCTTGTCGTGCTGGCCGCCTTGCTTTTCGCCTCCGATCATTTTGTCGAGGAACATCTTTGGGAACACATTGTCCGCAAGCACCTTCCGAGCATATTCCTTTGGACTTTTGGAGTGCTTTTGGTCATCGGCGTCATGTTCAATTTCATAGACATCACGGCTTGGGTAAGTGACAACACCGCCCTTATGATCCTGCTGGCCATAGTGATAGGCTTGATTCCGGAGTCTGGACCTCATCTTGTTTTCGTTACTTTGTTCGCAAGCGGAGTCATTCCGTTCCCCGTCCTGCTGGCCAATTCCATCGTGCAGGACGGCCACGCATCGCTTCCTCTCCTGGCCGACAGCAAATCCTCCTTTCTGAAGGCAAAGGCCATAAAAGTCGGGATCGCCCTCGTCGTTTTTGTGGTATGGGGTTTGATATTGTGATTTTAAGATTTATATTTGCATAATGTTTCCGGATTTCCGGAGACAGGCAAAAGGACAACAATTTTATTATTTGAATTATGGCTTACAAGATTTCAGAAACTGATTGCGTAGCTTGCGGCACATGCGCAGGCGAGTGCCCTCAGGGTGCTATCCACGAGGGTGACGTTTACACCATCGACCCTAACGCCTGCATCGACTGCGGCACCTGCGCCGACGCCTGCCCGATGGGCGCCATCCATCCTGCTGAGTAATCAGGCATCGCAAGATTCCGTAAGAGGACGACCGAAGTCTTGGCCGTCCTCTTTTTTTTGCGCGCATTTCCAGTCAATGTCTTTTGTTCGGGCTTCCGGTCAATATTTCTGTACGCACTTCCTCTCAATGTTTTTGTACGCTTTAGGTCAATATTATTGGGAGCATTTCCAGTCAACTATTCGTACACGCTTCCTGTCGACATTTTACAAAACACTTTCAGCCATACAACGTACCTATGCCCATGGAGGCCGGATTGGGCTGAAAAACTCGAATCTAAAGGAGCAAGATTTTCACGTCAATATGCAATACAGGTGCTTCTGACCAACTTGGAGATGAAAGCGTTTTGTAAATCTTTATTTAACACTCAAAAAGGTGATCAGGAAAGATTGCCCGGGTATTTCGGAGATGGCTGGATTCACAATGTCAGAGTCTCGTCGGTCAGTGACGAACCTTTGCTTGGTGAGGATATTTGTGTGACATCAGGCAAAGGGGCCTGCCCTCCGGAAGATGTCGGTGGCGTTTGGGGCTATGCGCAAATGCTTGACATCCTGTCCGGGAAGATTGATGATCCGGAAGAGAAGGCCTCCTATGAGGAATGGCTCGGACTACGGAAAGGAGAATCGTTTGATCCTGAGGCTTTTGATTTAGAGATAGCAAACGAGGATGTCGAAGATCTTGTCTCATTGATCCTCGAAGGCAAGGAGGATTAGTCCCTTATGCCGGATATTGGTCGCAAAGGATACGCTGGAGGGTGGAGGCGATTGGATTTGTGGCATCCGAGGCTTCAAGATGCACGTCGAAAGTTAAGTCGGGCAGGGGAATAGAAAGCACGAAGAGGTCTTGAGGTACAGCAGGGAGTGGGAGGAGTCCGATGATGTCAGGGGAGTCCATCACCAGTTTCTCGATGGTCTCGACCGAATCCGACACGACTGCCACGCGAGCCTTCAAATCCAGCGGCAGAATCTCTGAATATATCTCCGGAACCGCAAGTCTGTCGCTCTGCGGAAGGCCTGTCAGTTCTGTGATTTTTGAATATGCCGGGTTGGAGCTTACCGCTGATGCCGTGACACTGAACAGAAATGTGCCGATGTCCTCGAATGACGGTTCAATCACGTGTCTTTTGGCGTAAATCCTTATGTCTGAATCATCACCTGAAGAGATCCTTTGAATAGAGAATGTCAAAGAAGGATTGAAGGTCAAGAGTTTGGCAAGTGCATCGGGCATGATATGGCTGGCGATGAATCCGTCAGCGGAGATTCTGACAGGTTTGTTGACGGTGATCTTGCCGGAAGGACCGAACATACGCCCTGCCGCTGAGTACCAGTACAGAATCTTTTCCGCATATTCCTTGAAAGTGATTCCTGCCGCAGTCAGGGTCACCGCGCCTTTGCCTCTGGTGAACAGTTCAGTCCCCATGGCCCTTTCAAGTTCGGCTATGTTCTGGCTCACGGCAGGCTGTGTGACGCCAAGCACCTTCGCCGCGATGGTGAAGCTGCCGTTTTCGGCCACTGCCATAAAGACTTTCAGTTTGAAATCCTCGAACATTGTTCTTTAACTTTTCGTTCCAGCTTTGTTGTTGTTTCTGAGAAGCTGTTTTGATTTGCTTGAAATGTTCTTTGAGGTGAAAAAATCTTCATCTTCTTCCCGCTTCTTCAGTCAGATAGCACCGCTATCCTCCTTGGAAGAAGCGGTCAAAACTGAAGTTTTTCACTCTCAAATCTTCAAACAAACAAATCAAACAGCTTCTTAGCGGTTGGTCGCTTCGGCGCTTCGACAAGCTCAGCGACCGAGGCACTGCGGTCACTGAGCTTGTCGAAGTGACCGTTTTGCCCTACAAATATAACGTTTTTTGCCTCAATTTTCGCTGGAGTTGACATATTCAATAAATATTTATCGAAAATCGGAAAATATATTTGGAATAACGAATATTTTGATGTAAGTTTGCCGTGCTGAAAATTGAATGATATGCCTATAGTAGTCAATGTCGATGTCATGCTGGCAAAGCGGAAGATGTCATCCGCAGCACTTGCCGAGAAGATCGGAATCACTCCCGCCAACCTTTCCATTCTGAAGACAGGAAAGGCAAAGGCCGTCAGATTCTCCACTTTGGAGGCTGTGTGCAGGGCGTTGGATTGCCAGCCCGGGGATATTCTTGAATATATTGATGAACAATAATAATCCTAATATAGATTAGTATGAAAAGATTTTTGATTTTAGTCTCCGCTTTCCTTCTGAGTGCTTCGGCATTCGTGGTAAGCGCGCAGATGCAGCAGCTTCCGAATGACCCGTCGGTCAGGGTCGGCAAGCTGGAGAACGGTCTGACCTACTACATCAGACACAATGACAAACCTGCTGGCAGGGCAGAGTTCTACCTCGCCACCAATGTCGGAGCTATTCAGGAGACTCCTGACCAGGACGGTCTCGCGCACTTCCTTGAGCACATGTGCTTCAACGGTACCAAGAATTTTCCAGGGAAGGGCATACTGAACTGGCTCCAGAGCATCGGAGCTTCTTTCGGTGGGAATGTGAACGCTTCCACTGGCATTGACCAGACCACATATATGCTCAACAATATTCCTTTGGTAAGGGAATCGGTTGTGGACACCTGCCTTCTGATCCTTCACGACTATTCACATTTCGTGACCAACGATCCTGCCGAGATTGACAAGGAGCGTCCGGTGATCATCGAGGAGAGGCGTTCCCGCAGGAATGCCGGTTGGAGAACTTTTGAGAAGTCCCTTCCTTACCTCTACGGTGACACCAAGTACGCCACCTGCACCCTTATCGGAAGCAAAGAGAACCTTGAGACCTTCAAGCCTGAGAGCCTCGTGAACTTCTATCAGACATGGTATCGTCCTGACATGCAGGCCGTCATAGTTGTAGGAGACATCGATGTGGATGCTGTTGAGGGAAAGATCAAGTCGATATTCGCTGACATTCCTGCCGCCGTGAACCCTAAGGCCAAGGAGAAGATTCAGTTCAAAGAGTTCACTGAGCCGCGTGTGGCTGTGATAACTGACCCGGAGACCACATCTCCGTCAGTAGAGATGGTCTGGGAAAGCGAAGCTCGTGACGAGTCGCTGAACGCCACCGCCATAGGTCTGATGAACGACTTGATCGAGAACGTGGTGCAGTCTGTGATGAGCGAGCGTTTCAATGACATCACATCCAAGGCTGACGCCCCATTCCTTTATGGCAGCTTCGGATTCGGAAAGCTCTGTGAGGTCATCGAGGGCGCTGACGGAAATGTCTCCCTGAAAGAGGATAACATTCTCGGAGGATTCAAAGCCTTTGTGACCGAGCTTGAAAGAATGAAGAGATACGGATTCACCGAAGGTGAGGTGAACAGGGCCAAGGACAACATCATCGCTTACTATGAGAAGGCCGCCAACCAGGCGGACACCCGTAAGAACAGCGAGTTTGTCAACCCTCTGATCAGCAATTTCTTCAGCAGTTATGCCATCCTTGAGCCGGCGACAAAACTGGAACTTGTCAAGGCAATCTTCGGTCAGATCAACGCTCAGGTGATGAATCAGGTTCTGACTCAGGCTTTCGCTGACCAGAACAGCCTTGTTGTCATCTACAGCGGTCCTGAGAAGGAAGGGATTGCGACTCCGACGACAGAGCAACTGCTTCAGGTCGTAGAGGAAGTGAAGAAGTCCGAGATCGAAGCTCCTGTCGAGGAGACTTCCAACGAGCCTTTGATGGATCCTTCCACACTGGCTGGAGGCAAGGTGAAGAAGACATCCAAGACGATCTATGGCGCCACAGAGTGGATTCTCTCCAACGGTGCGAGGGTTGTCGTTCTTCCTACCGACCACAAGAAGGATCAGATACTTTTCTCTTTCTATAAAGCAGGCGGAGAAAGCCTTATCCCGACGGAGGATCTGCCTTCATTCGACGGCAGTATATTCAGTGTCTTCCAGAGTGCGCAGGGTTTGTCGAAATTCAAAGGAACCGAACTTTCCAAGATGCTTTCTGGCAAGATGGTCAGCGTCAATCCTTTCATTGACGACCTTTACAACGGAATTTCTGGCAACTCTTCAGTAAAGGATCTGGAAACCGCTTTCCAGCTTCTCTACCTTGAGTTTACTGATCCTCGCTTCGATCAGGAGGAATATGACAACGCAACCGCACAGATCAAGGCCGTGCTTCCGAACCTGGAAAACACTCCTAACTTCGCTTTCCAGAAGAGATTCACCAAGGTCCTCTACAATGACGATCCTAGGAACGAGGTGCTTTCCATGGAGAAGCTTGAAAAGGCAAACCTCCAGACCATCGAGAAGAATTACCGCAAGCTGTTCGCCGATGTCGCCGGCGCCACTATGGTGATTGTCGGTGATGTAAACCTTGAGACTCTCAAGCCATTGGTTGAGAAATATATCGGTTCTCTGCCTAAGGGCAAGAAGGCTGCCAAGTGGGCTGATGTGCAGCCTCAGCTTGTCAAAGGCAAGGTTGTCGATGTCTTCGATCAGAAGATGGAAACCCCGTTGACCACTGTCCTTCAGGTCTATAGCGACTACCGTCCGTTCTCTGTAAAGGATCAGACCCTTGCCAGCGCTGTCAGCTATATTCTGGATCAGATCTACACCGACACTCTCCGTGAGGATGAGGGCGGAACGTACGGTGCCTCCACAGTTGCGGATGCCCGCAAGGACCCTAACGGGAGGTATCTCCTACAGGTTTATTTTAACTGCAAGCCTGCCCTCGCTGAGAAGCTCAGAACCCTCGCACAGGACGGTTTCAAGAAACTCGCCGAGGACGGTCCGACCGATGAGCAGTTCACAAGGACCATCGAGCATTTCAAGAAGAATGTTCCTGAGAGCCGGATCAACAACTCTTACTGGCTGTCAGACCTGCTCCGCTACTTCCGCAGTGGCTACGACTACGACAAGGAATGGGAGGCCGCAGTAAATGGCATGACCAAAGACGCCATCCGTGAGGCCGCGGCAAGGCTCTACAACTCCGGCAATTTCGTCGAGGTCGTGATGATGCCGGGCGAAACCACCGAGGCCGAGTAGTTTTACGAATATATTCCCGGACATTCCGTCCGGCATAATGAAAAGAGCCATCCCCGATTTGAGGATGGCTCTATTTGTTTGTTATTGTGTTTTTGCTTTTTGGCGCTTCGACAAGCTCAGCGACCGACATGCTATGTGATCGTTGCGAGCTTGTGGTCGCTGAGCTTGTGGTTGCTGAGCCTGTCGAAGCATCGAAGCGACCTCTGCTAAAGCTCCTTGAGGAAGCGTGCCATAGAGGCGAGGAAGTCGTCCCTATATTCCTGAATAGCGTCGCTACCGTACTTGACGTTGCTGAAACCGTAGCCGTGGCCGCCACCCGGAAAGGCGTGCATCTCGCAAGGCACTCCGTTCTTCACGAGGGCGTTGAAGTAGCGCACCTCGTTCTCCGGCGGAACACCATAATCATTGGAACTGAATATGATGAATGTCTTCGGCGTGTCTGCGCTGACCTGCTTGTCCAAAGAATATCTTTCCTTGAGTGCCTCGTACTTCCTCTTGCCCTCGTCCCATGTCTCGAAGTCCTTGCCCTTTCTGTTGTACCAACCTTTCTCTGTACCGATAAGGTTGTTGAAACTTCCCTCGTGTCCGACACCTGGCTCAGAGGAGATGACCGGATAGACAAGGATGGAGAAATCTGGCCTTGTCACGGCATCTATGTATTGTGTGGATGCTGTCGCCGCAAGATGTCCTCCGGCCGAGAATCCCATCACACCGATCTGTTTCACGCCCCACTCCGGAGCGTAATGACGGCAGTAGCGGAAAACATTCTGCACATCGTTCAGAGGTACGTTCCAGTGACCGTACGGCAGACGATATTTCAAGACGGCCGCGCTGATTCCCTGACTGTTGAGCCATTCGGCCGCATACTGACCTTCATGCACATAAGCCGTGAACCAATAGGCTCCGCCCGGACAGATGATGACCATCTTCCCGTTGGGATTCTTCGCCAGATATAGCTCGAACCTTGCGCTGTCCCCGGTGAACTTCAGGTTCATGTCCTTAGTTAACTCCTCTTTCTTTGTGCAGCCGTTGCTCTCGCCTGGACCGAGTGTGATGCCTTCTATGCCCTTGTCTACATTCTGACCCTCCGGGTACAGATAAACAACCTTGTCCGGCTTGCGGGTGAACTGCTCCCGGGCGACTTTCGGCGACTCTTTCTTGCCGTTCACTCTTTCTAACTGCTGTCCTAGCCATCTTTCCAAAGCCGCGGAGAACTCCGGTCTGCATGATCCGAGGTTATCCTTGCAGACTTTAGGGTCAAGACCGATGCTCAGATCCGTGAATCCCCAGCCGTGACCGCCCTGAGGATAGATGTGGAACTCGGCCGGAACCTTGTTCCTGACGAGAGCCTGATAGAACTTCACTGAGCTGACAACCGGAACGGTCTTGTCATAAGTGCTCACACCGATGAATGTCGGGGGAGTGGTAGGGGTGACATCGTGGTAGGTTGTGTACATTCTTTTCAATCCGTCATATTCATTCAACCCATTGTACCATTGGGCGAATGCTTTGTCTTCCCTGCCTGTCCATGAGGCCTCACCACCGAGGAGATTGTCCACGGAGCCTTGGTGGGTGGCTTTCTCGTCCATAATAATGACAGGGTAGATGAGTGCAGCGAAGTCAGGCCTTGTCGTGGAGTCCACGTACATGGTCTCCGCCGTGCTGGCAAGGTGTCCTCCAGCCGAGAATCCCATAACGCCGATCTGCTTGATGCCCCAATCCTGTGAATGATGGCGGCAGTAGCGGAATGCGTTTTGCACGTCCTGAAGCGGAACCTGACGGTGTCCGTTCGGTAGGCGGTATTTCAACACGGCGCAAGCTATATTTCTGTCATTCAGCCATTTCGCTACGTAAGTCCCTTCGTTCCAAGCGGAAATGCCTGAGTACCCGCCGCCTGGACAGGCGATGACCATCTGCCCGTTCGGTTTCTCAGGCATGAATATGTCGATACGCGCGCTGTCGGTCACATTGGAGATGAATCCCCAGCCACCTGCCTTTTCCGGACCTTCGAGCCCGTTTGACACAAGCGGCCCCTTGGTCACAGCCACGCCGTTCTCGACTATTCCCTGATCCACTCCCTGTCCCTTTGGATAGAGATAGACGGTCTTTGTGGGAGCATATTCAATCCCCGGAGTGTTTTTGGCCTTCAGTTTTTCCTCGACCGGTGATGTCCTTGCCAACGGATTGACATTGACCACCGTCCCGTCGAGAATCAATTGGCTTTTCTTTGTTTTTCTCTGCGCGGACGCATCCGTTCCGACGCAGACGACCGCCGCCATGACGGCCACAAGGATAATTGTCCTCTTCATATAATCTGTTTTTAGATTTCAGTCTATGAATATGTCTGCAAACCATAATTAGGCAGAGTGGTTTACTGCCACATGGTTCGTTGTGCAAATATAACGAAAAGGAACGGCCCGTATGCCGTCCCTTGAAAGATAACTATTACTTTATCGAAAAACTTTCACTTTTCGTTTTCCGACAAGAGCGTGGGGGACCACTCGGTGGCCTCTCTGAACTCCAGCAAGTCTCCAGGTTGACAGTCCAATGCCTTGCAGAGCGCATCGAGTGTGCTGAACCGGACACCCTTGGCCTTTCCTGTCTTCAGAATCGACAGGTTGACCGCCGAAATCCCGATCTTTTCGGCCAGCTCGGCGGAAGTCATTTTCCGTCTGGCCAGCATCACATCGACATTTACTACTATCGGCATGACGATTATTTTTCTGCGGATTCTTCCTGAGTCTGCTCTTCCGGCTTGGCTTCCTTGCCTTTGAGATATTCAGGAAGATTCATTCCGGCCATGTTGAACAGATCCTGTAGCGGAGGTACGGAGCCCATCAGACCGGAGATGAAGTTAGCGGTGGATGTCTTGCCGTTCTTGCCTTCGCCATTGCCGTCCCAGACGGTCACCTTGTCGATCTTTATGCCCTTGACAGCCTCGACCTGAGTCTTGACGAGCTCAGGAAGCTTGTCGGCGATGAGCATAAGCACGGCCTTCTGAGGGTCTCCCGCGGCGGCGCGCACCATCTCGTTGAAACCTTCGGCCTGCTTTGACAGGATCTCAAGGGTACCACGGGCCTGGGCGTCCATCTTTGCGAATATGGCATCGGCTTCTCCTTTCGCCATCCTGCGGACCTTCTCGGCCTCGGCCTCAGCCTCGATGATGAGTTTTTCCTTGTCAATCTGGGCTGGAACGACGATGTTCGCCTGTTGGGTTGCCCTTTCTCTCTCGGCACGGGCAAGTTCGGCGTCACGCTCACTCTGGTAGGCCTCCTGAAGGGCCTTTGCGGCCTGTACCTTCTCTGCCGCCACGGCAATGCGCGCAGCCTCGGCCTCTTTCTCACGACGCTGGGCATCGGAGTTGGCTATGTCGATCTTCGAGGTGTTCTCTCCCTGCACAGCAAGGGCGTTGGCGGCTGCGGTCTTGATACGGGTATCTCTTTGGGTCTCAGCGATTCTGATGTCCTTGTCCCTGTCGGCCTCGGCCTTACCGATCTCTCCGTAACGGTTCTGCTCGGCGACGCTCTTCTTGGCGTCGTTGATGGCCTTCGCGGCGGCCTCCTTACCGAGGGCCTCGATGTAGCCGGACTCGTCGCGGATGTCGGTCACGTTCACGTTGATGAGCTTCAGACCGATCTTGCGGAGCTCAGCCTCGACGTTCTGGCTGACGGCCACAAGGAATTTGTCACGGTCGGAGTTGATCTCCTCGATGTCCATAGTGGCGATGACCAGACGAAGCTGTCCGAACAGAATGTCGGTCGCGATGTTCTGGATGTTGTCGATGGAGAGTCCGAGAAGCCTCTCGGCGGCGTTTGTCATGCTGTCCGGCTCGGTGGAGATGCCGACGGTGAAGCGGCAAGGCACATCGACACGGATGTTCTGCTTGGAAAGCGCGTTCGTCAGGTTGCATTCGATGGAGATCGGCTTGAGGTCGAGGAACGCATAGTCCTGGAACACAGGCCACACGAAGGCGGCACCTCCGTGGATGCAACGGGCCGAAGAGATTGAACCGCTCTTGTTCTTGCCTGTCTTACCGTAGATGACCATCACCTTGTCGGAAGGGCAGCGGCGGTAGCGCCTGAGGATCGCCGAGAATGTCACGAATATGACTGCGACGATGATAAGGATCAGAGATAGTTCCATATTCAAAATCTTTAATGGGTTTATATATTCCTTTAATATTTAATTTACTTGATCTTTTCAGGCCATACTTCTAAGAAATAAACATGAAGTTCTTGATATTCATTAGGTTTGAAAGGTCCTTTAGATGATTGTCGGGGTCATTCCCTCCACCAGCAGGGTGTAATCGTTGATGACCTCAGTGACCTTGATCGCCGTTCCGGTGGGGATTGTCTCACCGTCTGTGATCGCGTCATATTCCCTGACGGCGTTGTTGATGGAGATCTGGACCTTACCTTCTCCCTTGCGCCCGCCGGGGATTGTGAGATAGACCTTTCCCTCGCATCCGACCGCAGACTTGTGCACATCGATGTTACCGGTCTGCTGCATTCCGCTGAGCCATTTGAATATCCACATCACGACGGTGACCAGTAGCACACCCACGATGACCGAGACGATGATCAGCAGCGCGTTGGACTGGATCTTGTCGTGCATCAGCACGGCCGTCCAGCCGAATCCGAGGCAGAAATTGACCAGATTCCTGAACGTCAGGAGGTTCATCGAAGGATCAGTGTCAAAAGACCCGTCCGATGTGTCCAGATCGAAATCCGTGTCGTGATCTCCCAATCCCAGGAATGTCAAGACTGTCTGAATGACGAAAATCAGCGATGCCGAGAGTGTGACGGCCCAAAGGACCTGCATTGCCGTACTAAGTGATGTCCACCAGGTAATCATATCTATTAGTTTTTAGTTAGGCGGCCGGAGTCCTTTCCGCACCGCTTCTTTGCAAATATATTAATTATTTTATGAAAAACAATAATTATTTATAATAATTGCTGTGAGACTATAACTCGGATGTCTTACCGATGATTCTGTTTGATAAACTGTGATGGAGACATTCCGTATTCATTCTTGAAACAATTGCGGAAGTGGCCGACATCGTTGAAACCACACGAATATGCTGCCTCGGACACATTATGTCCTTCCTCCAACAACTCGTAGCCCTTTTTTAACCGTATTTTTCTGATGAACTCATTTCCCGACATACCTGTAAGACCTTTAATTTTCCGGTAAAGAGTCGAATGGCTCATCCCGAGAGCGTCTTGGATGTACGTCATATCAAGTTCTTCCATTGTCAGATTATCCTCTACTATCCTTGTGAATTTTTGGATGAAGCATTCGTCAAGTTTACTGATTTTAGGGCGATGAACTTCATCTGCGCCCGTTGTGGCAGGATCGTATCCGGAATGGCCGCCACTCAGCCCGGAGGAAATGAACGCAGCCAATGATTTCCTTGAATCCAGGATGTTTTGTATGCGACTTGTCAGTAATTTGGCGCTGAATGGTTTTGTTATGTATGAGTCCGCCCCTGCCTCATAGCCGGTTTCCTTGTCCTGTATGGAATCCTTGGCCGTCAGGAGTATGACGGGAATGTGACTTGTGCGAACATCGTCCTTGACCGACCTGCACAGTTCCGTTCCATCCATCAGCGGCATCATGATGTCACTTATGATCACATCGGGAATATGGCTCTTGGCAAGATTGAGCCCCTCTTCCCCGTTGGTGGCCGTCAGAACCTTGAATTTGGATTGTAATGATGATTCTATGTACTCACGGATGTCATCGTTATCCTCCACAACCAACACCACAAGTTGTCTGTCTGAAATTTCTTTGATTTCATTTCCATCAGCCCCGGAAGCCAGTCTCCTTGCCGAACTTTCCTTGTGTAATGCATTCGGGTAAGTATTGAACATCCGAAGTCGTAGGGTGAATACAGTCCCTTTGCCGACTTCGCTTGTGGCTGAGATCGTGCCTTCGTGCAGATTTGACAACGATCGCACTAAGGCGAGTCCGATGCCGGTGCCAGACGCTTGGTGCATTCCCTCGGCCTGGTAGTATCGGTCAAAGATGTGAGGCAAAGAATTCTTGTCTATTCCATAACCTGTGTCGGCAACCTCAATTTCCACAAAATCCTCATCGGAGATTTTTACGGATCTGAGACTTAGTCCGATGGAACCTTCCGGAGTGTATTTTACAGCATTGCTCAACAGATTGTTCAATATCGTGTGTATGACGTCACTGTCAAAATAAATATCGGGGAGGCTGTTGTCGATGTCGAGATTTATCGAAACCTTTTCATTATGGTTCAGTTCCTTGTACCTCAAACCGATTTCTGATATGATGGATGCTATTTGTCCTTTTGAGACCGTAAGGCGTCTGTTATGTGTCTCGGCTTTACGGAATTCCAGAATCTGATTGATAAGATTCAGCAGTTGAATGGCACTGGAATGTATTGTCTTGATCTTCTTCCTGTAAGGATCAGGCAGCTTATCATCTGAGTCAAGATCCTCCAGCGGTCCGAGAATGAGAGTCAGCGGAGTGCGGAGCTCGTGAGTGATGTTTGTGTAGAAACGTAATCTCTCATCGTTGAGCCGTTGCTCGTCAATGCTTTTCCTGCGTTCCATCTCAAGCGATCCCTTAAGCAAAAGCCTACGTTTGTATATTCTGATGATTATCCAAATGGACAGGATAATAAGAATTACATAAAACACTTTGGCATACCACGTAAGCCAAACAGGTGGTGTCACAACAATTTTTAGTCTGGCAAGATTGCCATCGTTCCAGTCGTGGTTTCTCTGGCGTGCCCTGATTATGAATATGTATGTTCCCGCTGGCAGGTTTCTCAGGATGGCATCGTGTTCCCGTCCTGCAGGAATCCAATTTTTGTCAGCTCCTTCTACTTTGTAAGAATATTCTACTGTGTGTCTCAGAGAATAATCAGTCACGGAAAATGTTATTCTCAAGGAGTTCACATCGTAGGGAACGTTGATCTCTTTTACACCGCTACTTCCTGTGGACACTTTGATGGAGGTGTCTTTTGAGTCATTGATGTTCTGGCAATCCACAATCTGAACCGGAATTCTTCCTCCAGCGTCTGAAAACAGCTCCGGTTTGAACACGCACACTCCGTTACTTGAACCGAAATAGAGATTCCCATCAGGAGTCCCGCATGCGGCTCGGTCCATAAAACTGCTCATCGGAAGTCCGTCATTGTAATCATAGTTGTCGATTTTAGAGGTGTTTCGATTCAATCTTGAAATGCCATTGTTGGTGCTGAACCATAGATTACCTTCTCCGTCTTCTTGAAATGCGCGTATGTGAGCGTCGTTCAGGCCTGATTCATAGCCATAATTCTTGATTTCATCGAGACGATCGGTGTCCGCGATCTGACTCAGACCATCCTGTCCCGCGACCCACATACATCCTTGTGAATCAAGATAAAGCTGCTTTACGGCATTCGAACTTATCCCTTTAGCTTCGTCAAGGTGATGAACCATCTCATCTTCTTTGTCAAAAATGAAAATTCCGCTGCCGTATGTCCCTATCCACAATTTTCCTTGCCTGTCGGCAGCGATCCCGTTAGGGATAAGATTATAGGTCGCGGTTGAGATCTTGTTGTCTTTTTTCAGTTCACCATTGGCATATTCATAAAGCCCGTCCTGCATTCCTAAGTACACTTTGCCGTCCGGCAGTACGGCAAAGCAATTGGCATAATTCTGACTGTCAGGTGAGCTGATCCGTCTGACGCCTCCATTGTTTATTTCAAGAGCGAAAATTCCGTCTTCATAAGAACTGAACAGAATTTCATTACCGACTCTTACCAAAGAGGATATGTATTCCCGTGGACTTTTGAGGTACGAGGACAAATCATAGGTGCGTTTCAATTCTCCATCTTCGAAAACCCGTATTCTGCTTTCTTCTCCGGTCCAGACATTGCCATTCCCATCTGTATGGATAGACCAGACGGGCCGACCCTTTTCGCTGTTCACGTTGGCTCCGAATGACGGAAGGAGGTTGAATCTTGGGTGAGTGTGGCTTATAAAATCCAGACCTTCGGAATAATTACCGATCCAAATGTTGCCGTATGAATCCTGAAAAACCTTATGGATATTCATAGAGGAAATGCCGTACCGGCCACCGGAAGACGGAAGCACAGTGAATTTCAGCCTGTCCGGGTTGGACAGTGAAAGGTCACGGATGTTAAGGACACCCACGCCACCCAAATCTCCACCTATCAACAGGTCTCCTTCATCAGTCTCTGTTATGGAGTAGATGTTGGGCGAAGGAGTTTTCCAAGATGCCGCATTGTGATTCAGGAATGATCTGAACTTTTTTGTGGATGGATTGAACAGCGCCAGACCCCGACTGGTGCCAAGCCAGATGTTTTTGTACCTGTCTATGAAAATTTCTCCAACATCATTGCTCGGAAGGCTTTCTACATCACTGGCGATGTGATGGAAATTCTCAACATTCCTTGTCTTAAGGTTCACAATACTGAAGCCGTAGTTGGCGTGACCTACATAAAGGTTTTCCTGACCATCGTAGGCAATGCTTCTGAATGACATCGGCAACAGGGGAAATTCGTTCTGTCTCAGCACGTCAAACTTGTCGCATTTATAGTGCAATATGAAGTTGTAGTGATTGACAATGTATATGCCTCCGTCAGCAGCGCGGCAGAAATCGATCACATTGACGCTTCCGAGGCTATCCGGCAGCTCAGGTTCTTCCAACCTCAAAGTCTCCAAGGACATTCACGCCTCTTTTTGAGCCTATCCAAAGTTTATCTTCTGTATCATCATAAAATAAAGAATTTATGGAATTACCTTTGAGTCCGGAATTCCGCTCGCTGAATATTTTGAAATTCACTCCGTCAAAACGGTTCAGCCCCGCTTCGGTCCCGATCCAGATAAATCCGTGTTTGTCCTGGGCTATGTCCGTCACGAAATTATTTGAGATGCCGTCTCTAAGTCCGATGTGCTCAATTACCGGATGTGAGTTCACTGGTCCCCCTTCCGCCGTAATAACGTTTAGAGCCAAGAGCAGTACTAGTAGAACGTTTCTCATGAAATGTGGTTACTTAACGTAGTATTGCAAAGATAATAAAATCGAGGTGATTAATTGAACGATTTATCACTTTATTTGGTCATTTTGTCTTAAAATGTGAAGTATGTAATGGCGTTCAAGGGTATTACTATTCGTGAAAAACTATCTGAGAAAAGAGAATGAAACAATTACCATTATAAACGAACTATCGGTCATCATCAGTTTTCTTTTTTGTCGCTACTTTTGCAACAGAAACAATAACACTTTTAACCAAGTATTTTTCTATGAAATCAAATTGTTTGCAAAACAGCACGTTGTATGTTGTATTGTTGCTGTGTGTCGGTTTATTCACCTTGGCATTGGACACTGCCAGCGCCCAGGTCAATGCAGGCACTATGGCAATACAGAAGTCAGAAATCACAGTCAAAGGTGATGTTGGCGATGCCGAAGGCCCGGTTATCGGGGCGTTCGTGTACGAAAAAGCGAATAGGGCGAACGGGACAATGACTGATGTTGACGGTCGCTTTACTTTGAAAGTCCCTGATGGAGCCGTGTTGGTTGTAAGTTGCATCGGTTCTGAAACTTTGGAGGTCAGGGCCGTATCCGGCCAGGAGATGAGGTTGCTGCTCAAACCAGACACGTCCTTGCTTGACGAAGTCGTTGTGGTTGGGTTCGGTGTCCAGAAAAAAGTCAATATGACCGGCTCGGTAAGCGTGGCTGATCAGGAGGCACTGAAAGACAGGCCTGTGACAAGTGCTGCCCAGGCTCTGCAAGGTGTTGTTCCCGGACTTCAGATAACATCGGCCGATGGCAAACTTGAGACGAACGCTTCCATTAATATAAGAGGAAACGGCACAATAGGAAGCGGGTCAAGCGGCAGTCCTCTTATTCTCATAGATGGAATGGAAGGAGACATCAATGCTGTCAACCCGCAGGACATCGAAAGCATATCCGTACTTAAGGATGCGGCTTCCGCTTCAATCTATGGTAGCCGGGCTCCGTTCGGAGTCATTCTCGTCACGACAAAGAAAGGATCACAAGGTAAGGCGACAATCAGTTACAACAATTCGTTCCGTTTCAGCAACCTTGTGAACCGCAATCATACTATGGACTCCAGAGCCTTTGCCCTGTTCTTTGATGACGCGTGCGTCAACACACCGGGATGGGGACCACACTTTTCAAAAGAAACAATCGAGAAGATTGAGCGGTATCAGGCCGGGACTCTTCTGAATTCGAAGGGTGTGTTCGATCCCCTTTACACTATGGATGACATCTATGGCAATGGCAACTGGCAGGACGTTCCTTATCATGGCGGGGCTTGGGCCAACACTGACTGGTTCAGTGCCATATATAAAGATTACAGCTTCTCTATGGAGCATAATGTGAGTGTAAGCGGAGGCTCTGACAAGATCAACTACTATTTCTCCGCAAATTATCTTGATAATGACGGAATGCTTGCCTGGGGTGAAGAAGGACTTAAACGCTATACATTGACCGGCAAGTTCAACGCTGACATAACAGAATGGATGACACTTGGGTTTTCTCACCGGTGGGTTCGCAAGGACTATGTGCGTCCGTCAAGCCTTACTGACAATTTGTACGATGATTTGGGCCGCCAAGGCTGGCCTGTGATTCCAATCTATGACCCGAACGGGAACATCTTTGATTGCCCGTCCCCTATAAATGGACTAGAGAACGGAGGCAGTGATAGGACTCAGCCTGACAGAAACTATACTCAGATCAGTCTCGTGGCGCGACCGGTGGAAGGATGGGATATTCATGCTGAGTTCAACTATCAGGTATATTCGGAATCCCGCCATTGGGACACTCAAAAACTTTACGGGTACGATGTTGATGGAAACGCTTTTGAGGTTTCAAGCGAGAGCCACGTTCACGAGGAGTACACCAGAGAGAATTTCTACAATCTCAATGTTTATTCCAATTATGAAAGAACAATAGGCAAAAAGAACAACTTTCATTTCATGCTTGGTTTCCAGACTGAGAACATGAAGCAGAAGACATTTGGTCTTCAGCGTGACGGCATTCTGGTCTCCAGTCTGCCAGAAGTGGACCTTACCACTGGAATTGGCTCTGATGGAAATCTAGTGACTCCGTCAGTAAACGGAGGGCGTTCAGAATGGGATAACGCTGGATTCTTCGGACGTGTCAATTATGATTATGATAGCCGTTACATGATAGAAGCCAACTTGCGTTATGATGGAACATCGCGTTTCCGCCAGAATCGACGTTGGATATGGCTCCCGTCTGTGTCCGCGGGATGGAACATAGCTAACGAGAAGTTTTGGGAGGACTTGACACAAGTGTGCGGCAACCTTAAACTTCGCGCTTCGTATGGAGTTCTGGGTAACCAGAACATTGACAACTGGTACCAGACTTACCGCACTCTTTCCATAAAGCCCAATAACGGAGAGTGGCTTCAGAACGGAGCGAAACCAACGACAGTCGGGTTCCCGGCCCTTATCAGTCAGCTGCTGACGTGGGAGAAAATCTACAATTACAACCTTGGCCTTGATTGGGGCTTGTTCAACGGCCGGTTGACCGGAAGTTTTGAGTACTATATCCGAGATACTAAGAATATGGTGGGTCCTTCCGCCGAGTTGCCGAACATCCTTGGAACCGATGTTCCGAAAACTAACAACTGTGACCTCCGAACTCATGGCTGGGACTTTGAGATTTCGTGGAAAGACTATCTTTCCTGCGGTCTGTCCTATGGAGCACGTTTTGTCCTCTCGGACTCGCGCACGAAGATTACCAGATACGCTAACAATCCTACAAACTCCATTGACACCTACATCCAAGGACGGTATATTGACGAGATCTGGGGATATGAGACTTTGGGAATAGCAAAAACGGATGAGGAATATATGGATTACCTCGACATGCTTGATGCTAATTATACCGCTTACCATGGAACCGCTCCCGCAGAGGCCAGATTGGGAATGCAGTCTTTGGGTAAGGATTTCGCGGCGGGTGACGTTATGTATAAGGATCTGAACGGTGATGGAGTCATCAATGGTGGCGACGGGACATTGAACAATCTTGGGGACAAGAAACTCCTCGGCAGCAAACAGCCTCGTTATATGTTCTCACTTGATCTCAACGCTGCGTACAAGGGCTTTGACCTTCGAGTTTTCTTCCAAGGGGTAGGGAAAAGAGATTATTTCCAGAATCATAACTATTTCTGGGGAGCCGACAATGATATGTGGTGGATGCAGGCACTTACACCTCATGAGGATTATTTCCGTGACGAGAATTCATGGTCTGTAAAGGAAGGATATGCCGAGACCAATTATGATTCATATTATCCACGGCCTGTGGTCTCCGGAGGAAGCAAGAACCGTCAGGTGCAAAGCAGGTATCTTCAGGATGCCTCCTACATACGCCTAAAGAACCTTCAGGTAGGTTACACCCTTCCGGACAGAGTCACCGAAAAGGCTGGGCTCAAGAATGTGCGCGTGTACTTCTCAGGGGAGAACCTTTGGACAGGATCCCGTCTCTCTAAACTCTTTGACCCGGAAACCATCGGTTCAGGAAAAGGCGGCTCAGCGTATCCTCTTTCACGAACCTACTCGTTTGGCATAAGTGTAACACTTTAAAACATAAAACAATGAAAACCAATATACATTATCTTCTCGCAGTCCTTCTTTTATCTGGCTTCGCACTTGTCTCCTGTAATAACTATCTTGACAAGGAACCATTGTCCGCGGTCGCCTCGGAACAATATTTCAACAATGAAAGCGACCTTCAGGCTTATTGCAACGGCCGCTATACCGAAGTTCTGCCGAGCCATGAGAACTGGAGCTACGGAATCTATAGCGACAACGCCACAGACATAATGTCTGACATCTATCCTGACGCCAAGTACCAGACTGGAGACTGGAAGACAGATCTTAAGAACGACAACTACAAATGGGAGAACATAACTACAATCAATTTCTTCTTCGACAATGTGCTTCAGAAATATGAGGCCGGCAGAATCAGTGGCAATCCTGCGAATGTGGCGCACTACATAGGAGAGATGTATTTCTTCCGGGCTTTTGAATACTTTAAGCGTATGAAACTGTTCGGTGACCTTCCGATTGTCACATCTTGTCTGCCTGATGAGACCGCGGCTTTGACAGACGCCAGCAAACGTGCCCCGCGCAATGAGGTCGCGCGTTTTATCCTTGAAGATCTTGACAAGGCATACGAACTTCTCAAGCAGTCTAAGATGGCGACGACGCGTGTCAATGCTAACACTGCTATGCTGCTGAAGAGCCGTGTCGCCCTTTATGAAGGCACGTTCGAGAAGAATTTCGCCGGAACGGCATTTGTTCCTGGGACCTCAGAATGGCCTGGAAAGTCAAAGGATTACAATTCCGGTTTTGCCTTCAAGGCCGGCTCTCCGGAATCGGAGGTGAGATATTTCCTCGAAGAGGCTGTGAAGGCTGCGGAGATAGTCGCGGAGGAGGCAAAAGGATCCTTGATGACTAACACTGGAGTTGTTCCGCAGGAAGAAGGCAAATCGCTTGCTGATTACGAGTCGGAGAATCCTTGGCTTGCGATGTTCGGATGTTTGGATTTGAGCAAGTACCCGGAGGTTCTTCTGTGGCGCCAGTACTCCAAGGCTTTGGGCATAAACCATAATGTCGTAGTCCAAGCTCAGAAAGGCAATCAGGGTATCGGCTCCACCCGTGGACTTGTCGATGGCTTCACAATGGCCAATGGCCTTCCTATTTACGCTTCTGGTTCAGGTTACCACGGGGACAACACCATACATAACGTCCGTCTTGACCGTGATCCGCGCCTTGTCGTCCTCCTCAAGGAACCCGGACAGAAGAATGTGCTTATCGCAAGCAGCGATGGTACCCACGCCAATCCTGTAGAGGGGATTCCGGCGTTCTGGGAGACAAGCAATGAGCAGAAGTATTCCACTGGATATGCCCTTCGTAAGGGCAACACTCCGGATGCTGCGGAATGCGGCAATGGGCTGTGTTCGACTGCGTGTCCCGTTTTCCGAAGTGTAGAAGCTCTTTTGAATTACATTGAGGCTTACTATGAGTTGAACGGGGCGCTTGGCGGAAAATGCGATGAGTATTGGCGTGCGGTCCGTGGACGCCATATCGGACTTGAGCCGGACTACAATGTCACTATTGACGCTACGGTTATGGACGAGGAGGCCAAAGGGGATTGGGGAGCCTACACGGCTGGTAAGATCATTGACCGTGTGCGCTACAACATCCGACGCGAGCGCAGGAACGAACTTATGGCTGAGGGCTATCGCTGGGATGACCTCGTGCGTTGGCGCGCTCTTGACCAGCTTATAACCGAGCCTCGCCACATAGAAGGATGCCATCTTTGGAATGCCGGTGATGAGATGATTGAATATTTCGCCAAATTCGGGTCAGGTGATTATGCCGATCCGGCAAAGTTGAAGGCAAAGATCGAGAGTGTCGTGTCCAAGGCAAGCGAGAGTGAATATGTCCGTCCACATCGCGGCAACAACTCCACTCAGGTTGTCAACGGCCTGACCTGGCACATGGCCCACTATCTTCAGCCAATGCCTATCAAGCAGATGATGCTTACGGCTCCGGACGGAACCACAGTGTCGGATTCTCCGCTTTATCAGAACCCTTATTGGCCTTCGCAGCCAAGCCAACCGGCGGAAAAGTGATCGCGCGATGAGGAGAATATTTGCAACTGCCAGCCTGTTGATCTGCCTTTCAGCGGCTGCACAACAGAAAATCGTGTTCAATGTTAATCCCGGATTGCGGTATCAACAGATAGACTGTTTTGGGGCATCTGATGCGTGGAGCATGCGTTTTATTGGCGAGATGCCGGAACCTTTACGGAATGATGTAGCCAGATTGCTGTTCAGCCCGGAATTTGACGACAATGGAACCCCTGAAGGTATCGGTCTCAGTATCTGGCGTTTCAATATTGGGGCAGGAAGTGTGGAACAAGGAGACGAAAGTCAAATCAACCACGGTACAAGAACGGAATGTTTTCTTAACGCTGATGGAACCTACGATTGGAATAAGCAGCTGGGGCAAAGGAACTTCCTTAAACTGGCAAAGCGGTATGGAGTGCCATATTTGTTAGGTTTTCTGAATTCACCGCCTGTGCATTTCACAAAAAACGGCCTTGCCACCAACACAGGACGCGATGGGACATTCAATCTCAAGGACGATGACTATGATGATTTCGCCAGATTTATGGCCGATGTGGTTGATGGACTGAAAACGCACGATAATGTGACTCTTGATTACATCTCACCCGTGAATGAACCTGATGGCAGTTGGAACTGGCAAGGTCCAAAGCAGGAAGGGTCTCCGGCAACGAAATATGAGATAGCCAGACTTGCTCGCATCCTCGACAGCGAACTGCGGTCACGAGGATCCGACACTAAGATAATAGTCCCGGAATCTTGTGATTACAGGTGTATGATGTCAACTCACGGGACAGGACCTGAGCGAGGGTATGAAATCCAGTCGTTCTTTTCTTCCGACAGTACCGACACTTATCTTGGCAATCTTGGCAATGTGCCAAGACTGATGGCGGGACACAGTTATTGGACAAACACTCCGGTCGAATTTATGAAAGAGTGCCGCAAGGCACTTCGAGACTCTCTGCGGAAATATGATGTCGGCTTTTGGCAAAGCGAAGTTTGCATAATGGGTAATGATGAGGAGATAGGAGGTGGAGGAGGTTACGACCGCACTATGAAGACGGCTCTGTATGTCGCCAGAATGGTGCACCACGACCTCGTCTTTGCTGATGCTAGAAGCTGGCAGTGGTGGAGAGCGGTTGGAGGAGACTATAAGGATGGATTGCTATTCCAATACCGAAGTCCAGGAGCGGTTTGTGACACAATCGTAGACTCAAAACTTTTATGGTCTTTCGGCAATTACAGCAGGTTTATCCGGCCGGGGGCGGAACGACTGTGCGTGACACGCGGTGAGTCCAATGATCCGGACAGCTCCACTGACCCTTGGGGATTGATGTGCTCGGCATTCCGCAACAAGGACGGACGCGATGTGATTGTCGTGATTAATTATGGCGACAGTGACGAGATTATTACTGTCAGTGGAGTGAAATCCGGTTCCTGGAGCCAATACCGTACTTCTGATGTGGCGGAAGAGTCACTCGCTTTTGTGGGGAAGCATAGGCATCTAAAGTCCGTTACTGTTCCCAAACGATCAATAACTACTTTCATTAGCCAATAACACAACAACGAACGAAATGAAATTCATAAATTATTTAAAGATTCCTGTGCTTCTCTTGATGCTGACACACACGTTGGAAAGCCAGGCCAAGGACATAGTGAACGGGGAAGTATGGCTGGACACATCCGGCAATCCTATCAACGCCCACGGGGGAGGCATAATGTACCACAATGGCAGATACTACTGGTACGGTGAATATAAGAAAGACAAGACTGTCCTTCCGGAAGGTGCCGGATGGGAAAGTTACCGCACGGATGTCGCGGGGATATCTTGCTACTCGTCCTCAGATCTGGTCAACTGGACGTTTGAGAGGATCGTGCTTCCGGCTGTGACTGATGACCCGTCACACGACCTCCATCCATCCAAGGTGCTTGAGCGTCCCAAGGTTGTCTATAACTCCAAGACCGGAAAGTTTGTGATGTGGGCGCACGTGGAAAGCGCCGACTACGGAAAAGCCACAGCGGGAGTCGCTGTGAGTGACTCTCCAACCGGGCTGTTCACCTATCTTGGGTCTTTCCGCCCGAACAACGCCATGAGTCGTGACCAGACAATATTTGTCGATGATGACGGCAAGGCTTACCAATTCGCAGCTTCGGAGAATAACCAGACTCTTTACATCAATGAGTTGACGGAGGACTACTTGCGTCCTACCGGGCGTTTCACGCGTAATTTTGTCGGACAAAGCCGCGAGGCTCCGGCTGTATTCAAGAAAGACGGAAAGTACTATATGATTACATCCGGTTGCACCGGCTGGGATCCGAACACGGCTGAACTTGCCGTCGCTGACTCTATTATGGGTGTCTGGACTGTGGTTGGCAATCCGTGCACAGGCAAGGATGCCGACAAGACATTCTATGCGCAAAGCACTTATGTGCAGCAAATCTACGGCAGGAAGGATTTGTACGTCGCGATGTTCGACAGATGGAACAAGCATAATCTTGAGGATTCACGTTATGTTTGGCTGCCGGTCTCGTTTGATAAAGGCAGTGTGACTATCCCGTGGCGTGAGAAGTGGAACCCTGACGAATTTGCAGAGCGTGAGAGATTCGAGGCGGGAGATTCGACCTTCCTGCTCAATGGCAATCCATTCATCGTGAAGGCGGCTGAACTGCACTATCCTCGCATTCCAAAGGATTATTGGGATCATCGTATCAAGATGTGCAAGGCTTTGGGAATGAACACTGTCTGCCTGTATGTCTTTTGGAATACCCACGAAGCGGAAGAGGGTCGGTTCGATTTTTCAGGACAGAATGACCTCCGGGAGTTTGTCGAGCTCTGCGAGGCGAACGATTTGAAGGTCATTCTCCGCCCCGGTCCTTATGTCTGTGCCGAGTGGGAGATGGGTGGCCTTCCTTGGTGGCTGCTTAAGAAAAAGAACATCCGTCTGAGGGAGGAAGATCCGTATTTCCTTGAGAAAGTCGATATTTTCCAGAAAAAAATCGCGGAACAGGTCGGAGACCTCACTATCGACAAGGGTGGCCCGATCATAATGGTTCAGGTTGAGAATGAATATGGTTCTTACGGCATAGACAAGCAGTACGTTTCCGCAATACGTGACATCATCCGCAAGCATTTCGGCAGCGACATAACGCTTTTTCAGTGCGACTGGTCCTCCAATTTTCTGAACAACGGCCTCAATGATTTGGTATGGACCATCAATTTCGGTACGGGGGCGGACATCGACCAACAGTTTGCTCCGTTGAGGAAGGCGCGCCCGAATTCTCCTCTAATGTGTTCGGAGTTTTGGAGCGGATGGTTTGACAAATGGGGAGCCGGTCATGAGGTGCGACCAGCTAAGGATATGATCGCTGGGATTGACGAAATGCTGTCCAAAGGCATATCCTTTTCACTGTATATGACGCACGGAGGTACGAACTGGGGGCATTGGGCGGGTGCGAATTCCCCCGGATTCGCTCCTGATGTCACCTCCTACGACTATGACGCTCCGATAAGCGAGTCTGGTCAGACGACAGAAAAGTATTGGGCGCTGAGGGAAACCTTGGCCAAGTATCTAGACGGTGAGAGGCAGATTTCTGTCCCATTATCCATTAAGCCGATGAAAATCAAACGGTTTGATTTTACTGAGGTCGCACCTCTGCGTGAGAACCTTCCATCGCCAAAATCGGATGCCGACATCAAGACTATGGAGGAATATGACCAAGGCTTTGGATCGATCTTGTATCGTACGACCCTTCCGAAATTGGATGTGCCGACATTGCTGACTGTGAGCGAAACTCACGATTTTGCTCAGATATTCATAGATGGTGAATATGTCGGCAAACTCGACCGCCGCAACGGTGAGCGGGAACTGATGATTCCTCCTTGTGGGAAGGATGCTTGTCTTGAGATCCTCGTCGAGGCTATGGGGCGCATCAATTTCGGACGTGCGATCAAGGATTACAAGGGAATCACTGACAAGGTGACGTTGACTGCTGAGGTTGAAGGACACAAGTGGGAGAGTACCCTCCGGAATTGGCAAGTCTACAACATAGAGGATGAGTATCAGACTTACGCATCGATGAGATACCGTCCGATATCAGAAAAGGACAGATCTGGTGACCGGATGGTCAGAGGGGCGTATCGTGCCACATTCAACATCAAAGGAAAGCCATCTGACACCTTTCTCAATTTCGAGACCTGGGGTAAGGGACTTGTCTATGTCAACGGTCACCCTCTTGGCCGCATCTGGGAAACAGGTCCTCAGCAGACCCTCTATATGCCGGGTTGCTGGTTGAAGAAAGGCACCAATGAGATTATCGTGTTTGACATACTCGGTCCTCGCGAGGCGTCTTCCGAAGGATTGTTGGAACCGAAATTGGACCAGCTTCTTGTAAAGAAACGTAAGACTCATCGTGAGGAAGGGCAGACGCTTGACCTTAGCAACGAGACCCCTGCATATTCAGGAACATTCCGCCCTGACGGAGGATGGCAAGAGGTGAGGTTCGGTGCCACGGTTAAGGGGCGGTACGTCTGTATCGAAGCCCTGAACTCCATCAACGGGAGAGAAAACGCCGCGATTGCTGAGATGTATTTGCTGGACAGTAAAGGTGAGCGCCTGCCTCGTGAGCCTTGGACAGTCCTATATGCGGACAGTGAGGATTTGGATGGAGGAAATCATTCCGCCGACAAGTCTTTTGATCTCCAGGAGTCAACATATTGGCAGACTGTTCCCGGTGTGGCTTTCCCTCACTTCATTGTCATAGACCTCGGTGCGTCACAAGAAATATCTGGATTCCAGTATCTTCCCCGTATGGAGGAAGATACTCCAGGCGCTGTCCGCGATTTCAGAATTTACGTGAAGGACCGTCCATTCAGATATTAGAGTCTTATCGTATTGGCGCTAAACTTTCATTAAAAGTTGGATGATACTGAGAGGTCGTCATTTGGTCTGGTTTAAGGTCTGGGAGGTTCCCGGACCTTTTTTATGAGATCCTTGTGGCTTATCGCTGCGTTGGTGCATATTTGACTTGCTTAGGAACGGAAGGGATAATCACTGGCATCGAGGCCGCGGATTTTGTACGAAAATCAATGAATATTGTATGAAATGAAGGCCACTCTTATTTCGTACATCATTCCTGTTGTTTCATAAAACTGATTTTGAACATGCCTTATTATTCTTGAACTTTGCATCGTTGAAATTAACGAATATGCCAATGAAAACAAGAAAGATATACCATTTTATGAACAAAACTATTCACGTGTCGGCCATTGTGCTGGCGATCGCCATCCTGACCGTGGGCTGCCAAGGAAAGAAGGGCGGCTCACGGGGCGAGGATGAAGATTCAAACACTGTCCTTGCTGACAGCACCATTCAAAAGTATTCCGGAAAAGCCACGGTCACCGGCAGTGAATATTTGGATGCACTTAGTGAAATTTACCGTCATTCTGTTGATTCGCTTGATGGCGGTGCCAACATTGATTTGGACGTTCTTGAGAGTATGTTCGCCGACGAGATATTCCTTGATCTGGATGATGACATACGGAAGGATGATTTTACCCTTTTGGTCAAGGACTGGTTCGATAGGTTGACGTACCTCTATTACTGTGGTTCTCTTCACGAAATCCGCGCGCGTTATGAGTTTAATAACTACAATTGTGATTCCACTGCTGTTGAAACCACAGGCTCGACAATGTTGACTGCCGAGATGAGGCCGTCCTATGACGTGTTGCGGAAGGTGTTTCCGGATAAAGGCCTCAGGGAGGCCGCATTGGCACTTTTGAATATATTGTACAAGAATCCAGATTACACGGATGTTAACAATCGCACAGATGAACTGGTGGATGCGTATAAATCCGCAGCTTTCACTTCTGCTATGCCTATTGACACCGCCAGATTAAGGCAAGCTTACACAAATGAGAAATCCTATTATGACAAGTCTGCTTTTTTCCCGGACATAAAGCGTTTTCGGGTATATAAAGACAGCTCCGTCGTCGTTCAGTTCAAGGATCTGGCAGATGAGATAAAGGCACGTATGGAAGACCAGATGGATTTCGACACCAGATGCGTGTATGCGATAGAACTTTCGCACGTACAGCCAGAAGATTGCGTGGATACCCTCGGGGCTCTCATAGAGTCAAGGATATATTCCCGCTACCTCCTTGAGGTCTGGGAAAATTGGAGGGCTGAAGCTCAGTTAGGGTGGTTCGGCTGCTCGAACGATTCGGTCATCCCTAATGCTTACTATTTCAAAGTTAGAAACATCTGCGCCAACACGATGCTCCGTCATATTCAGGAACATCCGGAAGACAACTATGCGCTTCTATGTCTCGTCCGTTTGCTTTATTGCGAGCCGATCCATCGTGGCGAATTTATGGGCAATGGAGTCATTACCATATTGTATGAATTAAGACACTAAATGCTCGGTACACATTATAAGACATTGGACAAACTTGGATGCCCTTCGCAACTTATGGGCAGGGTGACAATGCAGATGCATTACGCTGACCCGAATCCGTTTTGTTAACACCGATAAGACCCCGATAGGAAAGAAGTCTGTCAATGTTGCGACACGTTCCTAAGGCTACACCATAGCTGTTGACACACACACGGAAGCCTCGCGAAAATCTGTTAGTATCCGGCAATTATTGCTCGTCCTCCTATATTCCCGCTTCCTGCATTTTTTGAAGCAGGCAACCCCTCATTTGCTCTTCCGTCACATCGTATATTGGGTTGAGTTGTTTGAAGTTGGAATCTTTGTCAAACTGACCTGACAAAAGCATTGTCACAATACTCTTTCGTTTGAGTTTGAATTGTGAGTACTTGATGGCGGAATCTATTCCCAACGCTATATCACCTCCATTTTTTACAATGCTATAAACATCGTAATAATCTCTGAACTTCATTCTTCGCAGCATCACTTCCAATTTCATCGCAAGTATTGCTTCTATAGGTGCTAATTTGATATTGCCGATGTAGTCAATCGGTGTCATAGAAGGTGCGGATTTGTCACTTATGTAGAATGAAATCTTAACTCCGCCGACAAGGAAAATGACTTGGTCGAAACCTAATATGTCCATATTGTCGATTGTCCCCACTTTATTCTCCAATTCCTTGGAAATAGCGGGCCAATCAACTTCTGGTTTATTGTCTTTGGAAATTCGCCAAGACATAAAGTCCAAGTCTTCACTCTGTCGGTGTCCAAGTTGTATGGCGAGCGATGTGCCTCCACAAAGCACATAACTTTTTATCGTGTCAAGAGTTGATACGGCATCAATGATGTTGTTGATTGAAGGTGTGAGACCTTTACGCATATTCAGTCATTTTTTTCACATGTTCGAGTTCCTTTCTGCGAAGGAAGGCTTTTGGATTGCGAATGTTGAAATAGTACTGAGCGATCATCATATTCAATGAATATAAATAAGCACCCTGACCGGCCATTCTGTCTTCCCAAACTTTACGGACAAATCTTAATGGAAAAAGTTCAAAGAGCAGATTGATGTCATCCATATCCAAATGAATGAATGTCTTCTCAATCAGATCTTCGTTGGAGATCGTTTCTTCCGTGACATCTGAATATGACCAGAATGCTTTGCCAGTCAATAATTTGGCACAAAGCGATTCCCAGATAGATTCGATGTGTTTGTTGATACGCTCCTCATCCTGCATTCGCACAAGAGTCCCTTGCTTGAGGTCGAATAGCGATTCCAACCTTAAGGCTTGATGCAAAGTAAGTTCCCGTTTCCCCGAAATGATATAGCTGACAATCTGCCGTGATAGCCCAGTTTGTCTGGCCACGTCAGATTGTGAAAACCGTCTCTCCTCAGAAAGCTTTGATATGTATTCTCCTGTTGTCATAATTGTCAACAAATATGTTGACAAATATTGATATTTCCAAATTAACTTGATTATAGAATAGAAGACATCATCTCCGTGGGATAATGGACGCAATACTTTACATAATCAAGATCGTACGTGCCGAGGGGCTGCTTGAGAGTTGGATGAAGGAGCGCCACGACAAGGACTGCTACCCTCCGACCATCATCAACATCACGGACGGTGAATATAACTGCGTGACTTATGATGAGATGCTTCAGCTTGCGAATCAACTGAAGTCGATGTTCACCAACGATGGCAATGTGCTGTTTTTCAATATTCACATTGTTCCTGGGCATTCGGAATCGGTCGTTTTCCCGGCCACGGTCGGCGAGTTGAACGGCAACGGGTACGGTGAGAAGTTGTTCAATATGTCCAGCCTTCTGCCGCTGAACTACAACGAACTGATCAAGGAAATATTCGGAGACCGCCAGACGGACATCCGTTACAGGGCTATGGGAGTCAACGCCGGGATGGAGCGTCTTGTGAAGATGATGAAGATCGGGACGTTGTCAAGCACACTTGCCAATCAGTTATGAGTTACGGTGTCAGCATACCGAAGTTGAACGATGATATTCCCAATGAGGATTCGTTCTGCAAGTCGGACACGATGATCGCTGTTTCTGATGGTGCGGGCGGGTGCGGTCTGTTCGCAAGGCAGTGGTCGAAATACCTGATCCGGCATATTCCTAAAAAGCGGGTTATCACTTGTTTCGCTGAGTTTGACAAGTGGGTTGACGGCATTTGGGAGGCTTTCTTCAATGAATATGAAACTGTCGCCAAAGAGGGAGATGGAATATTCCTGAACAAGTTCTATAATGAGGGCTCGTGTGCGACTGTCGCCGCAGCTTGGAAGGTGTCAGACTGTGAGTGCCGTTGGATTGCATACGGTGTCAGCGTGGTTTTTCACTACAACAGGAAAAGCGGTTTGCTTGAGCATAGTTTCACAAGACTGTCGGATTTCAGCAGACCGCCGATGCTAGTCAGCTGCAAGGATCCGTTGATGGAGGAAGGCTTCCGTTGCGGGGCGTTTCATCTGGATGAGGATTCGGTGGTGTTCGCCGCGAGTGACGCATTGTCGCACTATGTGCTTATGATGTATGAACTTGCGAACTGTGGAAAGTTCGGCGAGGAACTGGCCGAGGAGTCGTTGAGGCGTTCCGGCAATTCGGCTCTCCTGCGGGCGGCAGAGGCGGTAAGGTTCAATTTTCAGGTTGATGTCCTGGAGCCGTTGATGAAGGCCGCCGAGAAAGAATCCACATTCAGGGCGCATGTTAAAGCCTTGACTGATTGGGGAGTCTTGGATGTGGATGATATGACTCTCGTGTTTCTTGGAAGATCGTAACACATTATTCACAAATTCTCCTCTACGAACTCTGGAAAAAGGAGTATTTTGTCAGCGGAATGGGTGTCGAACAACAGGTGCTCGAAATCACGCTTTTTCACATTCAGGTCAACTGCGGACAATTTGTCTGTAATGGCTTTTTTCAAATCCTCAGTGTTTGATATTCCGACTCTTTCCTTCAGAAATTCGTATGATGGTTTTGTTTGTTGCATCAAAAACATACAATCATAGAAATCGCGCCCTTTCGCCCTTGCAAGCAATGCTGAGAGTTTCATACTGAGCAATACGGAATCTGGCGGAACCGGCAATGAGAAGAAAAATCCACATCGTTGTACGTGCCGCATTTCTGTCTGGTAAGGAACCCCTTGGTTCTGAGCCTCAATCTTCAGAAGAAATCGTTCCTCTCTATGGCCTGTCAATCCAAGCTCAAAGAGAAATTCCGGAAAGAATATGTCCCTTCTGAAAGCGGTCAACTTGTCGTTTGCCTTGTCACGTGCCTCTACAGTCAGACCGCTGTTCTTCAAAAATGCGATCACTTTGTCTGTCATATCAACAAAATCCTGTTCGGAAAGATCCTTGCAGTCGAAGTCAAGATCTTCCGAAAACCTGTCAATACCCTTGATAAGACGAAGGTTAGTGCCACCGATGAATGCCAGTTTACTGAGGTATTGCGTGGTGGCAAGGTAGTCAAGCACCATGAGTTGTATATATTCCAATTAGGAATATTGCCCGAACTTGTTCTCAAATCTGGCTGTTTTCAATGTTGTGACAGATGTGATGCTCGTAACCGCCTCTGGAATCATTCCATAAATGCTCAGCGCCGTGTGGAGGCTTATGTATGACGGACGATAGATGCGACAGGCCACATATCGCGAAAAATCAGGCCGTTGAAGCAGTTCCGGAAAAGCATACCATTCTTGTCGTAGCTTTATCAACAAGCCTTTATGTGACCATCTCGTAAGATTGTTCCTGTCAAAAGAAGGGAAGTACGCTCTTGCCAGATGAATGGAAAAACACCCTTCAGGCAACAACTTTTCCCTAAACTTTAAATAACTTATCACGGCAATATATTTCTAAAACAAAGCAAATATAATTCTTTTTAGAAATATTATGCTAGTTATCTTCGATATTTTCATGACATGAGATAGATGCTTTCCTAAAATGAGTCCACATTCATAGCGTAAGTCAAGGCACTGAGTGAACGAGGATGGATGATATGACTCTCGTGTTTCTTGAGAAATCAGCCTGACTTCGGTGTTCTGGCACAGGAAAAGTGCTTCTGGCGTACCGAAGGAGAAGAGGTGTGATCTTGCCAGAGAGAGTATATTCATTGGATACAGAATATAATAAGTGAGGGAGGCCAAAGTCACCCTCTCTTTTGTGAATATGTCAGCGTAACACCACTTGCCGGCGAGGCGGGCGAAGGTGCCGTAACATACTATGGAGAATTCCTGGACTGGTTCGGAATAATGCCGGTAGAACGTTTTACCAACACTCTTTACCGTTTTAATAAAATATATTGTTTAACTTGCGGACGTATGGGAAGACTAATATCAAATACGGTGACGATTCGAGACGTGGCGGAAGCCGCCGGTGTTTCAATTTCTTTGGTTTCGTTTGTCCTTAACGCTAAAAAAGGTCCTAATGGCGAATACCTTTGTTCCGCTTCGAAAGAGACGGCTGAAAGAATAGTTGACGCCGCAAAAAGACTTGGGTACAAGAAGAATATGGCGGCATCATCCCTAAGGTCCGGATTCAGCAACACCTTGGGCATAGTCGTGGCTGACATATCCAATTCCTTCTTCGGAGAGGTGTGCCGACATATCGAGAACATTTCCGCACAAGCAGGTTATCTTTCAATATTCGGATCTTCTGATGACAATCCCGAGAAGATGTGCCAATTGGTCAACAGGTTCATCGCCACTGGGGTGGACGGGCTGATTGTCGCGCCATGCGCGCACACTGAAAAACAACTTTCAGACATTGTCAGAAACTCGGTGCCGGTGGTCATTTTCGACCGAGACCTCGAAGGCCTTGATGGCGTCGGTAAAGTGATGATGGACAATGAATATGCCGGGCGTCAAGCTACCAGACACCTGATAGAGAACGGGCACAAGAAGATAGAGATGATCAGATATCAATCTGATATTCCTACAATCTTGCAGAGGTTTACAGGCTACAGAAAAGAAATGGAAGAGAACGGCCTGTCGTGTTATGTCAAGGATAATGTCATTTCAAAACCGACTATCGGCATTGACATGACCGATGTGATTAAAAATTCATACGAGAGAGGTGTCGACGCTTTGATCTTTCCATCGAATGTTTTGACTGTTAAGGGTTTGGCCGCAATCAATAATCTTGGCTACAAAATTCCTGATGATTTTGCGGTTGTCGGTTTTGATCAAGGGGATAACGCCGAGATATACAGCCCGAAACTTACCTATGTCTATCAGCCAACCGAGCTCGTGGCGAAGCAATCATTCGAGATGCTTCATAAAATGATAAATGAAGAGGAGGTTCACCTTAGCAAAACCATTGCTTCTAAATTTGTCTTGGGCATGTCTTCGGGCTCTTCAAAAAACGCCAAGGAGGATTCTATACTGTTGTGCGGATCGGCCTTTGACGATGTCGGTGGGTGGACCTCTGATTCCCAGTTTATGGATGTCATGGGGTCAAGCTATTTGCTTGCCCACGGACTCGGACGGCCTGTAGAAGATGCAAGCACTGTTTTTTTCGTATCGAAAGAAGGTGATTATCATATATTTGTCCGTACGAAGAATTGGACTGCGTTTTGGACGGACAAACCTACTCCGGGAGTGTTCAGTCTGTCGATAGACTCAAAACCGCTCGGATGCACATTCGGCACCGGCTCAGTTGATTGGCATTGGCAGGAGGGCGGTATGGTTCATCTGACAAGAGGCAATCATCATTTGTCCGTTCACGATTTGACTGGGTTTGACGGACGCTTTGACTCCGTTCTTCTGACATTGAACCATGGGGCTCCAGTCGAAGATATTTCCACATTGAGAAACAAATATCTGGGGATTCCTTCCTTGCCGGAAGACAAGGGCACCTTTGATTTTGTGATTGTCGGAGGTGGTGTGGCCGGAATGTGTGCCGCTTTGTCTGCCGCCAGGCTTGGACACAAGGTGGCTTTGGTTCAGGATCGCAAAGTCCTCGGAGGAAACAATTCGTCTGAAGTGAGAGTCGGGCTTGGAGGCCGGATCAACATCGGCCCGTATCCATCTCTGGGATACCTCCTGAATGAATTCGCCCCTTCCCGTAAAGGTAACGCAAGACCTGCTGAAGTCTACGAGGACGAGAAGAAACTTGACATAATATTAAAAGAAAAGAACATTACACTGTTCTTAGGATACAAAGTGACAGGGGTGGATAAATCTGACTCTGGAACGATCTGCAGCGTGACAGCCACAAACACTGACAATTACCGAACCATAAGAGTTTCCGGTCATTACTTTGCTGATTGTACAGGGGATGCGGCTCTTGGGGTTCTTGCCGGGGCAAGTTGTGTTATGGGAAGAGAATCTTTTGATGAATATGGGGAACCTTCGGCGCCGTTGGAATCCGATGGCATCACCTTGGGTGCTTCTGTTCAATGGTATTCCGAAGAAGAGGATGAGCCTACATGTTTCCCGGATATTGATTGGGGACTGCCAATAGATGAGAAAACCGTCCAAAAGGTTCGTCGGGGACAATGGTATTGGGAGGTCGGCATGATGGATGACCAGATCGCCGAAGCTGAAAAAATCCGGGATTATGGAATGTATGTGGCGTATTCCAACTGGTCATATATAAAGAACCATTCTTCATTCAGAGACGAGTATGCCAAATCCTCCATAAAATGGCTTTCTTATTATGCCGGCAAAAGGGAAAGCCGTCGAATCATGGGTGAGTTTGTCCTCAAGGAGCAGGATTTGAGAGATTTCAAAATCTACGAGGATGGCTGTGTCTGCACATCATGGTATATTGACAATCATGAACCGGATCCTGAAAATGCGTCTGTGTTCAAAGACCCATGGCTGAGTCGTGGCTGTCTGACGCCTCTTGACTTTTATCCTATCCCTTTCAGATGCTTCTACAGCAAGGATGTCCGCAACATGTTTATGGCGGGAAGGGATATTTCCGTGTCGCATCTGGCTTTGGGAACCACAAGAGTGATGAGGACGTGTGCGATGATGGGTGAGGTGATAGGAATGGCGTGCTCCGTATGTCTGCGCAACGACATAGATCCGTGCCGGATTTGGCCGTCCTATTTCGATGAGTTGAAGGCTCTGATGAAAAAAGGTACCGGTAATCCTAACAAACCTTACACTCAGGTTTACACATTGATTGACACAACTGCTGAAAGAAGCGAGGATTGTTGACATGAGCATTGTTGATTGGATATTGATGGCCGTTTTTCTGTTGTCACTCATGACGATAGGAGCGGCGTTCTCGAAGAAGAACAGGAACATAGAGGATTATTTCACAGCCGGTCGTTCCATGCCCGGCTGGCTGGTGGCCTTGGCAGCGACCGGAACTTCGATCAGTGCCGGAACTTTCGTGGGGTCTCCGGAACTTGGTTTCAACACGAACATAACCTTCATAATGAGTTGTGTCGGCGCGGTTGTCGGAGGAATCTTCGTGGCCTGGCTTGTGTTGCCGCAGTTGTATAACGCCAAGACCATCACTATCTATGGGTATATTGGAGAACGATTCGGAGAGACCGCCAAACGGTCCACAAGTGTGATGTTCCTCCTCGGACAGTTGTTCACTTCCGGGTCAAGGCTTTTTATCGCGGCCATCGCGATTTCCGTCATTTGCTTTGGAGGAATAGATTTTCAGTTTATTGTCTGGTCGATCATCATACTCGGTGTCATCAGCACGATATATACTATGTGTGGAGGGATCAAAGGGCTCATCTATATCGATGCCCTTCAGATACTGCTTGTGATAGGAACCGGTGTGTTGGCATTGATCCTTCTTTACAATTCGTTGGACATGGGGTTCTCTCAGATTGTGGACAATTTGAGAAACGGAATGGTCAAGTTGCCTCAGCAGGACAATTACGCCATGTATGCGGACGGAACCATCAGCGGTTGGACGAAAGGAAACAAACTGATGCTTGTGGATCCTTCCTTTGACTTTACAAGACCTTACAATCTGATAGGCGCTTTGTTCGCATACGCTATTTTTAAGTTCGCCCAATTCAGCACAGACCACGAGTTTGTGCAGAGACAACTGACATGCAAGAGCCTGAAAAAGGCTGGCTCATCTCTGGTTGTGTCGCAGTTGATGGCTATTCCGATTGTGTTTGTGTTTTTGTCCATAGGTCTGCTGCTGTTCTTGAAGTATCATGAGGATCCGTCTCTGGGAGCGTCTTCCGGTTTCTTCACTGATGCAAGAGACGTGTTCCCTCAGTACATTAAGAACTGCGTTCCTGCGGGTGTGAGAGGATTGATGATCATCGGTCTTCTTGCGGCCGCCCTGTCCAGTTTCAACTCTGCGATTAATGCCATGGCTTCCAGTTTTGTGACGGATCTTTACCTTCCGGTCAGAAAACAAAAGGGAGAGGAGATCAAGGGGAATGCGGAGCAGATCTCTTCATCGAAAAAGATGTCTGCCTTGATGGGTGGCGCGTTGACCGCCTTCGCTATTCTTACCGCGGTCATGCAGCAGGCTTCCGGACTGAATCTGGTGGATTTCGCGACAGGTGTGATGTGCTTCTCCTATGCCGGGATGCTGGGTGTGTTCATCACGGCCCTATACACAAGGCGAGGCAATGAAAAGAGTGTGACAGCGGCTTTGATTGTTGGCTTGTTGGTGGTTCTGCTGATGCAGCCATACATAATGAATCCTCTGACGACAGCCTTGTTTGGCCATAAAGTGGTGATAGCATGGCCATGGTGGGCTCCGATCGGAGGCTTGGTAAGTACAGTGGTTTGTATGCTTGGAAAAAAGAAAGATAAATGAGAAGAATTGTGTTAACCTCTCCCGGGGTTCTGGATTTTCAGATTGTCCCGGACATTGACGTGAAACAACTCGGAGATCATCAGTTGCTTCTGAACATAAAAAGGATTGGCATCTGTGGCTCGGAGATTCACTCTTATCATGGTCAACATCCTGCTACGGTGTATCCCGTGGTCCAAGGTCACGAGTATTCAGCCATTGTAGTGGCCGTAGGAAAAGAAGTGTCTGTCGCGAAAGTAGGAGATGCTGTGACATGCCGTCCTCAGCTTGTCTGCGGTAAGTGTGCCCCTTGCATAAGAGGACAATACAATGTTTGCGAAAATCTTCGTGTTCAGGCGTTTCAGGCTGACGGAGCCGCTCAGGATCTGTTTGTGGTGGAAGAGGACAGGGTTGTCAGGCTACCTGATGGAATGTCTTTGGATTATGGTGCCATGATTGAGCCGGCTGCTGTAGGAGCCCACGCGACATCGAGGACTGATGTCCGGGGCAAGAATGTGGTTGTCTCCGGAGCGGGCACCATCGGCAACCTTGTCGCTCAGTTCGCCATGGCAAGAGGAGCGAAGAAGGTGTTGATTACCGATGTCTGTGATCTAAGGCTGGATATAGCCCGCGAATGTGGTTTGACCCACACGGCTAATGTGGCTCGCATGACCCTGAAGGAAGCTTGTCAGGAAATTTTTGGTGAAGAGGGCTTTCAGGTAGGATTCGAGGTGGCCGGAGTGGAGTCGTCTGTCAGGTCTTTGATGGAGTGCATCGAGAAAGGAAGTGACATTGTTGTTGTGGCCGTGTTCGCTAAGGACCCGGCCTTGAGCATGTTCTATCTGGGAGAACACGAACTCAGGTTGTCCGGCACAATGATGTACAGGCACGAAGACTATCAGAAGGCGGTGGAATGTGTCTCGGACAGCATCATAGATCTGGCTCCTTTGGTGACGAACCGGTTCACTTTCCAGAATTACGACAATGCGTACAAATTCATTGATGCCCACCGTGAATCCTCGATGAAGGTTATCATCGATCTGGAGGCCAGACCTTCAGTGGTCGGAATAGGGGAATTGGTCTGGGATATTCTTCCCGGAGAACCACGGTTTGGCGGGGCTCCTGTCAATTTCGCTTATTTCGCACGAAAAAATGGCGCTGATGCGCACGTCGTCTCGGCTGTGGGAAAGGATGAGCCTGGCGAAAGGGCGATAAAGATCCTGACTGACAATGGACTTGATGCGGATCAAGTCCTGACACTTGAAGGACGGAGAACCGGAAAGGTGAACGTGACGGTTGAAGATGACGGTCAGCCTGAATATGACATAGAACAAGATTCCGCATGGGATTTCATCACGGTGACGGACGGAATGCTGGATATTGTCTCCAAGGCTGACTGCGTTTGCTGGGGGCTGCTGGCCCAAAGGTCGGAAGTCTCCAGGGCTTCAATCCGTAGATTGCTGGACGCTTCACAACCATCTTGCGTGAAGGTCTTTGACATTAACATACGGCAGAACTATTATTCAAAGGAACTGATAGACGAGTCTTTGAGAAGGGCGGACATATTCAAATTGAACAACGAGGAAGCAGATCTTCTTGCGGGTCTGTATGGAGTAAGCGCGGATTCTCTGGTTCAGGAACTGTTCGCGACATATTCAATCTCTTTGGTTGTCTTGACTTGCGGCGCTTCCTGCAGCCGTATCTATGACAGAACCGGGCTGGTGTCCGAACTGGCCACGCCAAAAGTTAAAGTCATTGACACTGTCGGTGCGGGTGATTCATTCACGGCGACATTCGTGACGGATTTCCTGAAAGGGAAGACTGTCAAGTCTGCCCACAAACATTCCGTGGAGGTCTCTGCTCGTGTTTGTGAGAGGAAAGGTGCAATTAACATTGATTGATAGCGATATGAATCTCAGTAAAATTCTTTTGATTCCGGCTCTTGTCGTCTCGTCGTGCTCGTTACATGTTCCAAACCCGTACCTTGATGGAAGGCTGCCGGAAGAGCGAAGGGTGGAAGATGCCTTGAAAAGGATGACGCTTGAGGAGAAGGTCGGCGTGCTTCACGCCCAGTCCAGATTTTCTTCAAGGGGAGTGCCAAGGCTCGGAATACCAGAGCTGTGGTGCAGCGACGGTCCTCACGGAATCAGGGCTGAAGTGTTGTGGGATAGTTGGAAACAAGCTGGCTGGACCAACGACTCATGTACGGCTTATCCTGCGCTGACGGCTCTTGCGGCCACATGGAATCCGCAACTGGCGCATCTCTATGGTGTCTCGATCGGAGAGGAGGCCCGTTATAGAAAGAAGAATGTTCTGTTGGGACCGGGCTGCAACATCTACAGGACACCGCTCTGTGGAAGAAATTTTGAATATATGGGTGAGGACCCATGTCTGGCGTCCAAAATGGTCGTACCTTACATCAAGGGTGTCCAGGAGCAAGGCGTGGCTGCATGTGTCAAACATTATGCGCTTAACAATCAGGAACTTCACAGGCACACGACGAATGTCATCGTAAGTGACAGGGCGTTGAATGAAATCTACCTTCCGGCTTTCAAGGCGGCTGTTGTCGAGGGTGATGTCTGGGCGGTGATGGGGTCTTATAATCTTTATAAGGATCAGCATTGCTGCCATAATGAATATCTTACCAGAATCCTGAAAGAGGATTGGAATTTCGATGGTGTCCTGATAAGCGACTGGGGAGGAACTCATGATGGAGTCCAAGCCGTCAATAATGGATTGGACCTGGAGTTCGGCACTACGACTGACGGTCTTGCCACAGCTGTGGACAATGCGTATGATTCATTTTATCTGTCTCAGCCTTACCTTGAAAGGCTTGAATCCGGGAAAGAATCCGTTGAAGTTCTGGATGAGAAGGTAAGAAGAGTCCTGCGTCTTCAGATGCGGACAAATCTGGCTCCAAATCAGACCCCAGGCCGTTTTACTTGCCCGGAGCATTCTGCGGCGGCAAGGAAAATCGGTTGCGAGAGCATTGTCCTTCTGAAGAATGAGGACAATATTCTTCCTTTGAGGGCAGACAGGATTCTCGTTGTTGGCGAGAACGCGATGCGGATCATGACCACAAAAGGCGGCAGTTCCGCGTTGAAGACCAAATACGAAGTGACGCCACTCGATGGCCTGCGGGCCGCATTGGAAGACGCTGAGATCTCTTATGTCCAAGGTTATTCGAGCACGGTGGAACTTGACTTCGGAGAGGCTGTCGCCGCGGCTGAGTCGAGCGATGTGGTGCTTTTTTTCGGAGGGTTGAACAAGAACCGCAAGCAGGATGCGGAAAGTGATGACCGTGTCTCTTATGAATTGCCATACAGGCAGAGCGAGCTGATTGCCGCTTTGGCCGAAGTTAACAAGAACATAGTGGTTGTCAACATCAGCGGAAATGCTGTGGCGATGCCTTGGGCAAGAGAAGTGAAAGGAATAGTCCAAAGCTGGTATCTCGGCAGCGAGTCTGGTAATTGCCTTGCCGATGTCCTCACAGGCAATGTTTGTCCGGGCGGAAAACTTCCTTACACAATCCCGGTCGCATTGGAAGACGGTCCCGTCAGGACGGAAGCCCAGTATCCAGGTATTCCTCGTTCTGAGAATCCTGACAAGAAGACAATTTGGGATGAGGAATATTCAGAAGACATTTTTGTCGGGTACAGATGGTATGAGAAGCAAAGCATCAAGCCGCTCTTTGCCTTCGGCCATGGATTGAGTTACACATCTTTCGAGATCTCTGGCATAAAGGCGAATGAAAAGAGAGTCGAATGCACTGTACGGAATGTCGGACCTGTTTCCGGATCTGAGGTGGTGCAAGTCTATGTCTCCATGCCGGGAAAAGACAGGCCGGTGAAAGAATTGAAGGCATTCGAGAAAGTGTTTCTTGAAAGCGGCGAGAAAAAAAGAGTCGTGCTTGGACTTAAGCCTGACGATTTCATGCAGTATGATGAATCTTGGATTCTTGAGAAAGGGGAATATGCCATTCATGTCGGAACATCGTCAGACAGGATAATGGAATCAATAAGTCTCTCGTTGAAATAAATCTAATTATGTATGTATAAAAAAATCATTCTTTTTACGTTTTTCGCTCTTTTAGCGTTATGTGCCTGCAGGGAGGAGCAGGCTAATGACACATTGGTTTCCGGGGCCATAAAGATCAGTGTCGATGACATTTTGTCTTCGTCTGCGAAAGTGTCGGTTTCCTCTCGTCAGGAAAAGGTTGTTTCCAGCATAATTTCCGCACCGCGGAAATTCGAAGGGACACAGCCGTACCTGACGATGGATGCTGTCGCTAAATATAACTTCATCAAGGCCAATGGCTCATCTTTCCCGATGGAGGCGGTCCAATTCCGAAAGTTGGATGTCGACAGCGATTATTATGTGGGTGCCATGGGGGTGGATAAGGATGGAAACGTTATCACGGCTCCGACTTTCGTCTCGTTTCACACTGGTAAGGTCTCCATGTCCTTGAATGCCTCCTTTGATGGAAGGACGGACGATGGGAAGATGGCTTTTTCGGCTGTTCTGTCTCCAGACCTTTCTGCCGATGGGTATTCCTATGTTTTTGATTCAAAGTATGTTGATTTGACAAAGGAACAGCTGCTCGAAGTGATTTCCAAAGGAGGAACAGATGTCCATGACGGGCAAGGTCGGAAAGAGGTGTCCATTGTGAGCGATAGCAAGAAAGTGATGCTTGCCGCCGTACCTTATGACATGGACGGTAACGAAGGCGAGCTTGTCAGCATGGTTGTGGCCGGTGAGATGACTCTTGTGAGCGTGGATCTGAATGGAACCGCTATCCTCTCCTCTATTCCTGACAATGAAAACATTTATTCAGGGACGGTAAGAATTCCTGCCGGAGAACAAGAGTTTACAATCACAGTCAATGGCGTTCAGTACGGAGCCACACCATACTCAGGAGTCGCTGGTGTGGGAACATGTACCAACAGAGAGTTCATCGCCTACCCTGCGGTCGGGTTGAACGCTTCCCAAGACGGCACCAGACCATTGACGTACACGGTGTCAAAATCCGTCGGACGTATGTCCGCCATTGAGGAAGGAGGAAAGAAATTCTGGACAAACACTTCGTCCGACTCGGAAATGGAAGTAAGAATAGATTTGAGTGAGGAAGATGGAATTCCTCGCTATTATTTCAAGGAAAAAGAAGCGGAGAATGTTGTGTTCTTTGAGTCCTTCGACTTGTTTGCCTACTCAGGCGATTATATGAAACCTGCGAACGGTTGTGCTGTTGAGGCGACCCCTGACATCGTCGACGGAACGGAACCTGGAACAATGCAGGTTTGGAACATGACTAATGCCCAAGGCGCCAACAAAAATGAAGTCGGCTACCAAAAGGCCTGGTTTGACTGGCCTGAAAAGGTCAAAGGAAAAGTGCTCGCGAATGAGAAGTACATCAGGAACAGGGACATGATTGGTTGGATTCTGCTCAATTGCGGAGAAAAGGTGGGGGCTCTTCAATTGTCCGTCTCAAGCGCTGGAGCGTTCGGAGTGGCCACAACTCCGGAGTTGTCAGAACTTACCTCGGCGACTGATGTGACTCTTGAGATTGATTTGGCGAGATTCTCATCATCGTCAAAGAATAAGATCGCCATCAGGATCATAGGCGACGGCGTGTTCACTTCCGGGAAAGTGACGGTGGATGGAAAGGCTGAAGTGGATTTGACCTCGGAGGTCTCTTCAAAGAAGGAATATCTTGTCAGCAGCGCGAACAACATCTGTCCTCCTTCAAAATCGAACTCGGCGGTTGACAAACCGGTGTCTCATTTCCGTTTTAAGATTCATGGCGCTACATCTCAGACCCGGATTTCCGTTGACACTACTCCTGACGCCAAACCGGACGGCAGCAATGCCAATGCTTCACGCTGCTATTTGTTTAACCTTAAAGTGACCAGATAGATGAAAAGGACGCTTATTATTATTTTGGCCTTATGCCTTGGGACGGTTCTGTCCGCGCAGAACCGGATTACCGGTACCGTGGTCGATGCGGACAGCTATCCTGTCATCGGCGCTGGAGTGATGATCAAAGGCACTTCCAAAGGTGCGGTGACAGACGGAGACGGCAAGTTCTCTCTTGAGGCCGTCAAAGGAAATGTCATCACCGTTTCCAGTCTCGGCTATGTGCCATATACCTTCACCGTGAGCGATAAGACTGTGTATGACGTTGTGCTTCAAGTCGATTCGGAATTTCTTGACGAGGTCGTCGTGGTCGGCTATGACACACAGAAAAAGGTTAACCTGACAGGAAGCGTGTCTTCTGTGCCAAGCGAGCGGATCTCCGAGCGCGCTACCGCCAGTGTCACCTCCGCTTTGCAGGGACTTGCGGCGGGCGTCACAGTGACCAGCCAGTCCGGCAACCCAGGGGCGTCTAATTCGAGCATAAGGATCAGAGGCATCGGCACTTTCGGAGGATCGAATTCTTCTCCGCTGATTCTTATTGACGGAGTTCAAGGCGACATTGATGATGTCGACCCATCCCAGATTGACAAGATGTCAATTCTGAAAGACGCGGCATCTTCTTCCATTTATGGTTCCCGTGCCGCCAACGGAGTCATTCTGATCACAACAAAGCGGGCTCAAAAGGATAAGTTCTCTTTGGTCTACAGGGGATATGCCGGTTGGTCTTCACCCACTGACATCCCAAGCCTTGTGGATGCTGTGGACTACATGAAACTCAGCAGGGAAGCGTCTCTTAATGATGGAGACACGTCCATCTATTCGGAGGAATTCATTGCCGGTTATCTTGAGAATCATAGGTATGACCCTGACAGTTATCCCATCACGAAGTGGCAGGATAAAATCCTGAACGGTTCGGGATTCTCGCAGAACCACACCTTGGCGTTCAATGCGGCTACAGGTAAAATGCGGAACAGCGCTTCCTTTGGTTATCTCGACCAGGATGGAATCATCAAGCGTCAGGACTACAAGCGTTACAATTTCCGTGACAACATGACGATAAATGTGTTTGAGAATCTGTCTGTCAATTTTGACGGAGCTGTGAATTATGGGCATAGAAACGCTGTGCCGCTCGCGGCGACCCTGTTCAATATGATGAACACCAGAGACCCTCTGATTCTTACCCAATGGTCTAACGGGGATTATGCTCCAATGACAGGCGGCTCTGTTAACATCCTGCCTGTGACGGATGGCCAGGGAGGAGAGAAAAAGGTTGACAGACTTCGTCTTAATGGCTCCGCATCAGTGAATTGGGCTCCGTTTGAATGGTTGACTCTGGAGGGAAAAATCGCTCCGCGCCTCAACGTGTCACACACGCACCAGTTTGATGATGTCATCAGTTATTCATCGGATGCCTACGGGACGAAATCTCCGGTGACAAGCCGATTGTATAACGAATTGTCTGAGGCTCAGACTCAGAATTTCTACATGACATACCAGGCCACGGCTGTATTCCATAAGAATATTGCGTCCGCACACGATGTTAAGCTGCTCCTTGGTGCGTCACGTGAAACGATGGACCAGAAGTATTACTCCGCATCGAGACAAAGTCTTCCTTATCCGGATTATCCTGTCCTCAGGGTAGGCGCCGAAGATGAGACGATGAGCAATGACGGCACACGTTCCCAGTGGGCTTTGCAATCATATTTCGGAAGACTTAACTACAACTTCAAGGAACGCTATCTTTTTGAGGCCAATGTTCGTCTCGATGGCTCGTCCCGTTTCGCCAAGGGGCATCAGTGGGGTGTTTTCCCATCGTTTTCCGGAGCATGGAGGATGTCCGAGGAGCCTTGGATGAACGAAGTGAAGCATATTCTGACTGAAATGAAGGTCAGGGCGTCCTATGGAACACTCGGCAACCAGAACATTTCATCTTCCAACTATCCTTTCGCCGAGTTGCTCAACATGGACATCTATTCCGTTAATGATGTCCTTGTGCCGGCGGCCTACAGGAGTTCGCTGGCAAACGAGGGAATAACATGGGAGACTTCGGAGATGACTGATGTTGGTGTTGACCTGTCGTTATGGAATAAGTTCACCGTCACCGCTGACTGGTATCTGAAAAACACCCATGGCATTCTCATGACGCTTAACATCCCTCTGTCAACAGGACTTGGAGCTCCGTACAGGAACGCCGGCGAGGTAAGGAACGTGGGGTGGGAGATTGCCGCGGGCTATCACAACAGTTGGGGTGATTTCCGTTTCGGGTTCGACGCCAATTTTTCCGACGTTGTGAACACCATCACAGAAATGGACGGCCAGTATGAAAGCAAGTCGGGAGGAATCATCCGTAATCAGGAGGGCTCGTCAATCAACTCCATCTATGGGTTGAAGTGTTTGGGAATGGCTAGGAACCAGGATCAGGCTGATTGGATCAACATGAATCTGCGGCAGTACGGAAGCGACATCAAGCCTGGAGACCTTATCTATGCCGACACAAATGGGGATGGTGTCGTCACCGACGCCGACATGACTGTCATAGGCAGCGCTATTCCAAGATTTACTTATGGCATGACTTTGAATCTGGGGTGGAAGGGCTTGAATGTCAGTGCGTTCTTTCAAGGCGTAGGGAAGGCGGACGCTTATCTCAGCTCTTATTATGTCCAACCATGCATCAACGGAGGCACATTCAGGACAGAACACCTGGACAGATGGACACCTGACAATCCGGACGGGAAGTATCCAAGGATGACTTACAAGAGCGAGCAAAACCGTAAGCAGTCATCATTCTGGATGAGAGATGCGTCGTATCTTCGTCTTAAGAACCTCAATGTCAGTTACACCTTCCCTTCAAAATGGTTCAAACATATCTCTGGTCTCTCTGTCTTCGGATGTGCTGAAAACCTTTTCACCGTAACGGATTTCTATCAAGGCTATGACCCCGAGGTGTGCTATGATTCCAATGGCTCAAATGGAGTCGCCATGGGAGCCGTAGCGGACAACTATCCACAAGTGAAGACTTATACCTTCGGACTCGAATTAAAATTCTAATGAATATGAAAGCAAACATTATATTGTTATCGGTAGTGTTGGCTCTGGCTTCATGCGATCTGGACAGAAGCCCGCTGAATGGTCCTTCAACTGTCGGATTCCCCTCCACGCAGGAAGAGGCTCTTGCCGGCACATACTCTGCCTATAAGGCTGTCGCCCAGAACTATGGGCATCTTACCGCAGGCTGGTGGAGAACCATTGACTGCATCACAGACATCGGCACAGGAAGGATTTCTTCAAAAGCGGTCAGGCAGCTTACAACATCCACCATCTCCACTGAAAACAGTTGGATAGTGCAATTCTATAAGAAATCTTATGTGGCCATCGGCAGGGCGAATTATGTGCTGGACGGGATTGATAATCTTAGAGGTAAGGTGTCTGATGAGTCGCTGTCATCCATGAAGGCAGAGTTGCTGTGCATCCGCTCGTTTTGTTATGACCAGCTTATCCAGTACTATGGTGGTGTCCCTTACATCGACCATGCCTTGAGTCTTGATGACATGTACTATCCGAGGATGGACAGGATGGAGATAGTCGGACGGATTCTTGACGATCTGGATGACTCCTTGCTTGACGCGCTTCCTCAGCGATGGCCGGCGGCTGACGGCACGGCGAGATTCAGCCGGGCCGCGGCGTATATGCTCAAGGCAAGAATCTATCTGAATTATGCCATGGAAGAGAATGGTTACCTTCAGAAGGCTATTGAATATTCCGACAAGGCGATAGAAATCGCTGAGAAGAACGGTCACAGATTGTCGGAATATGATCTGACATATTACCCCGACCACACGTCAGGAGAGCCTAATTGCCGTTTGTTCTCCTATGCCGGAGAGCAGGATGACGAATGGCTTTTGTCATTGCAGTATAATTCATTGAGCACTGACCTTGTCACAATCAATGTCTATTATTGTGCTCCACGAACCTTGAACGGAGCTTCATGGATGGGGCCTTCGCAGTCTTTCATCGACGCGATTCAATGTACGGACGGAAAATTCATCACCGAGTCAAGCCTTTATGATTGGAAAGATCCTTGGAAAAACCGTGATCCCCGGCTTGATTTGTTCTGTGTGAGAGACAATTCAAGAACCATGGGCGTGGAATATTCCCTTGACGTGACAAAGGAATCAGTCAAGGACTATCACACCGGCTCCACCATCGCCAACTCCAACGTCGTGGGCAATAAGAGTGAATATGGCCCGAACGGGGCGCAGGGACCCGGCGGATACCTCTGGCGAAAAGGCTACGATGATGCTTTCTATGGGGCCATCACGGGAGGAAGCCGTGAGCAGACAAAGGATGCGATCAACAATGGGGTCTTCCGTATGGCGGAACTCTACCTGATCGCGGCGGAGGCGAGGATTGAGGCGGGAACGGAACTGGACAAGGCTGCTGCATACATCAATAAGATCCGGACCCGTGTAAACATGCCTGATGTAGAGGGGACAGACCAGGCTTCCCTTAGAAAAGCCCTTCGCTACGAAAGGATGATCGAACTTTGCAACGAAGGCCTGAGATGGTATGATCTGCGAAGATGGGGAATAGCCGAAAAGGCCATGAACCGTGTGATCATGGCACCAGGACAGTCCACCGCCGCCTCTCCGAGAAACTTCATCTCCAATGCCAGACCGACGATTGATGAAGACTGCATTGTGACCTATTCGGGAGAGACTTGGAATGGGGAGAAGAGCAATCTGCGCAAATTCAACACTTATGTCTACAAAGTAGGAAAAGATGAACTTTGGCCGATCCCGAAATCCGAATTGGATGCGAACAAGGCTATGGGAGCATCGGCTCAGAACCCTGGATATTAATTGAATATGATTATGAAACGCTTGATGTTTATATCTGTGGCGGTGATTCTGCTATCCTGCCAGAAAAATGAGACCATTAATTTCGATGGAATTACCGACCCCGTGTACGGGACTGTCACATGGTCAGACGGATCTCCCGCATCAGGAATCCAGATAAGTGACGGATTCACGATCACGTACACTGACTCCAAAGGGGAGTATTCGATAGAAAGGCGGAATGTCTATGCCCAATGGGTATATTATTCCGTTCCGGCTGACGCGAAGCTTGAGATAGGGCAGAACGGATTGCCTTGTTTCTATAAAGCATTGGAGCGGGATAATTGCCGGTATGACTTCACGCTTGCCAAAGCTCCTGTGGAAAACAGATTCCGCTTGCTTGCTATAGGCGATCCTCAAGTCCGCGAGTCAAACAACGGAATCCATCGTTTTACAAACGAGACAGCTCCTGACATCAGGGACTACGTGGCGTCCAAGAAAGATGACATGCCTACCTATGCTGTGGCCTTGGGCGATCTGGTTCACAATGAATGGAATCTCTATCCCCGTGTGATCGAGATGCTTTCCGTGAAGAGCCTGTCTGTCCCTTGTTTTCAAGTGATAGGAAACCACGACCATGAATTCCTTTCGTCCGATCCTATACCGGACATAAGGGCTCAACGGAAATACGAAGCAGCGATGGGACCTGTAAATTATTCTTTCGACAGGGGACAGGTCCATTTCGTCGTGCTTGACAACATTGTCCACAATGGCAAAAGCGAGACCTCCTGCACGGAAGAAATCTGTGAAAGGGTGATGGAATGGGTAAGGACGGATCTGGAAAAGGTTTCGAAGGAAAAGTCGGTGGTCGCCTTGATGCACGCCCAGTTGGGACCGGCTCAGGCCGAGGAATTCTTCGATCTCCTTTCCACCTTTGCGGACGCCCGTCTTGTGTGCGGACACCTTCATTATTTGAACAATGTGATAGAAGAAGTCAACGGCAAGACAATCCACAATGATGACGTGTGTACGGCCAACGGTGTGGATTGGTGCGCACAGGTGGCTGGTGGGGGTGAGCCTATGGGGTATGCTTCCTATGAATTCGAAGGCGGAACTGTCAAGAACCAAGTCTATAAGGCCACGGGTTTGCCTGAATGGTACCAGATACGCCTGTACCGGCCGTCGGATTTCCCAACGTTCAAATATGCCGTACAGAACGATGCCGCCAGAAAGTACGAGTTCGGGGTTTCAGGAGATGACAAGATCGTCGCCAACATCTGGAACGCCACAAGCGAATGGTCCTTCGAAGTCTACGAGGATGGTGTGAAGACGGCGGACAGGCTTGAGAACATGCCTATGCATGACGCATGGTCATGCTGGTACTTCTACATGGTCTTGAATAGAAATACTTACAGTTATTCACGCAAGTCCGCACACATGTACTATCATACCCTTGTCAATCCTCAGGCTGAAGAAGTCAGGGTCGTGGCAAAGGATCCCTATGGTAATATATTTGAACAGAATGTGTTTACTACAAGGGATGAAAGTGATTATCCGGCAATTAGATAGACTATCGCGATGAAATCGACAAGAATCGGATTTCTGGCCATTATCCTGTGCTCTTGCTCCGTTGACGGCTTGGACAAAACCGAGTCCGTCGGCACCCCGGCAATTTTCAAGGTGGCTGGGCTGGAGACCAGGACTTCTGTCGGGGATCGAAATGCATCCGGTGCCCGGCCAATATCATGGGAAAAAGGTGATGCCGTCCGCATCTTCTGTGAGAACGGTGCTGATTGCGAAGCCGTTTCCGAAGCGTCGGGCGAGCGGACCTCGCTCTCGGCTGTCCTGCCAGTCGAGTCTCCGCGCTATTGGGCGGTGTATCCGTATTCGGTCGCGTCTTCTTTCGGCGGCTCTTCGCTCTTGGTGACGATTCCCGGCGATCAAAATCGGGATTTTTCGGACTCTCATTTCGCCGTTTCCAGCACGACAGACAGCGAGAGGACCTTTTCTTTTCACAACATCTGCTCATGGATGCGATTCGTGTTAGACGGAGACGGTGTCTCCTCCGTGGTGTTGAAAGGCAATGCGGGGGAGAGGCTGGCTGGGGATGTGTCGGTCACATTCTCTGGGACATCCATGGCGGAAGTCGCCTGTCAGGCGGAAGGCGTCTCCATGGTCACCAAAGCCGTCAATGGCTCCGGAGAGTATTACATGGCGCTTGATCCAGGAATCGTCCTTAAGGACGGATTCACTCTGGAATTATATTCAAATAGTGAAAGGATTCGCACCATAGTGGCTGACAAGGCTCTTGTCATCGGACAAGGTTCCATGAAGAATCTCGGAGTCATATCCTCGGTATCCAACGGGATATGCGGTACGGTCAGAGTCGATGGGGTTCCAAGGTCTGGGGTCGCGGTCAGTGATGGAAAGTCAGTGGTCATCACTGATGAGAATGGAGAGTACCACATAGCGTCACCTGCCGATGACGCCATGTACGTCTACTATTCCATTCCGGCTGACGCTAAAGTGGAGATCGGTGAGAATGGTCTTCCATGTTTTTTTCAGAGGATAACAGATGAAAAGGACAGGTACGATTTCAGCCTTACCGGAATCCCGGTGGAAAACTCCTTCAGGCTGCTGGCGTTGGGGGACATCCAGGTGAAACGCCGGACGGAAAACAATGGACTGGAAAGATTGGAGAGGGAGACGGTTCCCGACATACGTGACTACGTGGAGTCAAAAGAAGGGAATATGCCCACATATGCGATCGCCATGGGGGATCTGGTCCATAACAGATGGGACACGTTCCCTGAGGTTCTGGCCTGCCTGACGGCTGACAGATTAAGCGTTCCATGTTTCCAGACCATCGGCAATCACGACCATGAGTTCAAGGAGGATGGCTCTGTTTCCGATCGCCAGGGACAGAAAATGTTCGAGAGCTGCGCCGGCCCCGTGAATTATTCATTTGACAGAGGGGACATACACATTGTCGTGCTGGATGACATCATTCACGGAGGAGTCAATGAGAAAGACATCACTATCGGCTTGTCTGATGAGGTAAGGCAATGGTTGACCGCTGATCTGTCAAATGTTCCAAAGACCAAAGGCGTTGTGTTGTGTGTGCATGCCGACATACAGGATGACAACAATTTGTATGGCTTGCTGAAATCCTTTGCCTCGTACCGCGTGATCTGTGGTCATGAGCACTACATCATCAACACAAGCCACAAAGGGGTTCCGGTCTCTGTGGTCGGTTCCATAAACGGGGTGGATTGGGAAGGAACGGTCTGCGGAGCCGGGGAGCCGAACGGCTATGCTTCTTTTGAGTTTGGCGGGACTGTCATGCGGAATCACATCTACAAGGCCGTCAATTATCCAGAGAGCTACCAGATGCGCATGTACCGTCCTGATGACTTCAAGGACAAGGAATTTGAATATGTCTTTGAAGGTGGAACGACAAGACTCTATCGCTTCGGAGTTTACGGCCGTGACAAGATTGTCGCCAACATCTTCAATGCCAAGGACAGCTGGAAGGCTATTCGCATAATTGAGGACGGCGAGGAAACCGGAAGCATGACCAAATTCACCGAAAGCGGGACCAGATACGATCTATGGTCATGCTGGTATTATCTGAAGTGTGCGAACAGGTCTACAATCAGTTTTGCCAGGGCGAGTGACCACATGTACTACGGGACACTTCGGAATCCGGATGCGGCCGATGTCCGGATCCAAGCTGTGGACACCTATGGCAATGTCTTCGAGCAGAGCCGGTTCACAAGGTCTTGGCCCGATGATTACCCGGATGTTTACAGAAAGGATCAATCCTCGTCGATTGAAGGAGCGGAACAGTCTGACTACACATGGACAAACTTTTAATAATAAAAACGTTATGCAAAACAAAACAATCAAACAAAACTACATTTCTCCCTCTCTTGACATCATCGGGATTGCCTTGGAGAGTACAGTGCTGGTGGATAGCGGCTATAAGTGCGACAGTATTTTTGACAGTGCCGAGGAAAGTGATTATGAATGGTAGGAGGATTTCTTTATGAAAAAGACAGCGCTTATAATGGCCGCGATGCTTTCCGCCGCCATTTCCTGTACAAAGGAACAGATTCATGAAGAGGAATCCGACAAACCAGAAATTGAGGTTCCCGGTGAGTCAAAAGGTTCCACCCTGATGGAATTCACCGCTGTCTCTGATCTGACCAGGACAGCAATAGGTGAACTTGACGGAGGAATGAGGAAGATTTCATGGGTTAAGGATGACGAGATAAAGATTATCTACAACAACAAGAGCACTACCGCGAAGGCTGAGACAACGGGAGCCTCCACCATATTCAAGGCCAATGTTGACGAGGCTTCGGACTACTATGCGGTCTATCCTTCTTCTGCTGCCACTGTCGCGGAGGACGGAACTTGGAAAGTGGCGATTCCATCCAAGCAGGATGTCAGCGGCGGATTCGGATCCGCCCACTATGCCGCGGCTGTGGCGAAGAACGGTCATCTTGCGTTCAGGAATCTCTGTGGTTGGCTGAGGTTCACAATCACAGATTCGAATATCAAGAGCGTGCTCATCCGTGGAAATGGAGAGCAGTTTCTGGCGGGGGATCTTGCCGTTACCTTCGATGAGGAGGGCAATATTGCTTCAAAAACTGTTTCCAATGGTAACAGCAGGCTCATAGTGAATGTCAACGGTGCCGGAGAGTACTATGTGGCGGTTCTTCCAGACGTGAATCTGGAGAATGGAGTGGGCTTCAGGTTCTACACTTCGAATGAGATTGTCAGCGAAAATGCCATCGAGACGGGAGTCTTCAGCTCAAAGGCTCTTTCGGTCGCACAAGGGAAGATTGTCAACCTTGGTGATCTGGACAGCAGGATTGTCACTGACTGGTGGATTTCTCCGTCTGGTGCCGGAGATGGAAAGTCTGCGGAGTCTCCGGCAGACGGAGTTGAGTTCCTCCGGGCCAAACTTGCCCAGGATGTCACTTCGGACAAGACAAAGAACGGACTTGCCAAGGGCTACGGCTGCATGGGAATAACAATCCATGCGGCTGCCGGGGAATATGACTTCGGTGGGCAGGAGATCAACATCACATGGCCGGGACACACTTCTTCTGTCGGCACCACCATTCTTGGCGAGGAAGGGACAGTTTTCAAGAATTCGGGTTCATCAAGATTTTTCAAAATCGGGAAAAGTATGGATCTGAAGTTTGAGAACATCACCTTTGACGGGGGCGATGCAGGTACAGAGAACGGTGGCGCCATTTGGCAATATGACGGGACTGCCATTCTCGCGCTCAAGAACTGTGCGTTCAAAAACAATAAGGCCTCCAACGGCGGTGCAGTCTACATGGCAGGGAAGAATCTGACAGCCGAAAACACGTCCTTTTCCGATAACTCCGCCACAACTGCCGCCGGTGCGGTCGGAATAGCCGGCACGGCCGAGATTGTCTCATTTACAGACTGCGACTTCACTTCCAACACCGCCGGGAAACACGGTGGCGCCCTCCAGAACTGCGGAGGCGTGAACACCCAGCTTACAGTCACCGGTGGCACATTCTCGAACAACAAGACAACTGACGCTTCTGGCGGAGGCGGTGCCGCCATAACTGTCCGTGGCGCAAAGACTGTCACAAAGGTGAATGGCGTTTCATTCAACTCAAATCTCGGCTATCAGGGTGCGGCTATACGTGTTGCGGAAACGGCCAATGTGTTTGTGAACGCTTGCTGTTTTACAGGAAATGGAAGCAACAACAATTCAGCGACTGGTACGGTAATATTCTTGAATCAGAAACAGACTCCGTTCCTTGGCGTTAACAACTCAACATTTGGGGATAACGTTTCATCTTCTAGCAAAAACACTTACATTGATGTTCAGGGAGGAGATATCCTGTTCGCTAATTCTACAATGATAGGTGAGTGTGCGTCAAGCATATTTAGGGTGCATACGACAGGAAATATGGGATCATTTATAAACAGCATTGTGGTAAATACACTTTCTGGTTACAATTCCATTAATTATAATACGAAGTCGAATGAGAATTATTCCATCTACACCATAACAGGTGTAGGAAAGAATAGTTATCATGCGACTGATTCAGATAAGACAGGGGTTTCATGCACTGACTTGGGTTCTCCTGTATTCGAAGATAATGTCTATAAATGGAATGGTACTCTTGACGGGTACTCGAGCAGGATTAATCAAGATGTGGCGGCAGGAAAAATATTGCAGCAGGATTCCACCACTGACACGCAATTCCACGCTTGGCTGTCATCAATTAATGCTTTTGGCGTTGACCAGCTGGGCAACTCGCGTGCGGTGAACCGTCAGGGTGCATATTGCGGTAATTAGGATGATTTCTAACTGATGATTATATTATGATGAAGAAGTTTGTCACTACACTTTTTGCGGCTCTGTTTGCCGTCATGCTTTCAGGACAAGGACGGCTGGCCGGCGTGTGCGCCATGTACGAGCCACCGCGCGAAGAGCGGCTTGACCTGCCAGAGGGCTATGAGCCTTGGGTAATAAGCCATTACGGACGGCACGGGGCGAGGTTCCTGACATCACAGAATCTGTATGATTCGGTCTATGAGGTCTTCTGCCAGGAAGCTTCTAAAGACAATCTCACTGAATATGGAGCCGAAGTGTATGACAAACTTCTTTCGATCAAACCTTACTTCGACGGCAACGCGGGCGCTCTTACCCGCAAAGGCGAGGAGCAGCACAGGCGGATAGCCGTAAGGATGAAACGTCGTTTCCATTCAGTATTCAAGGCAGATCCACAGATAAGCGCCGTGTCCAGCACGACACCCCGCTGTGTCCGAAGCATGGAAGTGTTCTGCGAAGCGTTGAAATCAGGCCCGATAGTAATGCGGTCTGATTCGGCTGATTTGAGAGTGCTAAACCCTTTCGCTTGCCTTGAACCTTGCGATGCGGCCAACTACACGTCAGAAGCCTCATGGAAGCCATATTTCCGCTCTTACTGTGATGACCTGATCGACACGTCACCATTCGAGTCCAAACTCTTCAAAAACGGCTATTCCTCGTCAACGATGTCACTCGGGACATTTGAGGCAAGGCTCTTCAACATCATCCAGAACCTCCCGTGCCTTGATTTCAAGTCTCCTTCATTCGACGGACTGTTCTCGGATGCCGAGAAGTATTCTCTGTGGGAAAGGGACAACATCAATTGTTACCTGCAATCCGCCTATGGCTTTCCCGGCAATGACAGAAAATACTCTGTATGTTACCCTATTCTCGAGGACATGATCTTGTCCGCGGACAAAGACTTGGGATGCACAAGACCGTCTGTTCGTCTCAGATTCGGCCACGACATGACCCTGAACGGACTTCTTACCCTCATGGGCGTTGAAGGATGGAACACGAGGGCGGAGTCATATTCCGAAATAAAGAATGTATTCCAGAATTGGCGTATGCCTATGGCCGGGAACGTCCAGATGGTTCTTTACAAAAGCGCCTCTGAAGACGAGCGGCCTCTTGTGCGTTTTTTCTTGAACGAGAAAGCGGTGGAACTTCCGCTTGACCCTGTCGGAGACAGACTGTATGAGTGGCAGGAATTTAAAGATAAATATCTCGGGACAGCCGCTGATGCTTTCAGAACCATGGGCAAGCCGGCCTGCAACTATCTGTTCCGGATAGAACCCGAGTACAACGGACACGCCATGCAGGCGTTTTCGATAAAGGATGATGTGGTTTATGTGGCATACGATTCAGGGCTGTGCCGTACGTATGACCTTGGGAGCGGAAAGAAAGTGTCAGAGTTCCCGCTCGGTTGCGCGACCGGCTCGAACCATTGCGGAAACCTCAATTTTGCGGATTCTTTGCTTTATGTCTCGGGAGATCTGAAGAACAAGGCCTGTTATGTGGAAAAGGCTACCCCTTTCGGCTCCAAACTGGTTCAAACCATACGGTTCGACCTGTCGGGAGGTCACGGCGGCTCGCAGGCTGTAATAGATTCCGGAAGGCGGGTTATTGTGTACATGAGACGGGAAAACGCTAAGATAAACATGATGGAAAATCGTTTTCTCATTTCGGAATTTCCGCTCCCGGATGTGTCGCAGGGAGATGTTACCTATTCGGATGACGATGCGCTTCGCACGTTTTCCCTGGAGAAATATTTCCCTGTTTACCAAGGGGCAAGCATATTCGAAGGCAAACTTTTCCAAGCCTTCGGAGGCCCCTCTGATTGGCCCTCATCGGAAGGAACCGGGTTCGCCGTGTTTGATCTGAATGACGGACGTCTGCTTGACGTTGTCAGGCTTCCGTTCGACCGGGAACCGCAGTCTGTCCTTAACAATGAAGGGAAAATATTCATGAACTTTGAGGGGTGTGGTCTATATGAGATAATCAACCACACTTCCCGGGATTATCTTGTCGGAGCCTATGTCTGGCCGTCATGCCATAATGATTCCCTCGCTTTCCGGCATCTTTGGAGCGAGGGAAACGGGGAATGGGAAGTGATACGTAAGGGCAATCCTCGTTTCCCGGGACATTACCAGCCCAAGGAACCGCTTTGGGGCTATGAGCATGATGATGATCCCGAGGTCGTGGAAAGATGGATCAACACGGCTCTTGAGCACGGAGTCAACACTTTCATCTATGACTGGTACTGGTATCGTGGATATCCTTTTTTGGAGGGAGCTCTGGACAATGGTTTCTTGAAGGCTCCGTCCAACAGGAAGATGAACTTTTACATCATGTGGGCCAACCACGATGTGAAGTACGACTACTGGAATGTCCACCGGTATCCTGGCAATGAGGACATCCTTTTCTCCGCTGACATCACTCAGGAAGAGTATAAGATGATCGTCAAGAGGATAATCAAAAAATTCTTTTCAAAACCAAATTATCTGAAAATCAATGGGTGCCCTGTCATGGCGATCTACAGTTTCAACAATCTTGTCCGAAGCTGCGGTTCGGTGGAAAAGACTGCGGAGGCTCTGGAATATTTCCGTGCGGAGGCCAGAAAAGCCGGTCATAAGGGACTATACCTTATGGATGTCCGCGGGGAAGGTGGAAGACTTACCGAGACCCGTGTGAAAAACACCAGGATGAGAATTGACAGCCTTGGTGTGAACGGAATCGCATTCTATAACATGGGTGGTTTCAACGTCGATTACGCAAAGCATGGGAAACGGGCGTCAGAGTTACGCCGCGCCTGGGACGCTGAGTTTGACGCGGATGTCTTTCCGTGCGTTTCCATCGCATGGGATGACACACCAAGATTCCCTTCCAAAGGAAAGAAAGATGTGTCGCACATCAACGTTTCTCCGGAACAGTTCAAGTTATTCTTGAAAGAAGCCAAGATCTATGTGCGAGAGCATCCTTCCCAGCCACCGATCCTGACGATAAATGCTTGGAACGAATGGGTTGAGGGCAGCTATCTTCTCCCGGACAGGAAACAGGGCTTCTCCTATCTTGAGGCAGTCAAGGAAGTGATGGGTACCCCTTTCGATTGAGGTCAACACAGACCGGGAAAGTAATTTTTTCTTGTCCTCTCGTGCAAGATTCCAATGTGGCGGGATTATGTTATATGTAGCCCCGCTGCTTGATTTATTCTTAAACTACTCTTTGCCGAGCATGATCTGCTGGATGAGGTGATCTGTGGATTGCATGCCAAGCGAGCCGATCCTGCCGAGATTCCGGATTGTCTTCTCGATGTCCTTGTCGATGATTCCGTCGGTATCACTGATGCAAGTGTCTCTGAGTGCGAGCACACAGGACTGAACCGCACAGGCCACACCTGAGGCAACTTTCAAGGCACATCCGACCTTGGCTCCGTCGCAGACCATTCCGGTGATGTTCCCGATCATATTCTTGATCGCCGAGCAGACTTGTCCGTAGCTTCCTTCTCTAAGATAGACGATCCCGCAGGCGGATCCGGTCGAGGCGATCACACAGCCACACAGGGCAGACAACTTTCCGAGGTAGCCTTTAATGTGGATCGCGACAAGATTGCTGAGGATCAGCGCTCTGGCCAGGTGCTCGTCGTCTACATCGTATTTTAGGGCGTACGCTATCACAGGCATGCTCACGGTGATTCCTTGGTTGCCGCTTCCGGAGTTGCTCATCGCCGGGAGTTTGCAGCCGGCCATCCGCGCGTCCGACGCCGCTGCTGTCATGCCCATGGCAAAACTGATGAAATCGTCTCCGAAGACTTCCTGTTGGTTCTCCCTGATGGCTTTGCCGACCCCAAGACCGTAGTCGCCTCTGAGACCTTCACGGGCGAGAGCGAGATTCAGATCCCGGTCCGCCAAAATGAACTTGATGTCTTCGAAGGATGCGTTCCGGGCGAATGAATATATTTCCTTGACAGTGAGGCTGTAGTCCAGTGTGCACTTTGCCGGATCGTTTCCCCGGTTTCCTCCTTTCCTGAAATCGGAGACCGAGGAGTCGAGTCCGGTCTCCACAATCCTGTCGTGGTCATCCTCGATGACGGCCCATGCCTTATGTCCCGCTGATTCAACCGTAACCTTCACATAGAGAATCTTTGGACTGTCGGCGACCTTGATGCTCACCTTGTGCGCCTCCACCATTGCTTTGGCCGAGTCCACATCCTTGTCTGTCAGGTCTTTGAGAACTTCAAGGCCGTACTCGCTCTTCCCGCAGACAGCGCCGAGAGCGGAGGCGATGTAAAGTCCGACCATCCCGGTCCCCGGGATTCCAACCCCCATGCCGTTCTTGAGAATATTCCCGCTGACATCCACGTCAAGTTCATATTCAGAGAGTTCACGAATAGCAGTTTTCAGGATTTCTGTCGCTTTGGCCGCGGCCAATGCTACAGCGATCGGTTCGGTGCAGCCTAAGGCCGGCTTGACCTCCTTGTGCAGGAGCTCAATGAGTTCTGATTCTCTTGGAGTCATAATTGGTTATTTGTCAAGAAACTTCATGATGTCTTCGATCAAGGCTTCAATCCGGCTTTCCCCGCTGATCACCTCGATAGGGAATCCTATGCAGACTGTCCTGTAGCCATTCCCCTCGAAGCAGGTCCCAGCTGAGATGTTCGTGTCTGTGTAGCGAAGGAATGTTTGGGACCTGTCGCATGACGGGACGATTCCATCCGGAGTCTCCACGCAGTAAATGAGAGGATTGCGTTCCTTGTTGAACAGAATCTCGGATTCACTCAGTACCATTGCCGGGTTGCTCTTCGCTTTCACCGTCGCGCTTCGGCTTGCGAAGTTTGTCATCCACCTGTACCCGAGGGTTTTCTCAACGAACTCCTTTGTCGAAACCGAGTATGTGCTGTCCATGCGGACCGGGTAGATTCCGTCCCAGACATCTGTGCCGATGTTCGCTCCTGAGACTAGCACGTTCCCGCCATCATCGGTGTAACTCTTTATGGCCTGCTGAAGGTCGGCAGGGAACACCTGGAATCTGTCCGCTACCTTGCCCGTGCCGACTACCGTTGTGATCTGCTTTCCGCAGATGAGATCCAGAGCCACATCGTTTTGGGCCAATGTCCTGTCTGTCGAGAATGCCGCCACACTTGACGAGTGGAAGGCATATCCGGCCGCCATAAGTGCCTTGCCGTGAATCCCGCAATAGTCGAACGTGTTGCCGGCGATGACCTTTCCGGCCTCGTCAGTCCATGAGGCTCCGAACCCCGGGTTGTCATCGTCCATCCAAGGAAGCTCGCGACGGAATTGGTACTGAGGACCTATGAAATTGATTCCCCTTACGTAAGGTACTCCGGCGTCAATGTCGGCCCTGAATCCGGCATATTCAGGAGAATCGAACCATGCTGGAGCCGAAACCCTGGTGAAGTTGTTGACCACCAGCACGCTCTTGCTGAATCCGGATTCAGGGACCCCTACGCTGAGAGTCTCGGAAGGAAAACTCTTTCCGCCTTCGTTGAAGGCTATGATCCTGTAGCTGTAGATGTGACCGGGAGCTATGGAGACTTCGGTTGAGAATTCGTCTCCATCTACAATGACATTGCCCAGCACGCGTCCCGAGTCAAAGACGCCGTCGTCAATTCTCGTCTGAAGCAGGTAGCCGGTGGGTCTGGATGTGACCTCAAGACTGTCCGTCGTGGCTTTCCAACTGAGTCTCACGGACTCTGAATCATTGAAAGATGTGGCGAAGGAATTGACAGGAAGCGGCTGTACGACATAGTCGCAGCCATAGCGGGCGCTCAGGTATTTGAGCATTCCCTTGTAAACAGCCCTGCTGACTGTGAACCGGAAAGAAGGGTCGAGCCCGAACTTCATGTCCGCGAAATTCTGATGCGAAAGAAGCTCAAGGAGCATGGCCGGAACAGTCGCGGTGCGGGATTCGCTGTAGGAACGGTCCCAAAGGCCTCTCCGGCTCCATTCAGGATTGAATCCCTGGCGTATGTCGTTCACGATCTCGGTCTGCACGAAATCCGCGTACATCCTCTGCTGGAGTCTGTCCTCGCCGTTGGCGAACTTGTCGCTGCCGTCGCAAAGGAGAGTGTAGATGGACAGTGTACCGATGATGGAATCATCAGGGGTGGTGCCCGCGTCCGTGTGGAACGCGAATGAAAGGTCTATCGGAATGTTAAGCCCCTCTGTGTCAGGATTCGTCCTTGAGCCGCCGGACATCCATCCGACCCATGCGCCACGGTTGCCGTAGTCGGAGGTGTAGTCATCCTCATATTTTCTTAATATCGTCGAGTCCGCTCCCGCCCACTGCATCCAGTAGAACGCACCTTCTGTGAAAGAAGGCATGCCGGAGGTGGTATATTCATTGACAGGCAGATCCTTGCGGCCTCGGGCGATCTTTCCCATTCCGCCTCCGAAGCGTACCGCGTCAGCGGTGATGACAGCGTTCCCGGCGACATTGTAGCCTTCCGGCACGCGGTTGTCAAGGATGACGCACCCGTCAGCGCCTTTGTCGAACTCAAACGTGCCAAGGTAAATCCACGTGCCTCCCCCCATTCTCTGATTGATGATGAACTCGCTCTCGCCGCCAAGATGCCTGACGGTGTAGTGGGCGCAAGGAGTGCTGTGCGGAAGTGTCTTGTAGGAAATGTAGACGGAATATTCCCCCCTCTCGGGAATGTCCGGTGTCCAGCGCGCCTCGGCGGCCTTGTCCCTCCGGTGCTCGGCGCATTCGGCCTGGCGTGCCGTGCCCATAAGGAACGGATTCTCTATTCCCGAATATGTCGCCTTCGCATCGGCGAACCCGACTCCGGCGTCCGACCAAGTGCCTGTCTCTGAATATCTTCCCTCGAGCCTTACCCCCTCGCCTCTGCCTTCTTCAAAGGCCGGGTCATTGTCCGCTATCACTTCGTGGGTCTGAGGGTCTCTCTCGCGCGGTGTCATGACATAGGCTCCCGCATTTTCCAGCATGGGGATCAGGAATGGAAGCACATAGCTTTGGGTGTACATGTCCTCGACAGTCTGGAACACCGGAGCCCGCTGCCATTCCCACCGGTCGGTCTTCTCTTCGAAATACCTTCCGTGACTCTGCCAAAGAGCGATGTTGCGTCCGGCAAGCCCTTTACCGAAGTCTTGCTCGTCAACCCTTGTGACAAACGGATGGACATTGCGGAAGTCCTTTGTCCTGAATCTGTTCTCTATCGGTTTCCCGTCATTGCCCACTTCAGGCACGACATAAGACTCCAATTTGTTCTTTCCTACGAACAGATTCCCGATGTGATAGTCGGAGCATGACTCAGGCATAAGGTCTTTCAGCGTTTCCCTCAGCCATTTGACGTCCCCGGCTCTCCACGGAAAATCACCCATGGACGGGGTGAAATAGAAATCCAGCCCGTAGCCTCTTCTTATGACCTTTGTGGCTTTAACCTGAGAGACTACATTTGTCCTTTCCGGAAGCCAGGCCTGAAGTGAATCGACCGCATCCTTGAAATCTTTGACGGACTGTGCGTCCATGCCGGCGGAAAAGGCGCTGATCAGTGAGACGACAGCTATGAGTCTTTTGAGCATATCGGTTTATTGTGTTTTTTTATTATGTGCAGATCAATGATCATCACGATGATCGATGAGACCGCAAGAGCGGTGGCGTCTGCCGCGAAATCAAGTATGTCTCCGCTTCTGTAGTCAGTAAAGGACTGCCCGATCTCTGTCGCGGCGGCGATCAGACAGCCGGTCAGAAAGACGCCCCCGACAGTGAGAACCGTGTGTAACGGCCTGCGTGTACGTCCCGTGAACGCTAAGAAACACAGTATCGGAAACGGGAGAAACATAAGGAAATGCACAATCTTGTCAGTCGGGATTCCGAACAGAGTGTCCACCCCTATGTCCGGCAACTGGCTGAAATGCCCGAAGCAGCAGTACGCCACGGCACCAAGATATAGAATGAACAGAGGCAGTGCGAGTATATTCCTTATCTTCATTATATTTCGCCTTATCTTAAAATTATCTCGCCGAAGAATTCCGGTCTGTGGAAGTCTGGCTTCGGGGTCTTGATTGGATTCCAGCTCAGGAAGTGAGGATGTTCCGTGAGGTCTCCGCATTTGTAGAAATTGCCCCTCAGACTGACCGGAAGATTGTCCTTGTCCAAGCCGATCAGCTCGAAAGGAATCAGCATCGCCACGGTCCAACTGAAGATTCTGTCCTTTATCGTGACTTCCTTCCTGTCAAGCGAGCAGTGCCTTATCACGCTTGACAGAAGCGCAGGCGAAAGCATCGTCTTGTTGATCCTGCTTGTCCTTTTGGCCGCCAGGAGGGAGCCGACACAGGTCAGCTCGAAGTTGTAGTAGGTACCGTCGTACGGATCGGTTATGAAGAACTCGCAGCAGCTGTCCTCCCAACTATGCCCGTTATCCTCCATCACCGTGGCTCGGAGATCAAGCCCCCTGACGTGGAACATGACGGCCAGGTGGGTTCTTGTGCGGGCGATCGAACCGTTGCAGTCCGGCGCGTAAGGAGCGTCTTTAGGCCAGTTTTGCTCGCAGACAGCAAACTTTGAAGCTCCCTTTTCCATCGCAAGGTCCAGCTCCTGCAAATTCATTGTTTCAAGTCCCTCGATAAGGGGCACCTTAATCTGTTTGACAACGTTTCTCATGATGATCCGTGAATATATTCATAAAGGCTAAAGAGCCTGCATGTCATTGAGTTTGCGGTAGTAGCCGTTCAGTTCCAAGAGCTGCTCGTGCTTGCCTCGCTCCACGATGTGCCCCTCATCCATGACGATGATTTCGTCAGCGTTGCGGATTGTCGAGAGCCTGTGCGCGATCGCTATTGTGGTCCTGCTGGACATCAACCGGTCAAGAGCCTCCTGCACGATTTTTTCGGATTCGGTGTCAAGGGAGGCTGTCGCCTCGTCAAGGATGAGAATCGGTGGGTTCTTAAGGATCGCCCTCGCTATGCTGATCCTCTGTCTTTGGCCTCCTGACAGTTTTACGCCACGGTCTCCTATGTTGAAGTTGTAGCCGCCTTCTTTCTCCATGATGAAGTCATGGGCGTTGGCGATCTTCGCGGCCTCTATCACACTCTCCATTGCCGCGTTCTCGACTCCGAAGGCTATGTTGTTGAAAATCGTGTCGTTGAACAGGATTGATTCCTGATTTACATTGCCGATCAGGCTTCGCAGATCCGAGATCCTGACATCCTTGATGTCTGTCCCGTCAATCGTGATCGAACCTCCTGTCGGGTCGTAGAATCTTGGAATCAGGTCCACAAGTGTGGACTTCCCGGCTCCCGACGCGCCTACGATCGCCACCGTCTTTCCTTTTGGAATCTCCAGACTCACGTCATCCAGAATCATCCTGTGCCCGTCCGGATAACGGAAGTTCACATGGTTGAATGACAGTTTGTCATTGAATCCGTTCAGAGCCATCGGCTGTCCAGGCTCGACGATGTCGTTCTCCGCGTCCAGAATCTTGTTGATCCTCTCCATCGAGGCCATACCCTTCGGGATTGCGTACCCGGCCTTGGCGAAATCCTTGATCGGATTGATGATGCTATAGAGGATCACCATGTAGTAAATGAATATAGGCGCGTCGATGGTCGATTTGCCTCCGAGGATCAGCGCTCCGCCGAACCAAAGGACTATCATGATGAGCACGGTTCCCAGGAATTCGCTCATAGGGTGGGCGAGGGACTGACGGATGGTCACCCTGTTGTTCTTCCTGCGCATCGCCTCTGTGACATTGTCGAACCGGTCGGACATTTTTTTCTCGGCGATGAACGCCTTGATGATGCGGAGTCCTCCGAGAGTTTCCTCGACCTGTGCCATTACGTCGCTCCAAAGCTGTTGAACCTCAAGAGATTTCCTTTTAAGATTCTTGCCCACGACCCCCATCACCCACATCATCAGCGGGGCGAACAGGATCGTGAACGCTGTCATCTGCCAACTGATGACAAGCAGCGCGGCGAAATAGAAAATGATCAGAATCGGGTTCTTTATCAGCATCTCTATGGATCCAGTGATCGAGTTCTCGACCTCCTGCACGTCTCCGCTCATCCTTGCGATGATGTCGCCTTTCTTTTCCTCAGAGAAAAAGCCAAGCGGAAGCGCCAGTATCTTGTTGTAGATGTCCATCCTGATGTTCTTCACGACGCCCGTGCGGATCGGAACCATGACAGCTGACGAGCCGAAATAACAGGCAGTCTTGAGCGCTGTCATCACGACAAGGAATATGCACAGGTACAGCAGCACCGTGGATGCCCCGACGGATTCGATCTGCCGCTCCAGCGTCCAATAGACGTTCGACATGAACGCATCCCCGAGATCCTTGAACGGCATCTGCCACACCTCTTCCCACGGGGTGAATGAATAGACCGTCTCGTTGATCTTGAACAGGATGCGCAGGATCGGCACGATGATCGCGAACGAGAAGATGTTGAACACCGCCGACAGGATGTTCAGCACGACCGAACCGGCGAGATATTTCTTGAATGGAGCGACATAGCGCTTGATCATTGACCAGAATTCTTTCATTGTCAGAGTATTTTTTCCAACCAGTGGAAGATTAGGAATATTCTTTTGCGTAAAACTTCATAGTCCAAGGTGTCGGCGGTGTCGCCGGTCTTGTTGGTCAGCATCGTGATGCCGGAGGTGAAGACGACGCAGGTGAGGCCGTTCTGAGTGAAGACCTTCTGGTCTCCGAACCTGCTGTGGAACATTTCGGTGAAGCCCTTGCTTCCGTAGTAGCTCGTGGAGATGTCAAGCCCGAGTCCCTTCCCCTCGTTGGCCCTTGCGAGATCGAACGTGTACTGCCCGCCGCTAAGCATGATCAGAAAGTCGCTCCTGTCTTTGTGAAGAGGGGCGAGCGTGCTGCCCAGAATGTCAAGCACGACTGTGGAGTGAATCTTGTCCTGAGTGATGGTCTCTCCGTTCACCGGATCCTTGAGCCGCCCATTTCTGATGTCCTCCAACAATGCCTCGGCACCGGCTGAGTTCCTTTCTTTCGCATCAGTCGCCACGAAGATCAAGTTCTTCCCGTACGAACGCCCCAGCTGCTTCATCTTCTGGAACATCTCCGCGAGACTCAGCATGGCGGCAACCCCGGAGGCGTTGTTGTCCGCTCCCGGGTAAAGGTTCCCGTCGATGACTCCGTGACTGTCATAGTGGGCGCAGACGATCGTGTACATCTCTTTAACCTTGTCTCTTTTCCCCGGCAGTAAACCAAGGATGTTACGTCCGACAAGGCTGTCCACCTTGAAGGAACGGCTCCAGGTACCACCAAACGGCAGCAGTCCCGCACTCTCATAACGCCTTGAGATCCAAAGGGCGATTTCGACAGCGCCCCGTGAGCCTGTCGCGCGTCCTCCGAACGTGGAATCTGTCAGAAACTCTACCTGCCTCTTGAGACTTTCGGACGAGATCACCTTTTCAGCGTTGGCGCCGGACGGCACCATCCGAGTGGCCGCTTGCTGGGCGAGAATCTCTCCGGAGGCTACCGAGAGGAGCAAGAATATGAAAATTTTACTTAAAACCGTCTTCAAGGCACGATAAATGTTTATCTTTGCAAACGACAAAATTAGGAATTTTAAGCCTTAAAGTAAAATATATTTGTATGAAAAGGTCTGTGCTGGCTCTGTTTGTTCTATTGTGCTGCGCTTTTGTGTCCAACGCGCAGTACGACAAGGATGTGTTCAATTTCAGAGGCCGCGCGGCCCTTGCGGACGGAAAATATTCGGAAGCCATCAGCCATTTCAATGTTCTGGCGCGTCTGGACACGACCGACTGCTGGACTTTTTTCTATAGAGGGATCGCCAAGTACAACCTCGGCGACCTGCGTGGAGCGCAGGCGGATTTCAACACTTCGGTGCGTCTCAATCCTGTCTTCACCAACGGCTACCATTTCAGGGCCATCACCCTCAGCCGTTTCGGAAAATATGACGAGGCTCTCAAGGATCTGGAAAAGGCCATGGAGCTCAGGCCGGGTCTTAACGGCCTCTATTTCAGCCGGGGCGTGACTTACTTTCTCGCCCAGCAGTTCGACAAGGCGGTGGACGATTTTGACCGTTACATCAGAAAGGATCCGAAAGACCCTTCCGCCTACCTGAACAGAGGCGCTTCCTATCTTTTCCTGAATGACACGACAAAGGCTCTTGAAGACTACAACAAGGCAATCAAACTGGACAGGTTCGATCCTGAAGGCTACATCCGCCGTGGCCGTGTCTATGCCTTGAGAAAGGACTACAAGGATGCCATCTTGGACATGGACAAGGCGATCAGCCTTGACACGACCAACACTTTCGCCTATTTCAACAGGGCCTTGATGTACTACGACCAGAACAACTACAACGCCGCGATGAAAGACTTGAACCGTGTGCTGAGGGATGAGCCTGGCAATGCCCTTACCCTTTACAACCGGAGTCTCATCAACGCTCAGGTCGGGAACATGGAGGACGCTCTGGCGGACATGGACCATGTCATCAACATCAACCCGGAGAACGTGCTGGCCTATTACAACAGAGCCTCTTATTTTGTCCGGATGGAAAGGTGGCTCGACGCCCTTGACGACTACGACAAGGCCATCGAACTTTATCCTGATTTCGCCAAGGCGTACCTGAACCGCTCCTACGTCAAGAATATGCTTGGCCGGACAAAGTCCTCGAAACAGGACTACGACATCGCCCAGAAGAAAGTACAGGAGTACCGCGCCAAAAACGCCACCGATGAAGGCTCTTTCGCTGACACGACCAAAAAGTACAGCTCGCTTATCGCCTTGGACGCCGATTTCGCCAAGAAGGATTTCGACAACGAGCTTCTTCAGAACAGGGACATCAACATCCGTCTGAAATCGCTCTACAAATTCAGTCTGGCGACCCAGCGTGACAACCAGAACTTTGCCTTGAGGCACCGCTACGAGAACCCTTTGATCGACAAGTTCATCTCTGATTCTCCGATCGTGATGGTCGTGTCAAACTCCGATTCCCTAGCAAAGCCTGAGTTCGCCCATGGAATTGATGCCTCGCTTTACGGGGATTCCTATCTGGCGGCGGGAGATCCGAAATCCCTTACGGACGCTGACAGGGCTTTCATCAAAGGCCTTTACGACGTGCAGTCCAAGCGGTTCACCTCGGCCTTGAACCAGTTCGACGCTGCGTTGAACGCTGACAGCAAGGGAAAATATTCAGAGTACTACAAGGCTTTCTATCATCTGAACAGGGGTGTGCTCCGCGCTGAGATGATCGACTTCATCTCGTCCATTGAGAACAACGTCCAGACATTGACAATGGATGACAAGGGGACCACAAGGGCGCGTGTGCGAGACCAGGTGAGCAGGACTTACGACTATTCAGAGGCCATCGAAGACATGCTTGCCGCCGACAGGATCCTCCCTGGAGTTCCTTATGTCTATTTCAATCTTGGCAATCTCTACTGCCTGTCCTCCAAGTTCGTTGAGTCTGTGGACAGCTACACTAAGGCGATCAACATCTATCCTTACATGGGTGACGCCTACTACAACAGAGGCCTTGTCTTGATCTACTTGAAAGACAAGGAAAAAGGTTGCATTGACCTTTCGCGTGCCGGTGAGCTTGGAGTAGGGGATGCCTACAGCGTGATCTCGAAATATTGCGAGGAGGAGAAGAAGTGATGTTGAAGTTCCTGAGCCTTTCCAGCGGCAGCTGCGGCAACTGCTATTTTCTTTCCGACGGTAAGTCCGGACTTCTTATCGATGCCGGAGTGAGTGTGCGTCGTCTGAAGAAGACCTTGATGGAACACGGGCTTGGTACGGACTCATTTCAGGCTGTCCTTGTGACTCATGATCATCTTGACCACATCCGCCATCTGGGTTCCTACTGCAAACACCTGAAAAAGCCGGTCTATGCCACCTCTACGCTTCATGAGGCTCTGGCACATCACACGTTTACAAGGGATTACATCACGGATTTCCGTCAGATTCTCCCTGATGGCAAGCCTTTAAGAATATGCCTGCGCGGGGAAACCCCAGAATCCGAGCTTCCTCTCGTCAGCCATTTCATCGTCCCTCACGACGCCACCCAGACGGTAGGCTATTTCATTGAGTGGTCGGGGGTAAGGTTCTTTCTGATGACCGATGCCGGGAGGGTGACAGACGAGGCCATTGAATATGCCCGGAAGGCTGACGCCGTGGTCTTCGAGTCGAACTACGATTCCGGAATGCTCATCGGCGGCCCTTACACCCATGAGCTTAAGATGCGAATATGTCAGGGCAACGGCCATCTGAGCAACGACGAGTGCGCCTCAGCCATCCGTCGTTTCTGGCATCCCGGCCTGAAGAACCTCTTCCTCTGCCACCTGAGCGAGAACAACAACACCCCGTCCCTCGCCTTCGACTCCGCCGCCGAAGCCCTCCGCTCCATCCGCGTTGACGCCTCCCTCACCGCCAAAGACATCACCAACCTCCAGACCCTCCCGCGCACCCACGCCTCCCAGATGTTTACCTTGTAACAGAGCAACTTTCGCGACACTATTCCTTTGAGCCTTATGAGAGTCCTGCACGTATTGTTTCTTTTTCCGATTGTTCTGTTATATGCTTGTGGTTCCGTTCCGGAACAAGACAATGTGTCCGTTTTGCCTTCGAATTTCTCTTATCGCTTCGACAAGAAAAGTGGAGTGACGCTTATCAATATCGCAGCCCGAATTGACACTATTGCCTTGGATGCGCTCTTTGACACAGGTTGTCCGGGTTTGGTGCTTGATAAAAACGTAGCGGTGAAACTTCCTTATCTCGATTCTATTCGTCTTGCCGGCGGAATGACCGTCGAGGATGTTGAGTTTTCATATTCAAGAAGAAAAGCGAGATGGAAGCTGTTCCACAACGACATAGATGTCATTATGGTTGGGGACACCCTTCGGTACGATAAATTCTTCGTGGCGGATTTGCAGAATGACTATGGTGCTGACGCTATCATCAGCATACCGAAGTCGGATGAGCATGTCTGGCATTTTGATTTTGAGAATTGCAGGATTGACTTGGAGGACGGGAATGATCATGCCACACCCATAGAGAATCCTGACTTGGTGACGGACATCTATTTTAATGAGAACTATCCGTGTGTCAGGAATTTTCCGATTGTTTTTAATGGCGCAGGCGACACATTGTCAACATCGTTTGACCTCCTTGTTGACACAGGAACCTATGGCCCGTCTATGACGATGATATGCGGGCCTGAATCATATAAGAAAGAGAAGGCTTTTCTGGAGATAAATTCAATTCTTGATTATGTGGAGATAACCTCCACAAAGACTTACCACATAGTGGATTCCGGAATAGTAAATGACACACTTGTGGTCTCTGCCATCGTTTCTGACTACGGTTTTGAAGAAGTTGTGGCAGGCTTGGGACTCTTGTCCAGATTCAATATCGCCCTTGATCTGAGCAGACAAAAAGCTTATTTCAAAAGGAATAGAGTGGAAGTGGATTTCTACGAATATGTCCAGGATCACGGAGCTTTTTATTCCGGCATAAATATGATTCCGTTCAAGAATGATTCTGCTGCCGTAGCGATTGATGTCGGACGCGATATGCCTTCTTACAGAGCGGGCTTACGGAACTATGATGTGGTGACGCATTTAGGGAAGAAGCGATTTTCTGACCGTTATGCCGGCAGATATTTCTACGATCACAAGGACAGCATAATGGAACTGGGGATCGAACGTCTCGGAGAGAAAATGGCTGTCAAGTTCACTTGGGACATTGCGGATGGCCGAAGTGACGACTGATTCTTTGACCCCGTGCGTGAAAAAGCTCTTTTTGCGCACAGCCTGACATTCGGAGCTTTTTCGTGAGTGTGGAGCCTATTATCACTCACGGGAATTCGGTTCGATGCCTTTCGTGAGTGAGAAACTCGATTTTACGCACAGAATGTAGGTTTGATGCCTTTCGTGAGTGAATATGTCCGTTTGGCGCACGGTATAAAGCAAGTTACTTGATCGCTTTGTAATATACTGGAGTATAGCCTCCGTCTTCATTGAATATCCCGACGAGGTCTCGAAGTAGGATGTCGGGATGGACCACACCGCTTTCCCAGAAATCGTTGCCGCCCTTGGCGTTGAGGCGCTTGTTGTCGTTCCAGACAACGTGTGTCGCATCTGTGCGATCTTTGTTAGAGTAACCTCTGGCAGCAGCGTTCTCTTGAATATTCATGATGAAGTCTTCGAACAGTGGATTGACGGAAAGAAGCTGCTCCAACGTTCGGCACCAGCCGACATTCATCCAAAGATCAGCTTCCTTTGACAATGAATATGCCGCCTCGACTGAGATCTGGCCAGAGACTGAGCTTCCGGCCTTGGCTCCGAGAATCTCACCGCCAGCGTCCTTGAACAGAGTTGTGAGATAACTTTCCTGGCCTGGAACGAACCACTGGTCCTTGTACGGGATGTTGACCAGGATCTTTCTGGGCTTTTGAGTCTTCATTCCTGTTTCACCGGACTCCTGTTTAGTCTCACTGGCATTAAATCCACTTTTGTCAGACGCATCCTTTGCCCTCAATCTGCCTTGGACTGAATCGCGCTGGGAAATGTAATTCCGCGAAACGACATCCAACACCGAGTCAGCAGCGGCCATATTCCCCGTCAATGCTCCGAAAAGTCGTATGTAGGCCGCTCTGGCGAGAGGATGCCGCTCCAAATGCTCGTTGACGATGAAAGTCTTGATTCCAAGCGATTCAAGCTTTGAGAGAAACTGCGACTTGACTGGGGAGACTGAATATGTCAGGAGCAGGTCTGGCTTCAATGCCATGATCTTCTCGTAGTCCGGACTCGCGTCGTAGCCGATGTCCGCCACAGTTCCGTTGTCAAGGCCGGCGACCACTGAGGAGTCGCAGACATATTCCCCTCCCGATACACCGACAATCACGGAGTCCGCCCCGATGGCATCCAGAAATCCTACGTAGGAAGTGCTCATCACGATCAGCCGGTTCAGTGGTTTGCTGATTTCCAACGTGTCCCGGCTTCCGTCAAACAGCGAGACAGAGACCAATGAATATCCTCCCTCCGGAAGCTCTTTTATATTCATGAACAATGGATCGCACTCGTTCGATGCGGCCATTTCGCCACTGTTCCGCGCGCAGCCGCAGATGCTTGCCGCAAGCACTGCTGACAATAAAATATATTCGTGGATTTTCATATCGCCACAAATTTAATGGATTTTTGCTATCTTCGAAGTCTGTTCCTTGGAATTTTGTTCGCTCAGCGTAAAGGAGGAGGAAGTCTGAATATTCAGGCATCGGTTTTCCTGTGGCTGACGAGTGAGAAACTAGGAGCATATTACAGATAATTAGTGACATTATGGGGAAATATAATTTTGACGAGATGACGCAAAGGCGCGGCACGAACTGCGTCAAGTGGGATGCCGAGAGCCCTGTAGGGCCGATTTCAGAGGACGTGATTCCGCTTTGGGTGGCGGACATGGACTTCAAGGTGGCTCCGGAGATTGTGGACGTGCTGAAAAAGCGCGTCGATCAGGAGATTTTCGGTTACACCCACGTGCCTGATTCCTACTACGATGCCGCCATCAACTGGTGGGAGCGTCGCAGGGGGTGGCACACAGAGAAAGACTGGTACCTCTATATTCCGGGAGTTGTTCCAGCTATGTCGGTGGTTGTCAAGGCTTTGACACAGTACGAGATTATTGATGGCGAAGTGGTCGAGAAGCCGAACCGTGGCCGAGGACCTCACGGAGAACTGCCTAAGATGATCATCCAAAGCCCGGCTTACAACTGCTTCTTCTCCACAGCGAAGAACAACCTGTGCGAGCTCTCTGTCAACAAACTGATCTACGACACTGAAGGTGATCAGGCCACGTGGTACATTGATTTCGAGGATCTTGAGAGACGGGCCGCTGATCCGATGGCCAAGGTGCTTCTCTTCTGCAACCCTCACAACCCTTGCGGACGAGTATGGCCTCGCGAGGATCTGGAAAAGGTGGCTGACATCTGCCGCAGGAACGGTGTGATCGTCATCAGCGACGAGATCCATTGCGAACTGGAAATGCCTGGCTACCACTTCACTCCGATGGCATCGCTCTCGCAGGCCTCCCAGGACAACACTGTCACGATGAACTCTCCGAGCAAGTCTTTCAACATCGCGGGCCTAGGAATCTCCAACATCATCACGAACAATCCGGACTGGAAGAAGCTCATTGACAAGGTTATCAACATCAACGAGTTGTGCGACGTGAATCCTTTCGGAGTCCTTGCTCTTCAGGCGGCCTACAACGAGGGCGAGCCGTGGCTCAAGGAACTCAATGAATATCTTTACGGTAACTATCGCGCACTGCTCTCGTTCTTCGAGGAAAACCTTCCGGAATTTCCAGTCAGCAAACTGGAGGGAACGTACCTCGTCTGGGTCGATGTCAGCGCTTTGAACATGTCTGCGAACGACATCGAGAACAGCCTGCTGACAAATGAGAAAGTCTGGATCAACTCCGGGGTCATGTACGGCCTCGACGGCTTCATGCGCATCAACATCGCCTGCCCTCGCGCCCGCCTCCACCAAGGCCTTGAGCGCATCGCAGCCGGTTTCCATCGCTTGATGGCATTACACTCTGGTCGCTGAGCCTGTCGAAGCGACAAATCACCTATATGCAGCCGAAAAGCAACCGATTTTCATGGGAATGAGCCTTTCAGGCGCTTCGGATAGGTTTTGATGTGAAGGCGTTCCGTAAATCCATCCGCACCGACATCAGCACGAGGTGTCAGCAATAAGAACTCGCCTTCGCTTGTACCCTGACATGAGACCGCAGGGCATCTGGATACGTGTTCACATTCTGGTGCCAGAGAGAATGCACGACATTCTTTGACTATAATGTCGTGCAAAACCGACAAATGGAGGGGTTCGAAGGCACTTCGCTCCGAAATTGTTGTTCTACCTCTCAACTTTTAGTCTGTACCCTGACCGTAGATCGATGTTGCGGCTCAATGTCTTGCCACAAGCAGGAAGGCCTTCTTGGCGTAATTTGTAAATCATTATTAGTAAATAGTTTAACTACTTGTCTTTAGCAGCTTAGCGCCCAAGGCGGAGTGTTAACTATATGATAATTAATGTATTATCTACCACTCGTTGACACAGAACGTGTTGCGTTTAGACATAGAGAGGGTGTTAATAATTCCTAAGAAAATGAAGGATCAGGCAGTGATTTACCTTGCGTTGGCACCGTTGCTAGGAGGGCATGGCGGCCCTTTACCCGGATAGGGCGCGCGAAGCGCATAGGCCGTCATGCCCTCCTAGCAACGGTGCCCCTAACCGAAGATATCCATGTGACAGTGTCCAGCAACGCTATGCTTTGTAAAAAGACTTTCAAGACACAACTCAGTGGTGTTTCAGATATTAAGTATTTCCTGTGCTGGCAATCAAAGACATATGCCTAAACACATATTTTGGACTTGATTCCTTTTATTCTTATCAACCCAGCGCCCGAACCGAGTGCAATCGAACTTGTTCGAATTGCCGAGGTGAGCAGCAGGGAAAGAGCTTGCCCTTAACCTTCAAACAAACAAATCATAACAGCTTTTTAGAAAATTATCTGAAAATCAAGGACTTTGTCCTGCCCGAAAGTGCCGGTGAGGCGAGTGCTGGCATCAATGCGGGTTGTAAGCGGTTTGCGGGAGGTCAGCTCTATTGCGATCAGGTCACCGGTGCGGATGTAGAGCAGCCGGGTGGCCTGGACGAGAGCGTCCTCGATCATATTCAAAGATGGGACGTCGAAAGTGAAAAGCTCAGCGTCGTTTTTGTATAGACTGAATCGGCCGTCTGCCTCAAGTTTTTGTGGAGGAAAGGTAGGAGAAGAGAGGAAGGAAGTGTGGTCCAGACAGATGGCTTGGGCATAGCCTTCGGGGGTGCCGTCCATCAGATTCTCAGGGTATAGGAGAATTCCATAACCTACGCTGTCATAGTACCTCGATGCGAACTTCATCCCGACACTGCGGCCCGGCTTCAGGACACGGGCGAAAAGTACCGGGGAATATGTCAGTTCCTCCACAAACTCAGGAGGGTAGAAATCCTCGTTGTCCTTCTCCCACGTGGTGTCCGGACGCACGGTGATGTGGCCGGATGATGTCTTTACTATTATATTCATAGAATCCGCTTGGGTTGGACGTCAGAAAAGCTTACCACCACCGAATTTGTCCTTAAGACCAGCGATGGCACTGTCAAACGCTTCTCCTTCAAGAGGTTTGCTCATCTCGGCCTCACGAGCCTTGGCCGCCTCTTTCTTTTCCTTTTCGAACTGATCTTTCAGACGGGCGAACTGCCGCTTGGTGTCCATCGTGAACTCACCGTTCTCAATCCATGCGAAGTATGCTGGTTCTGTCTCGTAGACCTCACGCGCCGTTCTTCCCTTATGCTTTCCGAAACTGATCGTGGGCTCGTCGTTCTTGCCGAGTATCAACCGGCCGGCATAGTCCACAGTGCGGGGACGTCCGGCGACACCGGCCAGAAACTCCACGTTGTTCTTGAGCACCTGCTCATGGTACTTGCTCGGCGTCTGGTACATGTCCAGCTGACCTTTCAGAACCTCGTACGTGGCCATGGTGTCTGCCTCGGCCGAGTGGGCGTTCTCAAAGTCCTCTCCTCCGCAGTAGAACCTGTAGGCGGCCTTGAGGTTACGAGGCTCCATGTAGTGGTAGATCGTCTGCACGTCGATCATCTGCTTGGAATGCAGATCTATGTCCGTGGCCTCAAGCGTCGCCTGGGCCTTTTCCTTATTTTCGGGAGTGTTCCTCGGGTCCGCCATCCTGCGCAGGCAGTAAGCCCTCACCCTTTCAAGCTCCTCGGAAAGCATGGGCAGATCAAACTTCGTTGAGTTGTATCCGGCCAGATCGCTGTCCTTAAGCCATTCGACAACTTCCGGCGCTATCTCAATGAATTTCTTCTCACCGGCGACATCCTCGTCCTTGATTCCGTTCACCTGACTGGCCTCAGGATTGATCGGGTGCTGTTTACGGAGAGTGTAGTCCCAGGGACACACCCGCCAAGTCTTTACCTCATGATGTCCGTCCGGGAACACCTTGACGAAACTCAACTCGACAATGCAGTCATTAACAATGTTTAGCCCCGTGCTCTCGATATCAAAGAAAAGCAAAGGCCTCTCAAGAGAAAGTTCCATAGCTCTGAATATTCGTGGTTAAACCATGATAGGCATCAGGATTCCGCAGATCTTGCCGCTCTCCTCGTCCTCCTCAGACGGAATGATCAGGGCGGCCCTTCGCGCGTCCGCGAATTTCATCACGACAGTCTCGCAGCTCATGTTCGAGAGGATCTCGGTGAGGAATGTAGACTTGAATCCTATGGTCAGCTCGTCTCCGTTGTAGTCGCAGTTTATTTTCTCGTAGGCGGCGATGGCGAATCCGAGATCCTGGGCGGTTATCTCCATCTGGCCAGGCTTGAGATCCAGCTTGATGTGGTTGGACGCCTTGTTGGCGCAGACGGCCACACGTCTTACAGTGTTCAAGAACAACGCCCTGTCGATCTTCAGCACGCTTGGATTGTTCTGCGGGATCACGTCACGGTACTTCGGGTACTTGCCTACAATCAGTCTGCACACCATGGTCGTCTTCCCGAATGTGAAGAGGACGGTGCTGGAGTCGAACGCGATCTCAACTGTCCCGTCATCCTTTCCGAGAATTGACTTCAGAACCGCGGCCGGCTTCTTGTGCAGGATGAACGAGCACTTCTCCGGCGTCTTCACCTCCTTGGCCGTGTAGCAGATGAGCTTGTGCGAGTCAGAAGCCACGAGTGTGGTCGACTCAGGGCTGAAGTCAAAGAAGATACCGTTCATCGCCGGTCTGATCTCATCGTCGGCAGTCGCATAGATCGTGCTGTTTATGCCTTCGATAAGGCTTTCCGCGGGGAAGTCGATCTTTTCCGCGTCATCGCCTGTCCCTTTGATCTCAGGATAGTCCTCGGCGGGAAAGAATGGCAGGACGGAATTTCCGCTGGCCCATTTGCACTCGATCGAGCTGTCGCTTGCTGTCTTGATGGCGATCGGCTGGTCTGGAAGCTCTTTGAGGAGATCGATGATGTGCCGTGCCGGAACAGCGATCTTGCCTTCTTCCTCCGTGGTGTCCACCTCTATCTCGGTCCTCAGTGTGAGCTCGGAATCCGAAGCGGTGACCTCCAGGATGTTGCCTTTGAGGTCAAACAGGAAGTTTTCCAAAATCGGCAGGGCGGACTTGGCCGGAATTGCCTTGGAGATGTCCATCAGCCCTTTCAGAAGCTCGGAGCTTGATACGTTGAATTTCATATTCGTGTGTTTTTAAATTCATTGTTTTGCGGCCGCCGGAGGGTGGCCTCTGTAAAAGGCAAATATACGAATATTCCCTTAATTTTATGGCATCATATTTGATTTTTTCCCCAAGGCTTCGGAATTGCCGTCCGAGGCTATGTGAACAAGAATATTTGTAAAATTTAATATATGTCAAAAATGAAAAAAGGTTTGGTAACAGTGCTGCTGTCAGTGTTGATCAGCATGCTGGCGGCTTACGGTGTCGTCAAGGCGGCGACCGTGGAAGAGGGGGACAAAGTGACAAGAACCGAGAACGGAATGGTCACGAAGACTGTCAATCTGGCACAGTCTGACTATCCTGACCTGACTTATGCTGCGGAGGCTGCTGTTGATGCTGTGGTTTATGTCGAGGTGACCGTGACCCAGCAGTATCAGATGTCCGATCCGTTCTTCCGTTTCTTCTTTGGAGACGGTGAGCCTCAGACAAGGGAGCAGCAGGGAAGCGGCTCCGGCGTGATCATCCGTCCTGACGGTTACATCGTGACCAACAACCATGTGGTCGCCAACGCCACGAAAGTGCAGGTCACACTGAATAACAACAAGGTTTATGACGCGAAGGTGATCGGCACCGATCCGGCCACGGATGTGGCATTGATAAAGATTGACGCCCAGGGACTTCCTACTCTTCCGTTCGGAGATTCAGATCAGTTGAGGCTCGGGGAGTGGGTTCTTGCTGTCGGCAGCCCTCTTGGCTACCAGCTCAGGTCCACAATCACAGCCGGAATCGTCAGTGCCAAAGGACGTTCCATGGCTCATGACCCAAGGGAAAGGAACAATGGAGGAATCCAGATTGAGTCATTCATCCAGACTGACGCCGCTGTCAACCCTGGCAACTCGGGTGGAGCCCTTGTCAACAAGACAGGCGAGCTGGTCGGCATCAACACCGCCATTGTTTCACAGACGGGGGCGTATTCGGGATATTCATTCGCCGTGCCTGTCAACATCGTGAAGAAGATCGTTGGTGACCTGATCGACTTTGGCTCAGTGAAAAGAGCGGTTCTGGGAATCTCGATGTCCGACCTCAACGAGGGACTTGCCAATGTCCTCAAGTACGATTCCGTGGATGATATGTTGAAAAAAATGAAACTTTCTTCTCCGGATGGCGTATATATCAGAGAGGTTGCGAAAGGCAGCTCGGCAGACAAGGCCGGAATGAAGGAGGGGGATGTGATCGTGGCCATTGATGGAACCGAGGTCAAGAACGGTTCCGCAGTGCAGGTCAAGGTCAATTCATACCATCCTGGAGACAAGGCAAAGGTGAAAGTTGTCCGTGACGGAAAGGAAAAGGAATTGGAAGTGACTTTCCAGGGCAGCAGCACCGAGAACGGAACGGTTGTAGGAGACGGTGAGATCGCATTCTTCGGCACGACATTGAAAGAGGCTTCCAAGGAGACTCTTGAGAGGTTCGGCTTGAAGAAAGGTGTCGAGGTCACATCTGTCGGAAGCGGAAAGATGCTTGAGGCGGGCGCTTCTGAGGGAATGATCATCACTTACGTCAACGATCAGCCTGTCGGCACACCTCAGGATGTCTTGAACATCGCCAAGTCCGCAAAGAGGGCGGTTTACATCGAGGGCGTGACGGCCAACGGTAGAAAAGCCTTCTTCGGATTCAGTAAAGAGTAGTTGATGAAGGTTATCGGATAGTGTTTCCCTGACGGAAAAGGATCCTTGCCTTCCGTCAGGGAAATTTGTGTATTACAGAATATATGAGGCAATTAAAGATTACAAAGTCAATCACCAACCGCGAGAGCGCGTCCCTGGACAAGTACCTTCAGGAGATCGGCCGCGAGGAGTTGGTGTCTCCGGAAGAGGAGGTCGAACTTTCACAGCGGATTCGCAAAGGTGATCAGAAAGCGTTGGAAAAGCTTACGAGGGCAAATCTCCGTTTTGTGGTCTCTGTGGCCAAGCAGTACCAGAATCAGGGTCTTAGTCTTCCGGATTTGATCAATGAAGGCAATCTCGGACTGATCAAGGCCGCTGAGAAATTCGATGAGACGAGAGGTTTCAAATTCATTTCATACGCAGTGTGGTGGATCCGCCAGTCAATCCTTCAGGCTCTCGCCGAGCAGTCCAGGATCGTCAGGCTTCCGCTCAACCAGGTAGGTTCCCTGAACAAGATCAACAAGGCTCTCTCACAGTTCGAGCAGAAGAACGAGAGAAGCCCGTCCAACGAGGAACTTTCCGAGATGATAGACATCCCTCAGGACAAGATTTCCGACACACTCAGGGTTTCGGGAAGACACGTGTCCGTGGACGCACCGTTCGTCGAGGGCGAGGACAACAGCCTTCTGGACGTGATTCCGAACGACGATTCACCTATGGCCGACAGAGGTCTGGTGAACGAGTCGCTCAGTACCGAGATCGAAAGGTCTCTCCAGATCCTGACGACCCGCGAGCGTGAGATCATCAAGTCGTTCTTCGGCATCGGATGCCAGGAAATGACCCTCGAGGAGATCGGCGAGAGACTTGATCTCACCAGAGAGAGAGTCCGCCAGATCAAGGAAAAAGCGATCCGCAAGCTCAAGAAACCATCCGCAAGCAAACTTCTTAAAACCTATCTCGGTTAATGACTCCGGAACTTTTCATCGCCACGAAGGCTTCAGAAGCCATCAAGGCCCTCTATAACGCCGACATCGAGCCGTCGGCGCTTCAGGTCTCAGTCACAAGGAAGGAATTCACAGGTGACTTCACCCTCGTCGTTTTCCCTCTTCTTCGACTGTCGCACTCCACCCCGGAAAACACCGGCAACGCCATCGGAGAATGGCTCAAGACCAATGTGCCGGAGATTTCTGAATATAACTGCGTGAAGGGTTTCCTTAACCTGCTGTTCTCCAACCTGTTCTGGAACGAACTTTTCGGAGAGATCGTCGCTGACAAGGATTTCGGCGATCTGCCTGAGACAGGGAAGAACATCATGGTGGAGTTCTCTTCGCCTAACACCAACAAGCCTCTTCACCTCGGCCATATCAGGAACAACCTGCTCGGTGACTCTGTGTCAAGGCTTCTGAAGGCCAGCGGCAACAACGTGATCAAGACCACCCTCGTCAACGACAGGGGAGTGCACATCTGCAAGTCCATGCTTGCCTGGCTGAAGGTCGGAAACGGTGCGACTCCTGAGTCCACCGGAATCAAGGGCGACCATCTTGTCGGGGATATGTACGTGGCTTTCAACAACATCTACAAGAAGGAAGTCGATGATCTCGTGGCTGGAGGAATGGACGAGGAGACCGCCAAGAAAGAGGCTCCTTGCCTGAAGGAGGCTCACGAGATGCTCCAGAAATGGGAGGCCGGTGACAAGGAGGTCCGTGACCTTTGGGCCAAGATGAACAGCTGGGTCCTCAAGGGATTCGACGAGTCCTACAAGGCTCTCGGAATCACTTTCGACAAAGTTTACTATGAGTCTCAGACCTACCTTCTCGGCAAGGAACTGGTGCAGAAGGGGTTGGATATGGGCGTGTTCGTTAAGGATCCGGACGGCTCCGTTTGGTGCGACCTCACCGCCGACGGACTTGACAGAAAACTGCTTATCCGCTCTGACGGCACTTCGGTCTACATCACTCAGGACCTCGGAACGGCGGAAAGGCGTTTCGCTGAATATCATCTGGACTCGCACGTATATGTGGTCGGCAACGAGCAGAACTATCACTTCCAGGTTCTTAAACTGATCCTCAAGAAGTTGGGCTTCGAATGGTCCGACAGCATATTCCATCTTTCCTATGGAATGGTCGAGCTGCCTGAAGGCAAGATGAAGTCCCGTGAGGGCACCGTCGTGGACGCCGACGATCTTCTTCAGAAGATGTATGAGGAGGCAAGGGCCACTTCGGACGAGTCCGGCAAGCTGGCCGACATGAGCGAGGAGGACAAGACGAGACTCTACCACATGATTGGTCTCGGCGCGCTCAAGTACTTCATCATCAAGGTGGATCCGAAGAAGACCATGCTCTTCAACCCGAAGGAGTCCATCGACTTCAACGGCAACACCGGCCCGTTCATCCAGTACACCCACGCCAGAATCCGCTCGATCCTTCGCAAGGCCGCGGAGAAGGGCATTGAATATTCAGCCTCTCCTCTGCCTAAGGTCGAGCTCAGCGCCAAGGAGATCAGACTCATTAAGTTGCTGAACACATTCCCGGCCAAGATCGCGGAAGGCGCGCAGGCATATTCACCGGCCGTCATCGCCAACTATGCCTACGACCTCGCCAAGGAGTTCAACCAGTACTACCACGACACGCCGATCCTCAAGGAGGAGAACTCCGACGTCCTGAAGATGCGTCTGGTGTTGATCGACATCCTTTCCGCAGTGCTGCGCAAGGCCATGGGTATCCTCGGAATCGAGCTGCCGGAGAGAATGTAGGACGGTCCTATGTCCGAAACGGATTACATGTTCCCGACCTCCCAAAAGGAAGTCAAGGCTTTAGGGTGGGACTACATCGACATCATCCTTTTCACGGGTGACGCCTTTGTGGACCACCCTTCTTTTGGCACTGCGTGCATCGCCCGTTGGCTTCAGCATTTCGGCTATAGGGTGGCCGTGGTGCCTCAGCCTAACTGGAGGGACGACTTACGCGATTTCAAAAAGTTAGGCGCTCCGAGGCTCTATTTCGGAGTCAATGCCGGTGCGATGGATTCGATGGTGAACCACTACACCGCCGGCAAGCGTCTCCGTCACGACGATGCCTACACTCCGGACGGAAAGGCCGGACAGAGGCCTGACTATGCCGTCAGTGTCTATACGAACATATTAAAGGATCTTTATCCCGACGTTCCGGTCATTATCGGAGGTGTCGAGGCATCGCTCCGAAGACTCTCCCACTATGACTACTGGAAAGATGAACTTGTTCCGTCGATCCTGAAATGGTGCAGGGCTGACTACCTGTGCTACGGGATGGGTGAGAAGCCGATGCTTGAGCTGACAAGGGCCATAGAGGCTCAGAGGAATATTCATGAAATCCACAAGATTCCGCAGATTGCTTTCTTGATGAGCGGGAAGTGGAAGGTCAAGGATCCGCTGGTGCTCCATTCGTTCGAGGAGTGCAAGAAGGACAAAAAAGCGTTCGCCGAGAATTTCCATCTGATTGAGACTCACGCCAACATGATGCATCCGGCGACGATCATCGAGCCGGTCGGGAACGGCTATGTGCAGATCAACCCGCCATATTCCCCGTCCACAACCGAGGAGATGGATTCGTTCTGGGATCTGCCGTTCACCAAGCTGCCTCATCCGCGCTACAAAGGAAAGAGGATTCCGGCCTACGACATGATCAAGGATTCCATCATCACACACCGAGGTTGCTTCGGAGGTTGCAATTTCTGCACTATCGCGGCGCATCAGGGAAAGTTCATCCAGTCCCGCTCACAGGCTTCGATCTTGACCGAGGTGAAGAAATTGGCAAAGATGCCGGGCTTTGCGGGGAATATCTCCGACCTCGGCGCACCGACAGCGAACATGTACGGAATGCGTGGCAAGAATCCTGCGCTCTGCGACAAATGCCGCAGGAAATCATGCCTTTTCCCTGCCCCGTGTCCGAATATGAACCGCTCTCACAAACAAATACTTGAACTCTACAGAAAAGTAGACTCCGTTCCCGGGATCCGTCATTCCTACATCGGAAGCGGAATCCGCTACGACCTGTTCCTTGACGAGAATGGTTTCGTGGACGAGACCTCCAAGCCTTATCTGAAGACTTTGATCCTTGACCACACATCCGGGCGTATGAAAGTCGCTCCGGAGCACACTGAGGACAAGGTTCTGCAATACATCGCCAAGCCATCATTCAAGCTGTTCGAGAGGCTTCGCTGCGAGTTTGACAAGATCTGCGCGCAGAACGGCCGCCGGACCGGCATCGTTCCGTATTTCATCTCCTCCCACCCTGGCTGCACGATGAAGGACATGGAGAACCTGTCCAAAAACCCCGCTTTGAAAGGAATATACATGGAGCAAGTGCAGGATTTCACACCGACTCCGATGACCACCTCATCGGTTATGTACTACACCGGAATCGACCCGCGCACGATGAAACCGGTCTTTGTGGAGCGTGATCCCGAGAAGAAGAAGAGACAGAAATCGTTTTTTTTCAGAAAATAGTTCACTCTTTGCTTCGCAATTCGGAAAAATGTCTTAATATTGCACCCGAAAACGAGAATGACTATGACACCAGATCAGAAGAAAAGACACGTGGTAAGTTATGAGAATATGTCCGAGGCACTTGCCGCAGCGTTCAATGAGAAATATCCAGGAGGGTTCAGTGACTACCTTCCTGACCTTGTAAAATACCCGAAGCCTGACGGCACTTCTTTCTATGCAGTGACTGTCGAGACTGATGACTCGATCAATCTGGTGAAGATCAAGGTGAAGACAGATGACGCAGAGGCTCTTGAGAGATGGCTTGAAGGCGAGGAGGACGCCGAGAACGAGGATGTTGCCGGATCTTCAGCCGACGCCCCTGCAGACAGTGCCCTTCCGGATGACAACATCTCCCAGTACAGTGGGGATGACGATGCCTCTGAGTAGCTTACAATCAGTAAATTGAATAGCATAATGGCCTGATTTTTCACGATTTCAGGCCTGTTTTTGTTTCTTGTCGTATGGCATTATCATGAGGACGGTTTTCCCGATACTATTCATTATTACGCTTATAGGATGCTCATCCGGGAATGTCTCTGTCTCTGATTTAAGGGATGGTGATTTGCTTTTTGTAGTGAATGGGCATGGGAACAATATCACCAATGTCACTGAAGGTGTTGATGGACTTGGGATAGATCATGTGGCGATTTTTTCGCAAGGAAATATCATTGAGGCGGTTCCTGAATATGGGGTTGTGGAAAGCCCGCTGGACAGTTTCATGGTCAGGTTGAGTGACGGAGAGTCAGTGCTTGTTGGCAGGATTGTTGGACTGGATGTTGAGGCGAGTTTGGCTAACGCTCGGAACTTTCTCGCTAAGCCTTACGATGACATATTCATGCCAAGCGACAGCGCCATCTATTGTTCGGAGCTTGTGCAGAAGTCGTTTGTTTTCAAAGGTGGACGAAATGATCGTGGTGATGTAAAGGATAATGCTGGAAAGAAAGGCAAGGCCGGTGAAGAATATGAGATGGATGGGGTGACGAATGGCACTGAGAATAATGATGAATGTAATGAAGGAATAAAACCTTCAGAGATCGGATCAAGGCATTTTGTGTTTAACTCTATCCCGATGTCATTCCATGACAGCACTGGCAATGTTACGGAGTTCTGGACAAAATTCTATGCCGCTCGTGGCCTTAAAGTTCCGGAAGGCGAGCCGGGAACCAATCCCGGCCAGCTCTCCCGTGACCCTAATGTTAAATTACTGGGATATTTACGCTTCGTGCTCCGGCGCTCCGGCACTTCGACAAGCTCAGTGACCGCACTGGTTGCTGAGCCTGTCGAAGCAACTGGTCGCAGAATTTGTCGAAGCGCGGTCGCCGATCTTGTCAAAGTCGGTCGCTGAGCTTGTCGAAGCGTGCCGTCTTAATTAACCCTCTTAACTGAAGCCGACCTCCCTATCGACTTGATCATCACACCCAAGTCCTTGGGAGCCTTATAGTTGATGGAAGACGCTCCTGTCGCGTCCTCGATCATGATGGACCGGCTCACGTTCACGTCACACCTGCATGCTCCCGAGGTCTCAAGTACAGCTTCCTCTACATTGGCCTCCATCGCATGAATCTTGCTGGCTCCAGAGGCGTCCACCTCCAGCTTTCCGATTATCCCTTCGATGTCAAGCTCGCAAGCTCCAGAGGCGTCGACACTTGTCTTGCGGGATTCTCCGGCCAGCTTGGCCTTGCAGGCTCCGCTGATTTCCAAATCCAGTTTGTCCGCATTGATGCTCAGCTTTCCGTTGGACGCTCCGGAAAGTTCAATGTCCGCTTCCCTGAAACCGCCTGCGATCTTGTAGCCGCAAGCTCCGCTAATCTCAGCTTCAAGTTCATTGGCATTGACGTTGAGGGATTCCAGATTGGATGCACCGCTCAGATCCAATGAGAGGTCAAAATTCCCGAGGTCGAACGTGTCGTCGCACCTGAGCCGCGTCGCTCCGGACATGTCCAGCTTCCTAAGTTCCGGCATGGACACCACAGCCTTGCACGTCCAGTTACCCAACTTCTTCTGAATCCTTGACGGAATCTCCTTGTTCCAACCGATTTTCAGAACCCCGTTCTTCACCCAGACAAGAAGGTATTCCTGAAGTTCGCTCGGAAGCGTCACCTCAACCTTGTAGGCGTTTGATTTGGATAGGGTGACATCCACGACTCCTGAGAGTTCCAGTCCGGTGAAATCTGTGCAGTTGAACTTGCATTTGGTGTACTCAGTGTTGGCCTGGGCGGCTGTCGGCTGACTTGTTGAAGTTGTGCTGCCCGCTGAGGCGGCTGTGCAAAGACAAAGAGCGGCGATCATAGCGAGCGCGGTGGCTCCAATAAAAATAAATTTTTTCATAACTATTTTATTTTGTTGATTTTGTCTAATCCGTTAAGAAGTTCTCCGTAGTATTCTTTCAGTATGGTTACTTTTGATGCTTCATCCATCTCTTCGGGAAGTATGTCAATCATCGGTACGGTTTCTTCCGCGACGCAGGCGACGGTTCTCTCCATCCCGCCAGAGACATCCTTGGAGAGAATCTCGCCGTACAGCGAGCAGGCTTTTTCTGAATATGCGAGGTATACCGCCACAGGATCATCTGCCACTCCGGCGAACCAATCCACCTTCTCTGAGTGACGGTTTATGAATATGGCAGCGATGGCAACGGCTGCTGCTATGGTTGTGAAGGCGCTGAATATCCCCGCGCGCCCCCGTCGCTTTCCTGTAGCCCTGCCAACATCGCTCCTGCGGTCTGCCTCAAGCATGGCGTCCAGTTTAGCCTCGAACCTTGCCTCATGTCCGCGAGGTAGCTCCTGATCATCAAAGACCTCAGGGACTCTTTTTATATATTCCTTTAGATCAATCATATTCCTGCTCCTTTTAATTTTTCGACCAATTTGGCCTTTGCCCTTGAAAATTGCGTCCTCAATGTTCCCTCCTGTTCTCCGGTCAGACTGGCTATCTCCTCATAGTCAAGTCCTTCCACCAACACTAAGTTTAGAATCAACCGGCATGACTCCGGCAGCCCGTCAATGGCCTTTCGCACGTTGCTGACGCTCATTTGCGGAGCGTCTACCGTGGTGGTGTCATCGGCGTATCCGGAAACTTCACCTGCATATTCATCAAGAAAGAGTCTTTCTTTATTCTTCCGTCTCAGCGCGTCGATGGATTTCCTGATGCATGTCCTGTTCAGCCATAATGCGACCTGCGCAGGTTCTTTGGGCACGACATCGGACGAGATGAACTTGAGGATCGTGTCCTGCATGATCTCCTCGGCCTCGCCACTGTCGCGGATTATCCGAAAGCTGGTGTTGAACAGCCGCCTGGCGTGTGCCTTGTAGAACTTTATGGACTCTTCTCTTGTCATCTTTTTCTTGTCGTTTCACAATATAAACGAATATTTTCATTGATTGTTACAGATATTTCAGAAGTTTTTTGAAAAAGTCGCTTCGACAAGCTCAGCAACCGGAAGAAGCGGTTGGTGAGCCTGTCGAACCACCGCGACCCTTAGAATTTGTGCGGGCACCGAGCGTACCCTGCGGTCACTGAGCCTGCCGAAGTGCCGCAGTTACATAACATAAAAAAGCCCGGTGTCTCTCGACCGCGGGCTCTTTTCATTTCATTTGGCTTAAAAGATTCTTGTTTTGTGACGATAATCACTA
>CAKULN010000005.1 GCA_934667175.1 uncultured Bacteroidales bacterium | reverse complement strand
AATCCCAAAGCCCCAAAATCGCTGCCACGGTGGTCTTGGGGCACTATTTTTAAATTGGGAAGTGTCAAAGATGAGAATTTAAGAAAAATCTGAAATTGTGTGTTATCTTTGCATAAAATTTTGATTGGAATTATGCTCAACAGACGAATTCTGCGGATAAAGGCTTTCAAGGTACTCTACAGCTATGCGGAGAATCCATCCATGACACTCCCGGAGGCTGAGTCGCTTCTGGAGGCGTCCTGCGAGGCCACGAGATCGTTGTATCTCTTTATGCTTGACATTATTCCGTACCTCACGGCGGAGGCGCGGACCAGAATAGAAAACGCCCGGAACAAGTTCAACCCGACCGAGGAGGAGAGGAATCCGAACATGAAGTTCGCCTACAACAGGTTGGCTCCGATTCTGGAGCAGGATCCTGACTTTCAGAAGATCCTCTCCCGCCGCAAGCTTACATGGGAACCCTACGACGCCTTGATCAGAAACGTGTACGATTCGATCTGCTCGAAGGAGTATTATAAGGAATATATGGCCTCGGCTGAAAGCTCCGTCGAGGAGGATGCCAAATTGTTCACAAGAATATTCGAAGAAGAGTTCGTCGACAACGGGGAATTGGAGAAGATTCTTGAGGACCTGTCGATTCTTTGGTGTGACGATCTGGCATATTCATTGACAGTCTGCTGCGACACGGTCAAGGCTCTTGCGAAAGGGTACCGTTGGTCGCTTCCGCCACTTTATCGCAGCGAGATGCTTCAGGGAAGCAAGGATGTGGAAAGCGACAAGGCTTTCGTCTACAAATTGTTGAGAACCGCGTACTCCTGCTACGGAAAGTATGCCCCGATGGTCGCTGACAACACATCCAAATGGGAGAGTGACCGTCTGTTCACCACAGACATGGTACTCATCGTGATGGGACTCTCCGAGGCGAAGGCCTTTCCGGCGATGCCGCTTCGGGTCACCATCAATGAATATGTAGAGATCTCCAAGTTCTACAGCACCCCGAAGAGCCGTTCCTTCGTCAACGGCCTCCTTGACAGGCTCGTCAAAAAGCAGATTGAGGAGGGGGATATAGTCAAGACCGAAAAAATTGCTTAAATTTGTGGATATATCTTATAATTTATTAAAATGAATATTCTTACTTTCACATTGCTGCAGGCCGCACCTGCAGGGCAGCCTCAGGCTGGAGGCGGTGGTATGTTCTGGATCATGATCATCGCCATGTTCGTGATCATGTGGTTTTTCATGATCCGCCCTCAGCGCAAGCAGCAGAAGGAGCTTGAGAAGTTCCGCAATTCCCTCAAGAGAGGCGACAAGGTTGTCACAGCGGGTGGCATCTACGGCACGGTAGACGAGATCAAGGACAGAACCGTCCTCATCAAGGTGGACGGTGAGGTCAAACTCAGAGTGGACAAGAACTCACTTGTCAGAGACTTCACTCAGGACGCTCCGCAGCAGTAACGGATAGAATTTCTGGCTGTACGATGTGGAAGGAACGTCTGCATAGACTGCTGGGAAGACTGCATCTGGACGGGAGAGACATTTCAGTTTTTCTGATGTCTCTCTTGCTTGCGTTCAGCATCTGGTTGATTCACAATCTATCCCTGAACTACTCCGACACGATGAGCGTGCCGGTTGTGGCGCAGTGCAACCTTGAGGGGCATTCCAATCGGTCTTCCAATTCCAGCATGATCGCGGCAAGGTGCAGGACATCCGGTTTCTCTTTGCTCAGAATCCGCCACCAGGCCAAGCGCAAGGCTCTGACCATCAATTTTGACAGCAAGGATCTGCACCACAAGGACGGCGAGATTTTCTACATCACCGCGGCGGAGCTAAGCAACTATGTCACCGAGATATTTGGAGACGGTGTCCGCCTTGAGTCTTTCCTGTCGGAAACGGTCCAGTTCAGATTCCCGTTCGAGAACAACAAGCGGGTCCCTGTCCAGGCGGTGCAGGTGCTGAGCTTCAAGCCTCAGTACATGGCCATGGGACAGATCCGTCTCCAACCGGATTCCGTCACGATCTACGGAGAGCCTTTCCATCTGGAGCATATCGACAGGGTCTTCACCCGCACGATTGACCTTCTGAACCTCAAGTCCAGCGCCCATGGTGTCGTGAGGCTTGAACCGATGTCGGGAGTGAGGATGTCAGAGACCGAGGTTAACTATTCCTTGGACGTCACCCGCTATGTGGAAATCCGTTCCGAGGTTTCGGTCGGTGTCAGGAATGTTCCCGCCGGCAGGAAACTTTCAGTCTATCCGTCCACGGCGACGGTCGTGTTCAAGTGCGCTTTCCCTTTGTCGCAGGATCCGACCGACGGGGTCCAGTTTTACATTGACTACTCTGATTTCAGGAATTCGATAGGAGGGAAGTGTGTCGCCCATGCGTCAAGGGTTCCGGAAGGCGTGATAGAATGCACCGTGACTCCGGAGGTGTTTGATTGCGTAGAGGAGGGAAGGCAATGAGGACTGTGGCGGTCACTGGAGGAATAGGAAGCGGCAAGTCCGCCGTTTGCGCCGTTCTTGCCGGGCGTGGGATTCCGGTCTATGATTCGGATTCAGCCGCCAAGGGACTGTATTCCAAGGATGATTCGCTTCTGGACGAGGTCGAGGAGGCTTTTGGCTGCGGATTAAGGCTGCCGGATGGAGGTTTTGATCGCGTCAAACTGGCTTCAATCGTATTTTCCTCTCCGGAAAAGCTCAGGATTCTGGAAGGAATTGTCCATCCTGCGGTCTTGAGTGATTTCAAGAGATGGAACGCCATGCAGAGCGCCCGGTTTGAGGTGCAGGAGGATTCCGACATCTTTTTCGGCAAGGAACCGTTCTGTGTCATGGAGTCAGCCATCATTCTGGACAAGCCGGAATTTCTTTCGGTCGTGTCAAAGGTAGTCATGGTGGACTCTACTTTGTCCTTAAGACTCGAAAGGGCGTGCCTAAGGGACGGGGCTACGCCGGAAAAGATCATCCAAAGGATTGCCACACAGCGATTTGACCTATCAAAGGTGGACGCCTTCATCCGCAACAACGGGACATTGGCCCAGCTGAAGACAGAGACGGAGAAAGTCTTCGGCAGGCTCAATTTTTGACAAAGAAATATTTTTTAGCTATTTTTATCTGAATATGAAAACAGATCTTTCAAAAATTCTTTCAATCTCAGGCCAGCATGGCCTGTTTGAGTACGTGGCTCAGGCTCGAAATGGCGTGATCATCGAAGCCCTTTCCGACAAGAAAAGAACTCTGGCCGACGCCAAGAGCCGCATCACGACATTGGCTGACATCTCAATTTATACCACGGAAGGTGAAGTCAAGCTTCAGGAGGTTTTCCTGAAGATGCATGAGGTCCTCGGAGACGCTGACGCTCCGTCCTCAAAGGCCGCGCCGGAAGAGTTGAAATCTCTTTTTGCCAAGGCTGTTCCTGATTATGACTCGGACCGCTTCTATGTGTCCCACATGAAGAAGGTTGTGGACTGGTACAGTGACATCAAGAAATACGCTTCCTTTGATTTCGTAAACCCGGAGGATGAGACCTCGCAGGAAGAGGCTCCGGCTGAGGAGGCAAAAGAGGAGGCAAAAGCAAACGAATAGTGAAATCGCTGCAAGTCATAACATTAGGCTGTTCCAAGAACACGGTCGACACGGAACATCTCCTCTCACAGGTCAAGGACGCATGGCGGATTGTGCCTGAGGAGGAGGTTTGTCCTGTCGACGTGCTCCTCATCAACACCTGCGGGTTCATCGGTGACGCCAAAGAAGAGTCCATCCAGACCATCCTTTCCGCCGCCGCCCGCAAGAAGGCCGGTGAGATTGGAAGGCTGATGGTCTTTGGTTGTCTTTCGCAGAGGTACATGTCCCAGATGCCGGACCTGATTCCGGAAGTGGATTTCTGGTTCGGCGCGAGGGATCTTGCCCCGATCGTCAAAGCATTAGGCTGCGTTCCTGTGGAGGAGCCGGCGAGACTTCGGACTGACCATCGGGCCTATGCCTACCTAAAGATTTCCGAAGGCTGTGACAGACGGTGTTCCTACTGCGCCATTCCTTTCATCAGGGGAGCGCACAGGTCTGTTCCGATGGAAGCCCTTGTGGCTGAGACGACAGAACTGGCCAAGGACGGAGTCAAGGAACTTATCCTTATCGCGCAGGACACGACCTATTACGGCCTTGACCTTTACAAGCGCCGCGCCTTGGCTGAGCTGCTCCGCAGGTTGTCTGAAGTCGAGGGAATAGAATGGATAAGGATACATTATTCATATCCGGCTGATTTTCCTGAGGATGTGCTTGACGAAATGGCGAAAAACCCCAAGGTCTGCAAGTACCTTGACATTCCTCTCCAGCACATCTCCGACAAGGTCCTGGACAAGATGCACCGGCATGTTAACGGTGAGTGGACGAGGACTCTGGTCAGGAAACTGCGTGAACAGGTCCCTGGTGTAGCCTTGAGGACCACCATGATCGTGGGTCATCCGGGGGAGGGAAAGAAAGAGTTCGCCGAACTTCTGGACTTTGTCCGGGATGCGAGGTTCGAGAGGCTGGGAGCTTTCAAATATTCAGAGGAGGAAGGCACTTTCGGCGCTGAGAACTATCGTGATTCCGTATCGGGGAAGGAAAAGGAGCGTAGGCTTGAGGAACTGATGCGGACACAGAGCGGCATTTCTTTGGCGTTCAACGAGTCCAGGGTCGGCAACGTAGAGCGGGTCATGGTTGATGACTATGCGGACGGAGTGCTGATCTGCCGGAGCCAGTACGAAAGTCCCGAGGTTGACGGCGAGATTGTCGTCAAGTATGAGGAACAGGAATTCGGCGGTAGCCCTGCCGAGGCTCTGTGCGGCACGTTCATTGACGTGAGGATCACTGGTGCGGATGAGTATGATCTCATCGCTGAGCCGGTTTAATATTAGGATTATGAAAAGAACTTCATTGATGGTTGTCTCGGCGCTTTTCGCGCTGGTATCCTGCGCCCCGCAGGCTTTTGTGGTGAGTCCCGAGATGCGCGGGCCGTCCAAGTCCGGGCTTAATCTTGCGGGCAAGTCGATCGCCGTAGTCTATCTCACGGACGGGAATCCTCGTGACGAGGCGTTCAACGCTTCCGCCGCGGGAGGGTTCGCCACACGTCTGGAGGAAGACTATTTCGGTGGAAACCGCGAGATCGAGCTGTTCAAGGCACGGGGTGGCAAGGACGTTGACTATGCGTCGAAGGACTCTCTTGTGAGTCTCGTGATGGAGACCGGCAGGGATGTCGTGTTCGTGATCGATGTCCCTGAACTGGGGATTCCGGCCGTGAAGGATCCTGTAAGGATCACAGGCCAAAAGGTATCCGCCGATTCCGCGTACGTCTCGGTGGCATCTGTGCCATTCACGACGAAGATATTCGTCTATGATTCGATGAACAAGGAGGACAGGGTGTTCGGGTTTGCCGGTGGACGCAGCTTCAAGGCCGAAGTCTACACCGACGGCAAGAAATCGAATGAAACCATTGTCAATGAAGTCTGGAACAACATTGCTCCGGGAGCGGAGAATGCCGGCTATGTGGCGGCGGCCTCATTCCTGTCGACATGGAAGCAGGATGACTTCTATGTCATCTACTACGATGGCTCCGAGGAAGCCTGGGACAAGGGGGCTGAATATGCATACTCCTACAAATGGAAAGAGGCGATCAATCAGTGGACAACTCTTTTGAAGTGCAGGAATGACGAGAAAAAGGCTTGCGCTGCCTATAACATAGCGCTTGGATGCTTTATGTGCGGCCAGCCGGTTTTGGCGTTGGAATGGCTTGACCGTTCGGACAGCTACACACCGGTCAGCCTGTCCAAGACACTGAGACTAAAGATCAACCAATATACAGGACAATAAAACGTAGAATGATGAATGAATATGACGTCATAATCGTCGGTGGTGGCATAACGGGGGCCGGGACGGCCAGAGACTGTGCCTTGAGAGGACTGCGGGTCTTGCTTATAGAGCGTTTCGACATAGCCACCGGGGCGACAGGAAGGAACCACGGACTGCTTCACAGTGGAGCGCGTTATGCGGTCACTGACCAGGAATCAGCGACAGAGTGCATCAAGGAGAACATGATCCTGAAGAAGATCGCCCGTCACTGCGTTGATGACACGTCCGGATTGTTCATCACCCTGCCGGAGGATGATTTGGCCTATCAGGACACATTCGTCAAGGCCTGTCTCTCAGCCGGGATCAATGCAGAGGTGATTGATCCTGAAGAGGCGAAGAGGATGGAACCGTCTGTGAATCCGTCTCTTATCGGAGCGGTCAAGGTTCCTGACGGATCGGTTGACCCGTTCCGGCTCTGCGCCTCTAATGTTTTCGACGCCAAGATCCACGGCGCCAAGGTCCTGGTATATTCAGAAGTCATTGAATTCATCAAGGATCGGGACACGATAAAAGGAGTGAAGGTTCTGGACCATCATACCGGAATTGTGACGGATTATTACGCTTCCGTGACGGTGAACGCGGGAGGCATCTGGGGACATCATATCGCTCAGATGGCCGGTGCCAACATCAGCATGTTCCCTGCCAAGGGCGCTCTTCTGATTTTCGCTCACAGGGTCAACAATGTGGTGATCAACCGCTGCCGCAAGCCAGCCAATGCTGACATCCTTGTGCCGGGCGACACGGTTTGTGTCATCGGAACAACATCGACTAAAGTCCCTTATGAGGAATGTGATCATCTTCGTGTGACTCCGGATGAGGTTGATCTGCTCTTGACGGAAGGTGCCAAACTTGCCCCTTGCCTTGCTGAGACACGTGTGCTGAGGGCTTATGCTGGAGTACGTCCTTTGGTTTCGGCGGACAATGATCCGAGCGGACGTAGCATCAGCCGTGGTATTGTCTGCCTTGATCACGAGACACGTGACGGAATCAAGGGGTTCATCAGCATCACCGGTGGCAAACTCATGACTTACAGGCTCATGGGCGAGATGGCGGCTGACGCTGTCTGCAAGAAACTTGGCGTGGACGTCCGTTGTGTGACCGCCGACACTCCGCTTCCCGGATCAGAGCCGGGTGGAATTGAGGAAATCTCCAAGAAGATCTGGGAGGTTCCGACGATGGTTCAGAAGGCGTCCGTGGGCCGTTTCGGAACCCAGGCCGCAAATCTGGACTTTGACGGGGACGTGAAAGGAAGTCTGGTCTGCGAATGCGAGGAGGTCTCTGTCTCAGAGGTGGATTCGGCCATCGAGAATCTTGAGGTCAACAATCTTGTGGATTTGAGGAGGCGCACACGTTTCGGCATGGGAACGTGTCAAGGTGAGCTATGCGCCTGCAGGGCCGCCGGTCGTCTTGCGAAGGCCCGGAAATGCACGGCCAAGGCTAGGGCCGACCTTAAGGATTTCATGAACGAGAGATGGAAGGGAATGTGCCCTGTCGCATGGGGGGAAACGCTCAGGGAGAGCGCTTATACCCAGTGGGTATATTCAGAGGTGATGGGGCTTGGTGAGGAAATATAGGAGGTTAGGATTATGAAATTTGACGTTGTGCTTATAGGTGGCGGTCTTTCTTCTCTGGTCTGCGGAATCAAGTTGCAGAAAGCCGGTAAGAAGTGTCTGATGGTGTCCGCCGGACAGAACGCCCTGCATTTTTCATCCGGCGCTTTCGGTTTGTTGGGGAAACTTTCTGACGGAACGGAGGTTACGGAACCTCTTTCGATGGTTGATAAACTTCCGGACGAACATCCATATTCAAAGATAGGGAAGTCAAGGCTTTCTGAATATGTCGCCTCGACTCCACGCTTTTTTTCAGATTGCGGTGTGGCTCTGCATCCGGTTGTCTCGGTCGCTGAGCCTGTCGAAGCGACCGAAGCGACCGATGCATCTCCGGTCACTTCGGCAGGCTCAGTGACCGGTACTGTCCGCAACGGCTACCGCATGACCGCCCTCGGTACATTGAAGTCGGCATGGCTGGCCATGGATGAGGTGGCTCTCCTTGCTTCAAAGGATGAGAAGATAGGGGAGAAAGCCCTGATAGTGAACTTCACGGGATTTTTGGATTTCAACACCCGGTTTATAGCCGAGGGTTTGGAGAAGCGAGGCACCTCATGTCGCATCGAATCCGTGAAGTTGGACGAGGTTGAGCGTTTGCGCAAAAATCCGGCCGAGATGAGGTCTGTGAACATCGCCCGTGTGGTTAACCACGAATCCAGCTGGAAACAGTTCGCCCACAAGGTTCAGGAATTACTGAATGGTGAGGATGTCGTGATCATGCCGGAAGTGTTCGGCTTTGAGAATCCGGTCATCATGCAGTGGCTCAAGGAAATGATTCCGGCCAAGGTCGTGTTCATCGGAACCACGCCGCCTTCCGTGCCGGGAATCCGTACGCAAAGACTTCTGAAAAAAGCATTCGAGACCGCTGGGGGCACATTCTTGATGGGTGATGAGGCCATAGACACCGCCTTTGACGGGGAACGTGTCGCAAGCATCCGCACCGTCAATCTAGGCGAGTTGCGCATTGAGGCTGACGCTTTCGTTCTGGCGAGCGGCAATCTTTTCGGTAAGGGGCTCGTGGCATCACCGGATGCCGTCAAGGAGCCTGTTTTCGGCCTTGATGTTGATTACCCTGCCGAAAGGAAGGATTGGTACGATGAAAAATTCTTCGCGCGTCAGAACTACACCGGTTTCGGAGTAAAGACCAACGGAGACTTCCAGCCATTGCGTGACGGGAAGGTTGTCCCGAACCTCTATGTTGTTGGCTCTGAGGTCGGTGGCTGCAATCCCCTTGCGGAAGGCAGCGGAGCCGGTGTGGCGATCATGACAGCATTCAGCGCGGCGGACAGTATCCTTGGTAAGTAAGCCGATTATATTCATTTGACATTGAAAGGAACATGCAAGAGAAGAACATAAGTTTCAATAATTTCGAACAGTGCATCAAATGTACGATCTGCACCGCTTACTGTCCGGTTGTGGCTGTCAATCCGTTGTACCCCGGTCCTAAACAGGCCGGCCCGGACGGGGAGAGGCTTCGTCTTAAGAACAAGTACTTTTTCGACGAGAACCTGAAGTATTGCATGAACTGCAAGCGCTGCGAGGTGGCTTGCCCTTCAGGCGTGAAGATCGCCGATTTGATTCATTCCGCGCGCCGTCGTTTCAGTACTAGCGTTCCCGGGCTTCGTGACCGTCTTTTGGCAAGCACGGATTTCATGGGCAAGATGGCAAGGCCTTTCGCTCCTATAGTGAACTTCATGGTGGCTTCCAAGCCGGTCAAGGCTGTGATGGACGCCACTCTTCACATCGACAGCCATAGGACTTTCCCGAAATACAAGGCTCACGGCTTCGAATCTTGGTTCCGGAAAGAGGCTCAGGAGGCCCAGAAAGCATATTCAAAGCAAGTCGCTTTCTTCCATGGTTGTTCGACCGAGTTCCAGCAGCCTGAGGTCGGCAAGGCCTTTGTGACGGTGATGAATGCCGTCGGTTATGGAGTGCGGCTTATGGACGAAAAGTGCTGCGGTGTCGCCATGATATCGAACGGACTGTGGGCTGGAGCCACAAAGCATGCCAGGCACAATGTGGCTGTCTTTGAGAAGGCAGTGGCATCTGGACTGCCGATTGTCGCCACTTCCTCCACCTGCGTGTTCACGATGAGGGATGAATATCCTGATGTGCTGTCAGTCGATAATTCCACCGTGCGTGACAGCATAACCCTTGTGGAGAAGTTTCTGTTTGAGTTGATTGACTCCGGCAAGATCAAACTGGTGTTCAAGGATGACTACCGCGCGAGGATAGCCTATCATATTCCTTGTCATGTGGAAAAACTCGGATGGAGCATATTTACAAAGGCTCTTATGAATATGATTCCGGGTGTGACATTCACTGTCCTGGACAGCGGCTGCTGCGGCATCGCCGGCACCTACGGCTTCAAGAAGGAGAATTACAAGTACTCTCAGGAAATCGGACGTCCGGTCTTCGAGCAGATCAAGGCTGTCGCTCCTGATTTCGTCTGCAGCGAGTGCGAGACCTGCAAGTGGCAGATCGAAATGTCCACGGAGTACAAGGTAAAGAACCCGATCTTGATTCTCGCCGAAGCCCTTGATCTTGAGGCTACCGCCAAGGCTAACTCAAGGTAGTTTGCTCCAGGATTTTCATCTTGTGATGCGGGCCTTTATGGGGACGCTTGGTTCACGTGATGTGTAATTGATTGATGCTTAATTGAAAGGATAATTCCCTTGCGTTGCGTTCAACGTAAGGGAATTGTCTTTTGGGCTTATTTTCAGATAGTTATCATTCACGAGAAAAAAGGCGGGACCGTAAGCCGGTTTCTGTTTTTGAATCTGCCATTTATCTTCGCAACCTACCCCCTGGCATCGGGCGGGCAGCCCTCATCTGCCAGTATATTTGGTCTTGCAGGCCCTGACATCGTACCCGGATGGCGTCACCGACACCCGTCGTGAGCTCTTGCCTCACGTTTTCACCCTTGCCTGTGGCCAGGCGGTTGTTTTCTGTTACGTCTGTCATAAGATTACTCCCATCTGAGCTTTCCTCAGCAGGGTGCCCTGTCCTGTCCGGACTTTCCTCACCCGGAACCGAAGCTCCGCAGCGCGGCAGATCGTCCCACCTTTTTATCTTGCAAAAATACTAAAAAAACTTCATAATCCGTCTTTCTATCGCTAAGACTCTCCCGTCTGTCGCTAAGACTCTCCCGCCTGTAGCTTAGCCGGTCTCGTCGGTCGCTGAGCCTGTCGAAGCGACTACAATCGTAGAATCGGTACGCTTCGACAAGCTCAGCGACCGATAGGAGAGGCTCAGCGACCGATAGAAGAGGCTCAGCGACCGCTTCCACATCCGATGAAAAGCATTTAATAAACAAAAATTTTCTGTAATCACATTTTTGACATAAATTTGTAGTCCAGTAAAGAGCAGAAAAGAATATGAGTACAAAGTATGTTTTCGTTACTGGCGGTGTCGCTTCGTCCCTTGGAAAGGGCATCATTGCCGCATCGTTGGCCAAACTTCTTCAGGCAAGAGGACTTAGGGTCACCATCCAGAAATTCGATCCCTACATCAACATCGATCCGGGCACGCTGAATCCTTACGAGCACGGAGAGTGCTACGTGACGGACGACGGTGCGGAGACCGACCTGGATCTCGGACACTACGAAAGGTTTCTGGGCGTGCACATGTCCAAGGCCAACAACGTGACGACCGGAAAGATCTACTGGACTGTCATCAACAAGGAGAGGGAAGGCGCCTATCTGGGCAAGACCGTACAGATTGTACCTCATATCACTGACGAGATCAAACGCAGGATGCTGCTCCTCGGCAAGACCGGCAAATACGATGTGATTGTCACAGAGGTTGGTGGTACTGTGGGAGATATGGAATCACAACCGTTTGTCGAGGCTATCCGTCAGCTCCAGTGGGAACTTCCTGACGAGGATCTCATCAGCATTCACCTGACTTTGGTCCCTTACCTTCGCGCAGCCAAGGAACTCAAGACTAAGCCGACCCAGCACTCTGTCCAGATGCTCCAGCAGGCCGGTGTGCATCCGGACATCATAGTCTGCCGCACGGAGATGGAACTTACTCCGGAACTCAGGCGCAAGGTCGCTCTTTTCTGCAACGTCAAGCCGGGACACGTCATCCAGTCGATCGACGCTCCGTCAATCTATCAGGTCCCTTTGAATATGGAAGACGAGCATCTTGACGAGATGGTTCTGAATCATTTCGGAATATCCGCTCCGGAACCTGACTTTACGAACTTGAAATCATTCCTTGACAGGCTCTATAACCCTAAGCATCAGGTGGATATCGCCCTTGTCGGCAAGTATGTCGAACTTCAGGACGCCTACAAGTCCATCCTTGAGTCGTTCGTCCACGCAGGGGCGGCCAATGAGTGCAAGGTGAATGTCCACACGGTTCAGAGCGAGCATCTTGACAGCTCCAACCTCGAGGAAAAGATCGGGAGTATGGACGGAATCCTCGTCGCTCCCGGATTCGGCGAGAGGGGACTGGAAGGCAAGATTCTTGCAATAAAATACGCCCGCGAGCACAATGTGCCGTTCTTCGGAATATGTCTGGGAATGCAGATGTGTGTGGTAGAGTTCGCCAGAGATGTGCTTGGAATCAAGGACGCTATCTCAGCGGAGGTCAACCCGAACGCCGCCAATCCGGTCATTGACCTGATGGAGGAACAGAAGAGCACCACGATCAAGGGCGGGACAATGAGGCTTGGGGCGTACGACTGCAAACTGGATAAGAACTCGCTGGCCTACAGGATTTATGGCAGCGAGATGATCTCGGAGAGACACCGTCACCGCTACGAGTTCAACAACGCCTACCTTGAAAGGATGGAGGCGGCCGGACTGAAGGCCACGGGAAAGAACCCGGACACCGGCCTGGTGGAGATAGTCGAGATCCCGACACATCCGTTCTTCATCGGAGTGCAGTTCCACCCAGAACTGAAGAGCACGCCGGAGAACCCTCAGCCGATCTTCGTGAATTTCGTGGAGGCGGCGATGGCTTACAGGGAAAAGAAAAAGTAAGAATATGAGAAGATTCGTGAATATATTCATAGGAACGGCGTCGGTCATGCTGGCGCTGCTGACTTCCTCTTGCGCCGACGCCAAGGTGCGCCAGTACAAAGTTCAGGTTGTGAAGGAATATATTCATGATGAGACTTCGTTCACCCAGGGACTTTTCTTCATGAACGGGGAGATGATCGAGACCACCGGGCAATACGGTGAGTCAACTCTCCGCAAGGTGGATTTGGCGACGGGAAAGGCATTGAAAAGGTTCGATTTCGACAAGAAATATTTCCTCGAAGGCTCTGTGGAACTGAACGGCGACATATTCATACTCACTTGGTTGAATAAGGTTGCCTTTGTCTATGACGCCAAGACTCTGGCCTACAAATCGACGTGGAGTTACCCGCGTGAGGGGTGGGGGCTTACTACTGACGGTAAGAGTTTGATTGCGTCGGACGGCTCCGCAAGGCTGTACTTTATGGATGAAAGGTTCAAACAGCAGAAGGTGTTGACAGTCAAGATGAACGGGCGGCCTGTGCAGATGTTGAACGAATTGGAATGGATTGACGGTAAGATTTGGGCTAATGTCTATATGACGGACATGATTGTGATCATCAATCCTTCCGACGGGACAGTTGAGGGGGCGATTGATTGCAGCGGGCTTTTGCCAAAGTCTTTGCGTGACGCTAATACGGACGTACTGAACGGAATCGCCTACAACCCCAAGGACGGTAAGATTTACCTTACCGGCAAGTGTTGGAAGCGGCTCTATGAGGTGCGTCTGGTTGAGAAATGATGGCCGCTTCGACAGGCTCAGCGACCTAAAAGGCGGTCGCTGAGCTTGTCGAAGCGACTGAACAGAAAGATGCAATCGCTGAACCTGCGGTACACTGAGTTTGCCGAAGTGTCGAAGCGACTGATGAGTAGAAAATAACAGCGGGGGTACTGGGCAGTTGCCCGGTTGAGATCATACCCAATGAACCTGATGCGGATAATGCCGCCGAAGGGAAGCTATGTCTCAGATTGCCGTAACCGGCAGCCCCTTGCATTAATATTCAAAACATTATGCGAGGTTTTTTATTTGTAACAGCGGCATTGGCCGCTATGACTCCACAGGCTTTGAATGCTCAAAGCCAGCTCGACACCACAAAGGCCGAGATTCTCAATGAAGCCATTGTGAAAGGTGTCCGTGCACAGAAGAACGCCCCTTATGCGGTGGCGAACGTAAGCCGCAAGGCACTTCAAAACTTTTCCGGAACTGGTAAGGAACTGCCTTTCTTGCTTTCCACAACACCTGGTGTGCTGTCATGGAGCGAGAACGGAGTAGGAACAGGAACGACCTACATGCGCATCAGAGGTGCGGGGGATTCCAGAATCAATGTCACCCTTGATGGTGTTCCGCTCAATTCTCCTGAGGATCAGTGCGTTTTCTGGGCTAACATGAACAGTTACTCAGCCCTGCTTGACGGTGTGCAGATCCAACGTGGTGTCGGTTCTTCCACCAACGGTGATGGTGCTTTTGGAGGTTCAGTTGCCCTTCGCACCAAGGCTCCTTCTTACGATCCGTTCGTGGAACTTAACGCATCTTATGGAAGCTACAACACCTACAACACCGGCTTTTCGATGTCAACCGGACTGCTTGGAAACCACTTTGTCGCCGACGCCGCCTTCCACACAACCGGAACGGATGGTTATATTCATGGAACAGCAGGAAAGTCAGGCTCTTGGTACGCCGGCCTGAGCTGGCTCGGAAGAGACTTCATCATCAGGTACAGGAACATCGGAAACTACGAGCACACGGGGCAGGCATGGAGCGGAGTGACAGCCGGAACAAATGACCTGTCGATAATGGACGGAACTTACGGCAAGAAGACAGGAATCAAGACATACGCTGACATGTACCGCGTCGGTCTCGGCAGGTTCAACTCCCTCTACGAGTCCATGGATCCTGAAACCTACAAGACAACCCGCTATACCCTGAACGACGGCAGTTACTGGCCGAAGACTACGGACAACTTCTGGCAGGACCACAACATACTTTCCGCGGCTTGGGATATCAACGAGAACCTGAAAACCACTCTGTCTCTTCATTACACCTACGGCTATGGGTACTATGACGAGTTCCGGCCGGACAACAAGGTCTCCAAGTTCGGTTTCGATATGGTGAATGAGAAAGGCAAACCGGTTTTGTCTGATTTTGTCCGTCAGAAAGGCTTGTCACAGAATGCCGCCGGCCTTGTTTATAACATCAATTACAACAACAACGGATGGGATGTGATCGGTGGTCTGTCCGCACAGATGTTCTGGGGCAACCATTTCGGCTACTTGACATACGTTTCCAACCCTGATGTCGTAAAGCATTATCCTGCTCTTGCCGGCCTTGACGACACGGATTTCGACAACGGCAGCTACAAGTATTATGATTCGGATGCCAGAAAGGATGATTACAGCGCTTTTGTGAAGGCTTCCAAGCAGTTCGGAGAGCATTTCACTGTCTTCGCTGACCTTCAGTATAGGCACGTTCGTTATACCACGGATGGAATCAACGACAAATTTGTCAAGCAGGAAGACGGTACCTATAAGAATCAGAGTCTTGACATTGACGAGAATTACAATTTCTTCAATCCGAAGTTCGGCTTAAGTTACAAGGCCGGCAATCACAGGGCTTATGCGTCCGTGGCGATGAGCAACCGTGAGCCGGAACGCAACAACTTCACTGACAATTTCAACTATCCTTACCCTAAATCCGAGCATGTCAACGACTACGAATTAGGCTACCAGTATTCCGGTTCTGTTTTCCGCGCCGGAGCCAACTTCTACTTTATGGATTATGTGAACCAGTTCGTCCAGACTGGAATGCAAAGCGAAATCGGTGAGAACCTGACGACGAACATTAAGGATTCATATAGGGCAGGTGTTGAACTGACCGCAGGTTTGGATGTCGCCAAATGGCTGACCCTTGAGGCCAACGCGGCACTTAGTTCCAACAAAATCAAGGACTTCGATGAGGTCGTGGAGGATTGGGACGCGGAATCAGGCTTTAGTACCATTCACTATGACAATTCGACGCTGGCGTTCTCCCCGTCCGCCATCGTCAACGGGTTCGCCATATTCAAAGTGAAAGGAGTTCAGGCCACATGGCACACCGCTTTTGTGAGCCGCCAGTACCTTGACAACACCCAGAACAAGGACCGCTCCCTCCCGGCATATTCATTGTCAAACGTAAGTTTCAGCTACCCGATCAAACTCCGTGGCTTCCTGAGGGAAATCACCCTCGGCCTTGATGTCAACAACATCTTCAACGCCCACGTCGCCACTTCCGGTTGGGTATATTCCGCGATCTATGCTTCCGGAGGTCATCCTAATGACAATCGCTACTACCAGATCGGCTTCATCCCGATGGCCGGCACCACCGCCCTCGGACGCCTGACTCTCAAGTTCTAGTATTCCCCATGGCAGAACCTATGGTCAATCGGCTGAAGATTGCTTGATCGAAGCCAGATTGAACATCTCGAGCAACGAACGAACATAACAAATTCCCGCACCGGAAGCGACGGTTGCTGAGCCTGTCGAAGCACCGAAGCCGCCCGAACAACAAACGAACATAACAAATCCCTGCACCCGAGATGCTGCCGCAAAGCGTTTCGGGTGTTTTTTTGAATGTCTTGACTTTTCGGATGTGAGAACATTGGCGCCAAATTACTGAATGATTTTGTGCCAAATTACTGAATTTTGATATTATTGTGTTCTATTTGCCTTTGGACTTGAAGAATGATCTTAACACTATGGGACTTTTCTTTGAAACCTTATGCGTAAGGGATTTGAGAGTGTTTGCGGAATCCTTGAACGGAAAAGTTTACCATTACCGTGATAAAAACGGTCAGGAATGTGATGCTGTGATACATTTGCGCGGCGGGCGCTACGGACTTATTGAGATCAAATTGGGTGGGCAGTCATTAATCAACGATGGGGCGACCACATTGACTGCGTTGTCCAATCAAATTGATACATCCAAAATGAAGGAACCAGCGTTCAAAATGATACTTACCGCCACTGCATATCGTCGTCCGAAGGATGGAATTTATGTGGTCCCGATCGGCTGTTTGCAACCGTAATCGAGCGTCTTCTCGGCAGCATTCATGGCATTCTTGCTCACAATACCTAAGATATTTCTTTGACACGAGAGTGAATCCCCCTGATTTGCGCTCGTCACACAATCTTTATTTTTGTTGAATATTATTTTTCAAATTATTTGGATATTTAGAATAATTCTGTAAATTTGAAACTGCTTGGCTAGCCCGACATCCGATATCTTTTGAGTTAGTATTGTTGATTCTCTAGGTTGGATGCAGGGTGGGTTGGGCAGACATATTAAGACGTTACTTGACGTTTATCTTCTGAACTCAAACTTGGCAGTAAGAATTCACAAAAGAAGATACGGCAACGGGAACGTCCATTTCGGTGATGATACCATCGCTGCGCTTATTGCGTGGAGGTTATACATATCATCCCTGACGTGGGCTAGCTGCGTTGCTTATCCTTTTGTGATGGCAGCCAAGGCCAGAGTTCGGGATAAGCAAAAGTATGACTCCCACGTCTTTTTTTGTATCAGTTCGGCTAGGGTGGTCACCGGACACCAATAGATTTGATAAAAAGCAAGGTATAAGTATGAGTTTTGTTTTCAAGAATAGAGTAATTCGTATATCCTCTCGTAAAGTGGACTCTAAATATAGGATTCCATTAAAGGTATTATGCTCTGATATTCTTGTTGTTAATATTCAGCATGAATTAATATTTGGTTTATTATACACCTTTATCTTCAAAGGAAGTGATTTGTGCGAGAAGAGTAATATCTATTTTATATGGAAAAATAATACGATTGTTTGGAAAAATGTTGTCCCTTCTGCGTCAAACTGTTTTAGTGCTGCTCATTTGAAATAATATACTTATGGGATTAAATAATAATTACAGATTCGTTTGCTCACGTTGTGGTGAATATGATATTATTCCTGCAGGTCTAAACACACACAAATGTTCTCATTGTGGGTATAGAAATAAAGTCAATTATGAGAATGCATCTCCTTTTTCTGATGAAGATACAACTCAAATTAAACCATCTTTTGTTATTGCTATCTGTCCCTATTGTGGATCTCAAAATATTGTATACAATAGAGCGCATAACCCAAAATGCAATGTTTGCCATCGATCCTTTTCTGTGATGTACGATGATGAAGACCCAAGTCATTCAGATGGCCAGTATTTGGATGAAAACGATGAAACTAAAGTCAGTTTTAGTAAAGTTATTAGAGTTTGCTTGCTGATAGGAGCAATCATTTTTTGTTTATGCTCACTTTGCTCGTCTCCAGATGATAATACACCTTTGACAGATAAATATCAGACAATGGTTATTGTTGGAGTTAAGAATTATTTGAGGAATACTTTAAAGGATCCTGATAGCTATCAAGATATAGAGTGGTCTCAAATTGGAGAGAATAATGCGGGAAAACTATACGTTCGCCATAAGTATAGAGCGAAAAATAGTTTTGGCGGCTATGTGGTTGAGAATAAAATCTTTTATCTTGACAAGCAAGGGAATGTCGTTGGTAGCGAGGATTATTATTAGGAAAGTAAAAGAATAAGAGGAGCAAATACTTGAGTAGAGACATAATTTCGAGATATTTCTTACGAGACACTTTCAGCACAATGTGCCACAGAATGCATTTGGAGCGTGAATCGACTGAAAAAGTATAGTGAAGCGGCGGTAGATTTTCAGCCATGGGGCCTATGGAGGCGACTGTACTAGTGATGAGGATGAACGTGTTTTGTAAATATTTGATTTGCTATGGTGATGGGGAGTCTATTGGTATGTGTGACTTGTGGACTTACGGGATTTTGCGAGGTGAGTGTCAGTATTTTGATAGGAAAGAGAAAATTTATGCTATCTTTGTATGAATTAACTGAAATCCTATATGGTTCTTCTGATAGTTTACATGCTGGGAACGTTGGGTGTGTCGTTCCTTTGCTCGCTTCTGGAGTCGGTGTTGATGTCAACGCCGCTCTCTTACATCACGATGAGGAAGGAGCAGGGGTACAAGCCGGCAGAGAAGTTCCTGAAGTACAAATCTGACCCGGACAGACCTCTGGCTGCTATCCTTTCCTTGAATACGATCGCCAACACGCTGGGCGCGGCGGCTGTGGGCCGTCAGGCGACCATTCTGTTCGGAAGCACTTGGTTCGGAATCATTTCGGCTCTGACGACATTGCTGGTGTTGGTCTTCTCCGAGATCGTACCGAAGACGATAGGAACCTCATATTGGAAAAACCTTATGGGGTTTGTGACATCGGCCATCTCGTTCCTGTCTGTTCTGATGTGGCCGCTTGTGATTATGGTCCGCTTGATAACCAATCTGATGACCAAGGATGATGACGAGGCGACCGTCAGCAGGGAAGAGGTGACGGCGATGGCTAACATCGGGGCAGAGGAAGGCGTGATTGACTCAGACGAGAACAAGGTCATCCAGAACATAATGAAGCTGGACAATGTCAAGGCCTGCGACGTGATGACCCCGAGGATTGTCGCGATGACGGCGCAGGAGAACATGTCCCTGAAGAATTTCTACAAGAACGACACTTACCTGCATTTCTCCAGAATTCCGGTCTATGGGGATTCTCCGGAATATATCACCGGCTACATCCTTCTGAGCGACGCTCTTGAGGGGCTGGCGGACGATGAGTTCGACAAGCGTCTGGTGGAACTGAAGCGCCCGATCTCTTTCTTCAAGGAGGAGGACTCCTGCGGTCACATTTGGGAAGAACTGCTCAAGAAGCACGAGCAGATCGGTCTCATCATTGATGAATATGGCTGCTTCCAGGGCATCATCACACTTGAGGACATCATCGAGACCATTCTCGGCCTCGAGATCATCGACGAGAACGATCAGGCCACGGACATGCAGCAGTTCGCCCGGGAGCGTTGGGAACGTCGCCAGAAGCGGTTCCGGACGATTGTCCTTCCTAAGGAGGACGATAAGGGAAGCCAGTCTTGATAGGGGACAGGCGAATTAGTATCGTTTTTAGAACGACTATTTTTGATTATTTGAGCTAAAAGATGTTATTTTGCGGCTTGGATATAATTTTAACTAATGATTATGAAAACTAAATTCTTTGGCGTAGTGGCCTTTATGGCCTCGATTTTCGCCATGACAGCCTGTCAGAAGGCTGATGACACTTGGAAACAACTGCCGGCTGGGCAGATCTCTGTTGAAAGTGGTAAAGCCACAATTTCTGTGAATGAAGTTCCATGCGACTATGGAAATGTTCAGCTGATTGCTGACGGCGAGGATTCTGGAACTCTGACATTGACCGGAATCGTGCCTGGCTATGCTGATGTGAAGGTGAATGTGGACCTTCTTAAGAAGTCCGACGATTCTTTCGCTTTCAAGGGAACGACCATCGTGTCTACTCCGCCTTCAATTACAGCCACGGTACGCAGCACTGAAGACAATCCTTGTTATGCAGTCAACGTTGAAGGCTCCATCACTCTTGAAGGTGAGGCGAAAGTCCTTGTCGCCACCCAGGTTCAAGGTGATGCCGCTCCATTGATCGGGAGCTGGAACATTGTACGGAAATGTCAGTTAGTAGAGAAAGTGCCAGTCAATGGCCCTGTTCAGATCACATGGAATGTAGCACAGGGGGCCAGTGGAAACATAGGCACTATCGTTGCCCTTGCCAATACTTTTGCCTGTCCCCTGTTGACCGAGGTGCTCAACCAAGTTACATTTGATGAGTCCGGCAACATCATGGCGCAATACTACAGCGACATCGATCTTGGCGATGAACCCCTGTCAAAGATTTTGGCTCTCGCAGATGTGAAGCCGGACGCCGATGGCAATGTCACTTACACAGCCCATCACACGGAGTGGCTTGATTCACCTAAGGCCAACCTTGCTTTCTGGTACGCTCAAGGCAGTTCTCTTTTCATTGTACCTAACGTTTCAGCCATCATGAATGCGGCTGGTTCAGAGAGCACCAGAACAGACAAGATTGAAGAATCCGGCATAGACTTGTCAACGATAATGGAGATTCTGTCAAAGCTCAAGGAATATGGTGTTGATGTCGAAGCTCTTGGCTCTGAACTTCGGAAGATGATGACCAGGGGCATCGAACTTAAATATTCAGAGAAGGATGGTGGTCTGAAGATTTACGTGGACAAGACCCTTTGCGCCCCTGTCATTGAAGCGCTGCTTCCTGCTCTTAAGACTCTTGATGTGATGCTTGATGAGCTCGCCAAATCAGATGATCCTGATGATCAGGAGACATTTCAGACTGTACAGATTGTGATGGGTGTGTTAGGCCTTGAGAAGCCATCGGACCTTGAACTTGTCTGGAAGGCGACGTCCGAGTTCGAGATTGCCCTCAACTTCACGAAGGCATAAGCGAATCAATCACAAGTCTGGCTTTTGGCATGCGTCGTGATTGGTAATAACTTTAATATCAAAGAAATAAGAAACCGTCTTTGGTCAGAATGAACCAAAGACGGTTTCTTTTCTACTTGACAGTCAGCTGGTTATCTTTCACTGACTTCTTCAAATGAGATCGCGAACCCGCCACCTTCGACGGCTTTCTGCTTGAGGATGGTCTTGCTCTTGCATTTCATCGTGCGGATGGTATAGGCCTGAGGATTGGTCTTGTAGTCCGCGTCTGGGGCGTCAGCATAGATTGTGGCTATGTAGGTCTTGCCAGGATCAAGGAAATCTAATCTGATGACAGACTCGTGCGCCTTCTCGCCGGTCACGTTGCCGACGAACCATTTGCCTGTGTCCTTGGCCTTGCGCGCCACGGTGATATATTCCCCTGGCTCGGCCTCCAGATAGCGGCTTTCAGACCAATCGATGGCCACATCCTTGATGAATTGGAAGGCATCGGGGAACCGTTCGTAGTTCTCGGGAAGGTCAGCGGCCATCTGGAGAGGGGAGCTCATCACCACATAGATACCGAGTTGGTTGGCTATCGTGCAGTTAGCGTGCGAGTTGTTCTCAGGGTTGATCTTGGAGATGTTCATCTCGAAGATTCCAGGCGTATAGTCCATAGGTCCACCGATGAGTCTGGTGAATGGAAGGACGGAAACGTGGAACGGTTTGGAGCCGCCGAACGCCTGGTATTCGGTGCCTCTCGCTGACTCGTTGCCGATAAGGTTCGGGTACGTGCGGCAGAGTCCGGTAGGACGTACGGCCTCGTGAGCATTGACCATTATGTGGTAGTCAGCGGCCTTTCGCACGGCATACAGGTAATGGTTGACCATCCACTGGTTGTAGTGGTTGTTCCCTTTCTGGATCATATCACCTACGTAACCTGATTTGACGGCGTCGTAGCCATGCTCCCTCATAAACTTGTAGGCGGTGTCAAGCTGACGCTCGTAGTTGCGTGGTGAGGCCGAAGTCTCATGGTGCATGATCATCTTCACGCCTTTCTCTTTGGCGTATCTTTCGATCCCTTCCACATCGAAATCCGGGTACGGGGTGACGAAATCGAACACGTCTTCCTTCATGTGACCGTACCAGTCCTCCCAACCGATATTCCAACCTTCCACAAGCACGCCATCGAATCCGTTTTCAGCGGCGAAGTCGATGTATCTCTTGACATTGGCCGTGTTAGCTCCGTGTTTTCCGTTAGGCTTCACCTGTGTCAGGTCATCTGTCGCAAGGTGAACACTGCGGAGGTCATCCGTGTATGCCCAAGAACTCTTGCCGGTTATCATCTCCCACCATACACCGACATACTTGCAAGGATGGATCCACGAGGTGTCCTCGATCTTGCAAGGCTCGTTGAGATTCAATGTGATGCGTGACGCAAGGATGTCACGGGCATCGTCTGAGACAATGACTGTTCTCCACGGAGTCGTGCAAGGAGTTTGCATATAGGCTTTCTCTCCGGTAGGGGATGGAGTCAGATGAGCGTGGAACACCATGTTCCTGTCATCCAGATCCAGATGCATGGCCGGATAGTTCACAAGAGCCGCCTCGTGAATATTCAGGTAGATCCCGTCATCGGTCTTGAGTTGAAGCGATGTCTGCACTCCGGTAGGGGAAAAGGAGGTTTGTGAGAGGTTGTCAGTGATTGAGGCTTCCATCAGTCCGCGAATTTCGGACAGGCGGGATTTGCTGTAGTCATATTCCTGAGTGTCGTAGTCTCCAGGAATCCACCATGCCGTGTGGTCGCCTGTCATGGCAAAGTCAGTCAGTTCATCACTTATCACGAAATACACCAGATTGTTTTGGCCCGGGAACTCGTACCTGAATCCGAGGCCATCGTCAAACAATCTGAATCTGACCACCATGCGTCTGTCGCTTGAAGTCTGTCTCAAGGTGACAGCCAATTCGTTATAGTGGTTTCTTATCGTGCTTTCCTCACCCCATACCGGATTCCAGGTCTCATCTACGGAATCTCTGGATGTCTCAGCAAGCTCGAACCAATCGAATAGACCGCTGTCATTCAGCTGGAATCCCATACGGCTCCAATCAACCACGACCTTTTCTTTGTAAGACAGTCTGTAACGTGGTTTGTCACCGTCTTGGAGTCTGAACTCAAGTTTGAGGTTGCTGTTCGGGGAAATCAAGGATTCAGATTTCTCCAAGGTCGGACGACCGTCATAGGAGTTTTCGGCGTATGCCGTGCCTCCAAGAGTAAGCGTAGACGCGAAAACCACCGCGAGGACGCGAATCAAAGTTTTTCTATTCATATTCCAAAACAATCATATTCCAATATTTCAAAGACGGCATAGTGACGTGTATAGTTCCGTTGTCCTGCTTGAAATCCAACTTCTTGCACGCGCCTCCGTCAATGTCGGGCGAAGCCATCCAGACTGAGGAGATCCTGCCGGTCACATTGATGTCAACCGATGCTTCGCTGATCCGCGTCGGTTCTGGCATAGTGCCATCCATGTCCCTCCAACTCAGAGAGTTGGCTTGAGTGAAGTTTAGAATGTGGATTACCTGGCGATTGCCGACTTTTCTGCACAGAGTTATCGCTTTCCCTATTTCCGGAGCCCAAGGCTTGATGTCGATCTTACCGTCAGCCGATGTGACGTTCACGTCATTGAACTCTCCTCCGTCACGGAGCAGGTTTTCGTAGGCCGTCATAAAATCATAATAGGCGACCATGGCGTTCTGAAGCTCGGTTGTCATGCCCAGGCTGCTGTTGGGAAAATATTCATTGCAAAGCATGTGTTCGCCCAACTCCAGATGTGAGCCTCCAAGCGCGAACATCACAGCATCGGTAAGGATGACGCCAGGGGTGTTGAAAGATCCCAGGCTTCCAGCCTTGCCGTAGTTCATATAAGCGGCGAAGACTGTGCTTATTCCGTTCTTACTGAATCGGTTGTTGTCTTCGATATGGGTCTTGAGGTCGGTGAACTTCGCTTCATTTCCCCACATCTCATCGTAGGCGAAGGCCATTTTGCCTGTTCCTAAGATCTGTTCTGCCCCATAGCCGGAAACAGCGTTCATTATAAGATCCTTTGTAGGTTGCCTTGACTTCATCGCATTGATGAAGGAAGCATAGCCGGCAGGTAGGTCAACATTGTTGCCGTCATAGTCGTACCTTGTGCCTCTATACCCAAGCTGATCTATCTGATAACCGTCAAAATCCAGCACGGAATAGACATCATCGGTCTTCTCGCCTAAATATTCCTGCCACTGAGGATTGCCAGGGTTGACAAGATAGATCGAACTCTTGAAAGGAGCGGACAGAGCGTGCATGTCCTTGTTGTTTCTGCCATTGTCACTGAATATGTACCAGCTCTCCTTGACCCCATCCTGCGCCGCGTCGTCAAGGGCTCCGAAGCAAAGGTTGTAGAAGATGGCTTTCATTCCGTGGCTGTGGATGGCGGAGATGTAGTTCTTGAGGGTTGTCAATGACGTGTTCCTGCTGGCGATGTCCTTGTAGGTCTCAAGTGGGTTGTCACGTGTGCCGCCCAACGGCCAATGGTGCTTCCAATGCCAGTCCTGAAACTGTACTCCGTTGATGTGGTAGCGGTTAAGGTTGCCGATGATGTTGTTGACAGCGGTTTCGCTCATGACATCGAAACTGGACAGGAATCCGTAGCGCGGGAACCTGGCCCAGTCGCTTGACACGTCGATTCCGACAGTCCCAAGGATTTTCTCGCCGGCCGATGTGGTTTTGTAAACCTCGGCCATGTACCCTTTGTAGTCCCCGGACGGTGCGGTCCAGCTCCATTCCGATGAATTGAGAGGTTGTTCACTGACTACCTTGCCAAGATGCATGTATCTGACAGACACATCAGTTCCGGGATTCGCGGAGGCGGTGAATCTGACAGTTTCGCCAGGCTTGTAGGCGGCCTTGTCGGTGCAGACAGAAATCACGGTATCATCTCCGTCTGATGGATTCACGAATCCTGTGTAGCCTTTCTCTTTCTGACAGGCACCGGTAAGGAGTGCGGCGCCTGTCAAGATCAGTTCTATAAACATTCTGTAACGCATTGTTTTCTACGTTAGTTTTTCACTATTGTGATTGTCTCCGCCAACTGGTTCACAGTTATTGTGTAGTTGCCGGCGTTCTCGACAATCCATTTCCGGTCCACTCCTGATTCCTTCTTGCTGTCCACGAATGAAATGACCTCATCGGAGACAGGGTTGAATGACTTGTTGGCTGATGTAGGCATGAACCAGCATCCGTCCCATTCTCTCTTGAGCTCGCAGCTGATCTTCATCTCGCCTGCTGAGAGATCTCCGGTCCATGAAAGAATATATTTGTCATCACTTGCCTTGAGCCTGCTTTTGTCATCGGATGCGGCATCGTCCAGCGACCATCCGTGAGGAGCGGCGGAGCCGATGAGCCAGAGTGACTCGTAAGGGACAAACTCAACGCAGTTCATGCTTTCTTTTCCCGGAGTGATGTCGAAGGCGATCTTGTAGGCCTTTCCGGTTTCCTCGTCCTTGATTTTCCACTTAGGATCGGGGTCAAAGCCTTTTACGAACTGCACGCCTGTGTTGCCTATGGAAGCGTTGTCTTCCGCAGCCTTGTACATGTTTTCCCATGAACCGTCGGATGTGCCGAACTTGAACTCTCCGCCGCTGGTGAACTCGGTTCCGTAACGGAACACGAAAGGATTGGCCGGATCCTGTGTCATCCTGACGAATGACCACCCGGTCGGATCGCCGACAAAGTAGATGGCGTCATATGGCGGTTTGTTGACATCCGCCTCTTCAAGTGTGAATGTCAGGTTGAGTATGTCTGCGGTGATCTTGTAGCCTCGTGCCTCAGGAATGTTGAACTTGAGGTCAAGGTTATCGTCAGGTTGCCCGGAGAAATATCTGAGGGTCTTTCCCGAAGCGTCGGAACCGTCCCTGACGTATGCCGGCCAGAACTGGCCGGAAGTGGTGATGAACTTGATTTCTCCCTCGTTCAGTGTCCCTGTCCATGAGAACACACCGGTGGACGTGCGTGTCAGCTCAGTGGCGTTGTCGGCGGACCAACCGTTGGGAGCGGCTCCGCCGATCATGTAGAGTGTCGTGCTGACGGGCTCGTAAGGAGTCACGGTGAACTCCACAGAGGACTCTTGATCCAAATCGTCATATTCGGCCACGGAAGCGGTAACTCTGGCTTTGTAAGAAGCCTTCACACCGCTTTGGGCGCCGAAGTTCGATTTGAGGAAGTCATTCAGCTCCTTCGTCGTCCAAGTCTTTGAATATGCCTTCCTGCCGAGTTCCTCTTTGTAACCGGAGGCGTAGTCTGAGTCTATCATAGCCATCTCGAAAGTGTAGGAGATGGCGTTGCCGGTGCCTTTGTTGGTGCCGGTCGTCCAATTCAACGCCAACGCTTCACTGTCGGCTTTTTTCTCGTCAAGTTCGATCTCCGTCCCGGAAGCGGACATTTCAAGAATATTCCCGGCGGATGGATCGACAGTCTTGTAATCCTCTTCCGAGCAGGAACATGCCATGCCCAGGCAGAGAGCCGCTGCCGCGGCGGTCATTATCGATTTTTTCATTGTGTAATCCAGTCTTGATTATTAATATCCAGGGTTTTGTTCCATCAGATTGTTGGAGTCCATCTCTGTCAATGGGATAGGCAGAAGCAGTCTGTCCTTGGTGGCTTTCTTGCCGATTTCACCGAAGAAATCAATTGCGTACTGCCCCTTGTTGAGTCTGATGAGGTCGAACCACCTGTGCCCCTCGAAAGCAAGCTCCATCCTGCGTTCGTGGATGATGATCTCCCTCATTTCCTCCTGTGTCTTCCCGGAAGGAATCGGATTGAGCCCGGCGCGTTTTCTTACGATGTTCAAAGGTTCAGCGGCCTGGTCCGTCTTGCCCTGCTCGTTCAGAGCCTCGGCTTTCATCAGCAGGACATCCGCGAAACGGTACACGACAAAGTCCGCCGCGTTTGTGTTGTATTCCGGTGAGTATGATTTGGTGACCAAGAACTTGCGCACATTGTAACCAGTGTTTGACCACGAGGACTTGTACTCGATCCCATCGAAAGCAGGACACCCGTTGTAGAAGACGGTCACGTCCTTCCTGAGATCACCCTCTTCCCATTGGCTCATGAATTCAGCGGTAGGCTGGTTCCATCCGTATGATCCGGCGACCATTCCCGAGTTTCTCGGACCCATGAAGGTGGAGAGCCATGAACTTTGGTTGCTGCCGCCCCAGAAATCGTACTGGGTGCTTCCTGAATATCCTACTGTGAACAAGGCCTCCTGGCTGGTCTCAGCCTTCGCGCCGAAATTGTCAGCGAAATCACACTTGCTCAGGTCATAGCCCAGAGCCTCTACCTGTGAGCAGAGATTCTGAACCTCTGCGTAGTGCTCAGACGGATTGTATGTGAGGTAGATGTCGGCCAGCATTGCCAGAGCGGCATCCTTGCTGGCCCGGTTGTAGTCAGCTCCTGAATATGATTTCTTTTCGGGCAGGAGATCAATGGCGGCCTTGCAGTCGCTGATGATCTGTGCGTAACATTCGTCAAGAGAGGCTCTTGCCACGTCCGTGGACTCGTTGGCCTTATGCGGGGTGAGCACAAGAGGAACACCTCCGAACAGGCGTGTGAGAATGTAGTAATAGTGCGCCCTGAGAAAATATGCCTCACCGAGCGAACGGTTTCTGATGGCGTCGCTGGTCTGGTTGCCTTCTCCGAGAATGGATTCTATCGTGGTGTTGCACTGCCCGATTCCGACCCAAGGCGATCTCCAGATGTAAAGAGCGAATCCGTTGGACGCGTCAGCGGCGAAATTGGCGCATTGGATGGTCTCGATTCCATCATCACCGCCACCGGCTCCGACCTCGGAGTTGCCGGCGATGATGTCGAGTGACCATATTCTTTGATTGTAAAGGTTTGAAGATTGCAGCGGCACGTAGCATCCGTTAGTCAATGCAATGGCGACGGAGTCAGTGACTGAGACGGAAGGATCCACGGCGTATGACGGGAAACTGTCAAGAAATCCGGAGCAGGATGTCATCGCCAAGCCTGCCAAACCAAGTATTGTGATCTTTAAGTTGTTCATATTCATTAGAAATTAAAGTTGAGACCGAGGCTGAAAGTGCGTGACAGCGGGTAGATGTTCCAATCAATTCCGTTGATGCCAACCTCTGGATCGAAGCCGGAGTAATTCGTCAGGGTCAGAGCGTTCTCGCAGGAAAGGAATATCCTCGCGCTGTCGATGTTCGCCTTTTTCAGAAGAGTCCTAGGGAATGTGTAGCCTAAAGTGATGTTCTTTACCCTGAGGTAAGAGCCGTTCTCCACGAACCTGTCGGAGATTCTGGCATTGTGGTTCGGATCGCCATAGACGGCGCGCGGCATGCTGGTGCTGGTTCCATAGCCGGTCCAGCGGTACTTGACAGACGCTGTCTGATTGTGCGCGCTGGCCATTCCTTCGTTGCCGATGCCCACGGCGTTGAATATCTCGTTGCCGGTTACGCCCTGAAGGAAAACCGTAAGGTCGAATCCCTTGAAATAGAAATTGTTCGTCATAGAGAATAACCAATCAGGGTTAGGGTTTCCGATGATTGTCCTGTCTTCCTCGTTGATCACACCATCGTTGTTGAGATCTTTGAAGCGGATGTCTCCCGCTGCGGTGGAGTTTTCCTGGAACGCGTGACTGTCAACGTCTTCCGGAGTCTGGAATATGCCGTCGGTCACATAACCATAGAACACATTGATAGGTTTGCCGTTCTTCTGCATTGTGATGTAGGCTCCGCCTGTCTCGTTCTGGTAGAGCGGAGTGTCGCTGTTAAGGCTTACTATCTTATTCTTGTTCCAAGTGGCAGTCAGCGATGTCTCCCACCTGAATCCGTCGCCTGTGCTGTCGAAGTTGATTGTGTTGAGGGTGAACTCGAAGCCACTGTTGCGAACCTTGCCGGCATTCGTGTAGGTCGTTGTGGTGTCCTCGTAGCCTGATGTGATAGGAATAGCAGCCTTGACAAGCATGTCTGCGGTGTTCTTAAGGTAGGCATCGACCGAAAGGTTGACACGTGACCGCCACATAGACATGTCCAGACCGATGTTGGCCTGGCGCACTTCCTCCCAGTGGATTGACGGATTCGCCATAGACTTGGCCATGAGGGTGGTGACGATGTCGCTGCCGAAAATATAAGTGCCTGTGTTGTAGGTCTGGATGTAGGCGTATGAGCCGATCTTGTCGTTTCCGGTCACTCCGTAACCGACGCGCAACTTTGCGTCGTTGACAAGAATATTCTTAGGAAACCAATTCTCCTTGGACAGTCTCCAGGCGGCTGAGGCTGACGGGAAGTTGCCCCATCTGTGGTTTGGGCCGAATCTGGAGGAACCGTCGCGGCGCATTGTGGCTGTGAGAAGGTATCTGTCGTCGTAAGAGTAGTTGAGTCTGGCCATAAAGGACATCATCGCCCAGTCGCTTGACGCGCCGCCGATTGATTTGTTGACGGTTCCGTTGTCGAACTCGTGGACATTGGAGAAAAGGAACCCGGCCTTGGTCGCGTTGATCCCCGAAGCGTCGTTCCATTGTGCCGAAGTGCCGGCCATCACATTGAGGTTATGCTTTCCGTTGAACGTATGGTCAAAGGTGAAATAATTGTCCCACAGATAAGTGAAGGCCTTGTTTGAGTCTTGGTAGCGTGTGGTCTCCTCCACCGCGGAAGGCTTGTAGTCATAGGCGTACGAGATGTTGTCGTTGAACCACATCTTGGCGTCGTAGCCGAAAGTGCTCTTGAATCTTAGCCATTCCGCGAATGTTATCTCGGCGGAGATGTTGCCAAGGAAATTATAGCCGTTGGTCTTGTTGTCGTTGGTGTAGAGAGGACCGACCGGGTTCCTGACATCTCCGTACCAGTATGAAGTTCCCTCCGGACCGCTCCAGCTGCCGTCGGCGTTCTTGACTTCTTGGGTCGGCAGGGCGTTCATCGCGCTGGAGATTGAATATGAACCGCTTTCCTTCACGTCGGCCGAGAATGTGATGTTGTTGGAGAACTTCAGCCATTTCAGAACTTGAGCGTCGTTATTGTTCTGGAATGTGAATCTTTTGTAGCCGACGGTCTTGACGATTCCTTTCTGGTCAAGAAATCCTCCAGAGACATAGTAATGGGCTTTTTCGTTTCCTCCGGAATAGCTTACCGTGTAGTTTTGCATCTTGCCGGTGTGAAGAATCTCGTTGATCCAGTCCGTGCCTTTTCCGAGTGTCTCCGGGTTGCTCCACGCAGGATTTGTGGCCAGTCCCGCATTGCTCAGCATGTCGTTGGAATAGGCCGCATAGCCCGCGGCGTCAAGCATCTCCGGAATATATGTGACATTCTGGATCGCCCAGTTGGCGTTGACACTTACCTTGCCGTCACCGTTGGAGCCCCTTTTTGTGGTCACCATCACGACACCGTTGGCTCCACGTGATCCGTAGATGGCCGTGGCTGAGGCGTCCTTGAGTACATCGATCCTGTCGATGTCCGCTGTGTTTAGCGAAGTCAGCCCCAAATCCGTCGGAACCCCGTCGATGACCACGAGCGGATCACTGTCATTGATTGTGCCAAGGCCCCTGATCTTCATAGTGACGTTGTCTCCCGGTTTTCCGGAGTCAAGAATATACACGCCTGAAACTTTGCCTTGAAGCGCTTGCCCGACATTGGCGACAGGAGTGTCCTTGAGATCCTTGTCCGAAACGGATGCGACCGCTCCTGTCAGGTCTTTCTTTTTGATTGTTCCGTATCCCACGACAACGGACTCGCTCAGGAATTCCATGTCCTCCATAAGAGTGACTGTGATGTTGCCGCTTTCGCCCACTGTCACCTTGGTTGTCGTGTAACCCAGTGACGAAATCTCCAGAATGTCACCTTTGGCGGCTGCCAAAGTGAATGTTCCGTCCACATCGGTGATTGTCCCGACAGAACGGTTGCCTGTGTTCACGACAGCGGCTCCTATTACAGGCTGCCCTGTCTTGTCGATCACCTTTCCGTTGAACAACAGTCCCTGCGCTGATGCGCTGAGTCCGGTCAGAAGGAGCAAGATGGCAATCGAACACAAAAGGAAGTGTGATTTGCTCATATCCTTAAAAAGTTTTAATAAATAAACGAGAATATTCCATTGGTTATTCTTCGCAAAGAAAACCAATAACGCAATCATGACAAAGCGATGGTACTGTTTTAGTAGTCAGACAAAATTGTAAAATATTGGTATATTGCTTATTACGTTTTGTGTCTTTGGGAAAATAGTAGTGTTTCAAGAGAGCCTTCCGATGCTCATGATTTGTTTTTCGAAGTCTTCGCGGCCGGAAACAGCGGAGTTTCTCATCTTGACACGGTAGTTGTAAATCGTGGATACTGACCTTCTGAGGAAGTGGGCGATTTTTGTGGAATCGGTGACTCCAAGACGTATCAGCGCGGCAACGCGCAGCTCAGTCGTGAGCATTCCGTTCTTACCTCTCGCCTCAAATCTCTTGTCTTCCTGAAGAAGGGAATTGAGCCGTTCGACAAAGTCGGGGAACAGAGCCAGAAACGACTCGTCGAAGCGTACGTAGAAGCCTTCCAACTCCTTGTCGATGAACTCGGTGGACTTCAGGTTTTCCATCACCTCACCGAATCCGCCATCCTTCGCTGCCCTGCGTAGTTTGGAGCGGTATCTCTCCAGACCGGCAATGTAGTCCGAGCACATATCCAGATATATTCCTAAATATTGCTCTTTGATGTCATTGGATTCTTGTAGAAGGTTCACATATTCCTTGAGTCTTGCATTGGCGACCGCCACTTTACGGTGGCTTCTGATCATGTACTGCACCGCGATGACGAGCGAAAGGAGTAGTGCGCTTATGACAAACAGGATGATGTAGAGTTGCGTGCGTCTGTTGTGCACCCAGATGTCATAGGTCTCGGAGATTAGAGGCAACATCGAGTTTATGGCCTGTACGTTTATGCTTGCGTTGGCGGCCACAGCGTCCCTAATGGATTGGTTCACATAGCGGTAGGCCCTTTTGATGTCGCCTTCGCGGTACAACAGCTCCGCGAGCTCGTAGAGTGACTTGTATTCATTGACCGGAGTACGGAGGTCATTGGCTGCGCTTTCCGCAAGGAGCCCGATGGCTTCGGAGTCCCTTCCACACATGCGTGATGCGATGGATGCGATGTAACTGACTATCGCTCTTTCGTGTACATCCAATATTCCGGAAGAACGGACAGCAAGCAGAGAGTCCAGGATTGGCTGCGGGTTGCCTTTGTCGATCTCAATGTCAGACCAGACGTAGAGTTTGAAAAGGTCGTCATCGCTAAGATTTCTGTACAGTTCATTTCTGAATGAATCCCGCTTCTTGATATATTCCTCTTTGATGAGAGGGTCATCGGACATTCTCGCCATGTTCCCGTACAAATTGTTGCTTATTTGGAAATATCTCAGCATGAGTTGCCTCGGCATGAATTCGGGCTCCATGCCGTTCATTATGTCCGAAGCCTCCAGATACATTCCGGAAAGAACGTACCTGTCAGCGATGTCCATCTCAGCATCGATAATCCTCTCGTTGCGATGCAGACCTGATTCTGATTTTTGAGCTATGGATAGTTTCTTTCGTGCGTAGAATATGGCGGAATCGATGTCATATTGGTAGTATTCATCGAACAACCTGTCATAGATTTCGTATTTTAGACTGTCGCCTGCATCTGGTCTGGTTTCCGCTTTTATAGAATCTATCCGTTCCCGCTTGAGTCTTTCATAGATGTCCCTTTCGGCTATTGTTTTGTCAAGAGCTTCAAGCATCCTTTTGTTGTCACCGTTTTCTGTTTTGGCGCAACTTTGCGGTATAAGACTCGCGGACGTGACCAAGCAGAGCGCGGCAATGACTTTTATAATCAAGAATCTCATCATGTTGGATATATTATATGTCGCGGCCAAGGGGTCAATCATTGGTTCCTATCTGTTTCCTATCCGCCATCCGAGTCCGAGCATCAGATTGTTTGGATCGTGGAAGTCGTGAAGCTTGTAGCCGATGTGAAGGAACAGATTTTTATAGAGGTCGGTCTTCAGGGCAAGAGTTTGATAGAACCCCTTGAGTTCGTCTCCCTTGTAGATGACGTTACGTCCGAAACCGATGTTGACAGAGAAGATCGGCATGACGAATTCCGCCCTTAGAGAGAGTCCGATTCCTAATTGCTCGCCAAGAGGGGGGCGGAAGAACTTGATGTTGCCATCGTCGCCAATCCCTGCCACATGATCACCGACATTGGCGCTTTCATCGTACTGGACATCGAGCGAGAATCCGGCTCTGAAAAACTTATTTACCCGGTACAATGGGTTGATGTTCAAGCCTATGACCCCGAACATGCCTTCGGCGATATATGGCGTGTCTTCCCAGATGAGGCCCTTTGCCCTGGCTGCTCCATAGAGGATGACATCATAGGTCATTCTTCTGTCTGGTTTTACGTTGTCATATTCATACGAACGTCCGGATCTTGTGAGGTTGGCCATTCGCTCCGGGCCGAAATACCTCGCCGCTCCTATTCTAAGGCCGATAGTGTTGACACCTGCGTTGGGGTAGCTGGTGTTGCCGTTGGAATAATGAGTCAGATCAATTCCTCCCGACACTGACCAGTTTGGTGAAGGGGCCCATTTGAGAAGCACACCGAAGTTGATGTAGGCGTTTACCCTTGAACCGACCACCAGATTGCGCTCGTTGGGAAATTCCGGGTAAAAGTCTCCGTAAGGATCGTAGGGACGCCATCCGAAAGACAGCCCGAAATTCCATTCATAGTCCAACGACAGTTTTGGTGACAATCGCGCCAGAGTGGCTCCTTGGAACGCATAGACCGCAGCCGGATTGCCGATCTCGTTTTTGTCGAAGAACGTGTTCCACGCCACTCCTATCCCTTGGTAGGCAGTCGGAAACATCCTGCCGTAGCGGCTGTCAGAAGGGAATGAGAATGAATATTGCAGATGGGCTGAACCGCTCTTGTCCAACCGTTTGCCAAGAGAGTTGTCCCCTCTGAAAAACTTGTGTGTCGGCAGAATGTAGGACGGGCGGACATTGATCCCGACCCTATGCGTCACCTTGGAACTGTCCGCTTGATGGCCTTCCGCAATAAGTGAGGCGGATAAAGCCAGAACCGTCAGAATTGGTTTTATGAATATCCTTACTCTCATCGCTTCTCTGTATATAGGGAGAACACTCCGTTCGGAGACATGCTCGAAAACTTTCCTTTGATCTCCACAATCTTGCCTGTGGCCTTATTTCTGAGGGACATGTTGTAGCCGGTAGAGTAGGTGTCAATGTTCCAAAGCACGTTATAGTACAGAGAAAATTTTCCGGTAGGAGGAAATTTCATGATAATTTCTCTGTCATCCACAAGCGGGTATTCTTTTGTGTCGTAACTATAGATTACAGAGTCTTGCTTGCTGAAACAGAGTGTCTCATCATTCAATGCTCCGTCGGGTACGGGTACTCTGAAGTCTCCGCAATAAAGTCCGAACCCGGAATCGTCCGAGAATTTCACCTGTCTGGCCGCTCCGAAAAACACTCTCATATTGACGCGCAATGTGTCGGGACCTTCATTTTTGTAAGACAGGGGGCCCCAGCCTTTTTCATATTCGGGGAAAGTCCTTGTCACTGGCTCGTTCCACTCGATTCTTTCCAGATCATAGCCTGAACTGCGAGGTTGGGTGACAGTCAAGGTGTCATATTCAAATGAAGAGGCGATGACAACGTCCACTTTGAGGTCTGAATCAGAAAAATTAGGCTGGAAGAACATGGCCAGTTCTCGCTCCGAGGACTTTTGGTAGAACATCGTGAATCCATTATCCGACAGTTTTATTTTACCATCATCAACCTCTGTCATTTCGGAGCTGAGGCCAGGGTGCCAACTATGTCCACCGTTGACACGTATTGAATATACCCGCCAATCGCCGGTCTTGAACCTGACTTTGACAGAGTCCCCGTCTTCAGGGAGTGAAATATCGCGGATTGAAGGACTTAGCTGATTCACAAATGCATCTTGATTGCATCCGCAGACAAGCAAAGCAAACAAAGCCGTAGTTGCATATTTCACAATCCTGTGGAGAATCACCTTTGTCATCGGTTCAAAAAGTCTTGTAGTTCCTCGTAAAACCGCTGGGTAGGGAAACCCATCACGTTGTAGAACGATCCCTCGATTCTGGTGATTCCGACGTAGCCTATCCATTCCTGAATGCCGTAGGCACCGGCTTTGTCGAAAGGCTTGAAGTTATCGATGTAGTAGTCAATCTCGTTGTCGGACAAGTTCTTGAAATAGACATCAGTCGAGACTGAGAATGTCCTTTTACGATGAGCATCACGGATTGTCACGGCAGTAATCACTTGATGCTCACGGCCTGAGAGAAGCCTCAGCATCCTGACTGCGTCTGCTCTGTCCTGTGGCTTCCCCAGAATCTCGACCCCGCACAAGACCATCGTGTCCGATGTCACCAGAATCTCGTCATCGGCAAGTTCCCTATGAAAGCCGAGTGACTTACCCTCCGACATCAATTCGGGAACCTTTACGTGCGGAGTGTCAGGGGAGTACTCCTCGACAAACGAAGTGCCCGTGTCAACCGTGAAATCAATGTCAAGTCCTGCCAGAAGCTCGCGTCTTCTGGGGGAGTTGCTGGCAAGTATGATCCTCTTTCCGTGAGTGAACATATTCCTAAAACTTTTTCTTGTAAGTGATGGCGTCGAAGTTCCATCGCCCTTGCGCCTTCATGGCCTTTTCCATGTACTCGCGCACGCACGCTCTTCCTCCTGGCCTGTCGGAGATGATGTCCGCAGCTTCTTTGACCTCTTCGACCGCATCGCTCGGACAGACTCCGATTCCGGCGGCCTCAATCACCTCAATGTCCGGGATGTCATCACCGAAGTACATGACTTGGTGGGGCCTTAAGCCATGTCTCTTGCAGAAGTCCTCGAAGTCTTCGATTTTGTCGCGGGAGCCAAGATAAATGTCCTCAGGATTGATGCCGTTGCTGCTGAATCTGGCTCTGATGCTTTGTGACCGTCCCCCTGTGATCACACCGACAGGGAAGCCGTTCATGCATGCCATTCTGACGGCAAAACCATCCTTGGCGTCAAAGGTCCTGTAGAGCTGACCTTCGAGATCCGCCAGGATCCCACCGTCTGTCATCACCCCGTCTATGTCGAACGTGAATGCCTTGATGTCCTTGAAATCTGTCATTATGATTTGGCTCCGTTAGGACCGAATTGTGGCAGGTCACCGAGATTGAACGTTCCACCCTGTTGTGGCTGCCCGCCACCGAGGTTGATGAGCCCGAATTGTGACTCGTATTTGGTCACATTGTCCATGAGCGCGTTGAGAAGCCTTTTGGCGTGCTCCGGAGTCATCACGATGCGGTTGCTGATGTCCGGCTTCGGCAATCCCGGAAGGATGGTGGCGAAGTCGATGATGAACTCGCTGTGCGAATGCGTGATTATAGCAAGGTTTGAATATGTGCCCTTTGCCACTTCCGGACGGATTTCCAGACTGATTTCTTTCTTCTCTTCCATAGTATGTGTGTATTTTTAAGGCAAATTTAGTGAAAAATGTGCTATCTTTGTAAACTTTGTATATTATAAGCAGTAATATGAGCGAGAAAAAAGAGCTTTCCGCAAAGTACAATCCGGCGGAAGTTGAAGACAAATGGTACGCATGGTGGACAGAGCACAAATGCTTCCACTCCGAACCGAACGGGAAAGAGCCATACACGATAGTCATTCCGCCACCTAACGTGACGGGAATCCTTCACATGGGACACGTGCTGAACAACACATTGAACGATGTGCTGATCCGCAAGGCCAGGATGGACGGAAAGAACGCCTGCTGGGTTCCAGGCACGGACCATGCCTCGATCGCCACCGAAAGCAAGGTTGTGGCCAAACTCAAAGGAATGGGAATATCCAAGGAAGACCTTACCCGCGACGAGTTCATGAAATATGCCTGGGAATGGAAGGAGGAGCATGGCGGGATCATTCTCAAGCAGCTCCGCAAGCTGGGGGCATCCTGTGATTGGGACCGTACGAGATTCACGATGGAGCCAGAGTTATCTGACGCCGTGATCGCCACATTCTGCTATTTCTACAAGAAAGGAATGATTTATAGAGGTGTGCGCATGGTCAACTGGGATCCGGTCGCTCTGACCGCGATCAGTGACGATGAAGTCATCCACAGAGACACCAAGAGCCATTTCTATCACCTTAAATATTATGTTTCCGACGGCAACGGCAATCCGACCGACAAGTATCTTGTGATCGCTACGACCCGTCCGGAGACAATCATGGCTGATGCCGCGATCTGCGTGAATCCCGCTGATGAGAGACATCATTGGCTGAAAGGCAAGAAGGTTCTCATCCCGTTGATTAACAGAGAGATTCCTGTGATTGAAGATAGCTATGTCGAGATGGATTTCGGTACAGGCTGTCTAAAGGTCACTCCTGCCCACGATGCCCACGACTACGAGATCGGTCTTCGTCACAATCTTCCTGTCATGGACATCATTGATGACCATGGCCGCCTGAACGAGAAGGCTCAGATTCTGGTCGGAGAGGACCGCTTTGATGCCAGGAAGAAGATTGTCAAGATGTTGGAGGAGTCCGGTAACCTTGTCAAGGTAGAGGAATATACCTCTCCGGTGGGATATTCGGAAAGGACCAATGCCGTCATCGAGCCTAAGCTCTCCGCACAATGGTTTCTGAAGATGGAAGACCTTGCCGCCAAGGCTCTTGAAAGTGTCGAGTCCGGTAAGATAAAGCTGATTCCGGACAAGTACCGCAACACCTACCGTCACTGGATGGAGAACGCCCACGACTGGTGCATCTCCCGTCAGCTTTGGTGGGGACAGAGGATTCCGGCCTATTATCTTCCAGATGGACAGATTGTTGTCGAGGAGACTCCAGAGAAGGCTCTTGCCGCTGCACAGAAGATCAATCCGGCACTTACAGCCGCTGACCTCAGGCAGGATGACGATGTGCTCGACACATGGTTCTCCAGCTGGCTCTGGCCGATCTCCGTGTTCGATCCTCAGAAGCCTGGACATCCGGAGCACGAACCGAACAAGGATCTCGCTTACTACTATCCTACAAATGACTTGGTTACTGGACCGGACATCATCTTCTTCTGGGTTGCCAGGATGATCATGGCCGGGGACGAGTTCATGAACGACATCCCGTTCAGTAATGTTTACTTCACGGGAATCGTGCGTGACAAGCTTGGCAGGAAGATGTCAAAGACCCTTGGCAATTCTCCTGATCCGCTTGACCTCATCGCCAAGTACGGAGCTGATGCCGTGAGAATCGGCATGCTGCTCTGCTCGTCAGCCGGCAACGACATATTCTATGATGAATCTCAGGTTGAGCAGGGAAGAAATTTCTGCAACAAAATCTGGAACTCATTCCGTCTTGTACAAGGATGGACGGTTGATGAGGAACTTCAACAAAGTGAAGTTAACAAGTTGGCGGTAAATTGGTTCGAGAACAAGTTAAATCAGACGATTCAGACTGTAGAGGATCATTATTCCAAGTTCAGGATCTCCGATGCCCTGATGAGCATCTACAAGCTTTTCTGGGACGAGTACTGTGCCTGGTACCTTGAGGCTGTCAAGCCGGCATTCGGTGAGAGCATCGACAAGGCGACGTATGACGCCACCATCATATTCTTTGAAAAATTGCTGAAGATGATTCATCCAGTGATGCCGTTCATTACGGAGGAACTCTGGCAGTCCATGGCTGAGCGTAAGGAAGGGGAGACCATCATGTACCAACCGACTCCTAAGGCTGGCCCTGTCGATGAAAAAGTCATCGAAGAGTTCGGAATCGCCCAGGAGGCCGTGAACGGAATCCGTGGAATCCGTCAGCAGAAGAACATCTCACCAAAGGAGAGTTTGGCCTTGAAAGTAAAGGGTGATTTTCCGATGAATATGCTTCCGGTGATTACCAAGCTTGCCAACATATCTTCTGTCGAGAAAGTGGCTGATTTCGGTGACGCGGCCGGTGTCTCATTGCTTGTTCGTACAGTGGAACTCTTTGTTCCGCTTGAGGGGCTCGTTGATGTCGAGGAGGAGATCAAAAAGATCGAGACCGAGCTGGAACATCAGCGTGGTTTCCTTGAATCTGTGAGGAAAAAACTGTCCAACGAGAGCTTTGTGGCCCATGCTCCGGAGAAAGTCGTGGCTTTGGAGCGCAAGAAGGAGGCTGACAGCCTTTCAAAGATAGAAAGCTACGAGAAAGCTCTTGCTGCCTTGAAAAATAAGTAATAAAACAAATCTGTTGTAGTTATAAACATTTTTGTTATGGTTAATTCTGAGACATCTTTCCCTGTCAGATACTACGAAACAGACCAGATGGGCATCGTCCATCACTCGAATTACATCCGATACTTCGAGTGTGCGAGGAACAACTTGATGATCGAGTGCGGGTACCCGATAGAGAAATGTGAGGAGGACGGAGTGACTATCCCGATTGTCACAGTGGAGTGCCGTTACAGGTTCCCCGCCAAGATGGGGGATGTTGTCCGAGCGGTCGCTATGATCGACGAGGTCCCGCTGGCGAAGCTTTACGTCAGACAGGCCGTCTATAATCAAGATGGAGTGCTTTGTGTGGAAGGGAAAGTCTCCCTTGGCTTCCTGAACAAGAAGACTGGTCGCCCTGTCCGTTGTCCTGAAAAGTTAGTGAAGGCAATCGAGGCTCACATAAATGATAAATAGATAACACAATAATAATTTCGAATATGTTTTTTATAGTTCCTTTGGGCGTTGTAGGTCCTTGGCAGGTGGTGATCATCGCCCTTGTCATCATTCTCCTTTTCGGTGGAAAGAAGATTCCTGAACTCATGAAGGGCCTTGGCAAAGGTGTCAAGAGTTTTAAGGATGGCATGAACGAGGTTGAGAGCCAGATCAGTGACATTGACAAGGATCTCAATTCCACTGCCAAGACTCCTGACAAAATCGAGAAGATCGAGAAGAAATAATGGCGGCTGGTGAGGCTGAGATGTCCTTTTGGGACCATCTTGAAGTGCTGAGGGGAACTTTGTTCCGCTCAGTGCTTGTCATTACGCTTGTCAGTGTCGTAGTATTTTGTTTCAAGTCGCTGGTTTTTGATGACATCATCTTGGCCCCTACACGGAGTGATTTCTTCATCTATCGTTGGATGAGATTAGGAGACATGCAGATGTCCCTTGTCAATCTGGAAATTTCAGCCCAGTTCTTCATCCATCTTCAGGTCGCGTTCGAGTTAGGGTTCATACTGTCATTTCCCTATGTCTGTTTTGAAATATGGAAGTTCATAGCCCCGGCCCTCTATCGAAATGAAAAACGAGCGATTAGAGGAGCGTTCCTTGCCGCATCCTTCCTGTTCTATCTCGGTCTTGTCATCGGTTACTATCTGATAGTGCCGATTTCGCTCAACTTTTTCATGGGCTATAAGATCAGCGACGAGGTTATGAACACGATCTCGCTGACTTCCTACATCTCGATGTTTACTTCAACTGTACTGGCGTTCGGCATTGTGTTTGAGTTCCCTATCGTTGTGGTAATCCTTTCCAAACTTGGCATTGTGACAAGGAACACTTTGATTAAGTACCGCAGACATGCCATCGTGGTGATTCTCTGCATAGCGGCCATCATCACGCCGGCGGATCCTATGTCGATGCTGATTGCCGCCGCCCCGCTGCTTATTTTGTACGAAGTGTGTGTCTTATGTTGCAAGCCGGCTTCACCGGAAGAGGAACTAATCAAGAAGGAGGCTTAAATGATTTCGATTAATGGATTGACAGTGGCCTATGGTGGCTACACACTTCTGGATAGCATTGATTTCCACATTAGTGAGAAAGACAAGATAGGTCTCGTCGGCAAGAATGGAGCGGGTAAGTCCACGATCATGAAATTGATCTGCGGGCTCCAGAGCCCGACTTCAGGAAGCATTGACAAGCCTAACGATCTTCGGATCGGTTATCTTCCTCAGATCATGGAGCACCACAAGGGCAGGACCGTGATGGAGGAGACATTGACCGCTTTCGACCACATCACTGAGATTCAAGCCGAACTGGACAGCGTCAATGCACAACTTGCCGAGAGAACTGACTATGAATCAGATGAATATCTCTCATTGATCAATCGTCTGAATGACTTGACTGACGCTATGGCGATGAGTCAGTCCGAACCTCCTGAGGTTCTGGCACAGAAGACACTTCTTGGCTTAGGGTTCAAGGACGAAGATTTCGGCAGGAAGACAGAGACTTTCAGCCAGGGGTGGAACATGCGTATAGAACTGGCTAAGATTCTGCTCTCCGAACCCGATGTCCTGCTTTTGGACGAGCCTACCAATCACCTTGACATTGAGTCAATTGAATGGCTGGAGGATTACCTTAAGGGGCATCGTGGATCATTGCTGCTCGTTTCGCATGACAGGCGGTTCCTTGACAATGTTACGAACCGCACGGTCGAGATCATGCTCGGTCATATTCATGACTACAAGGTTCCGTACAGCAAGTATGTCGAGCTGCGGAAAGAAAGGCTTGCGCAGCAGATGGCAGCCTACGAGAACCAGCAGAAGATGATCGAGAAGACGGAGGATTTCATCAACAGATTCCGCTACAAGCCTACAAAGTCAAATCAGGTCCAGTCACGAATCAAGCAGCTTGAAAAGCTTGACAGAGTGGAGATTGACGAGACAGATAATGTGACGCTGACAGTCAAGTTCCCTCCTGCTCCGCGTTCCGGTGACATAGTGTTCAAGGGAAAGGACTTGACTGTAGGCTATCCGGAGAAGGTTGTTTTCAGGAATGCTGAGATTGAGGTCAGAAGGGGAGAGAAAGTCGCTCTCATCGGACGCAACGGAGAGGGAAAGACAACGCTCATGCGTGTGATAATGGGGGAGTTGCAGCCTATCAGCGGTGAGGCAAAGACCGGCTACAATGTTTCCATCGGTTACTATGCGCAGAACCAAGAAGACATCCTTGACCGCAATCTTACGGTATGGGAGACCCTTGACAACATAGCCGTCGGAGATGTCCGGAACAAACTTCGTGACATTCTCGCGCAGTTCCTGTTCAGAGGTGAGGACATTGACAAGAAGGTCAGCGTTCTGTCGGGCGGAGAGCGCGCTCGTCTTGGGATGGCGAAATTCATGTTGCAGCCGTACAATGTCCTTGCTTTGGACGAGCCGACCAATCACATGGACATCAAGTCCAAGGATATTCTCAAGCAGGCGTTGAAGGCTTACGATGGCACGTTGATAGTAGTGTCCCATGACCGTGATTTCCTCGAAGGCTTGGTTGACAAGATGTACGAGTTCCGTGACGGAAAGGTCAAGGAGCATCTAGGAAGCGTCCATGATTTCTTGGAAGAGAGGAAGATTGAGAATCTTCAGGAATTGGAGAGGCGATTCTCTCCTGGCACCGGGAACTTCACTTCGCCAGCCTCGGAAAGCAATGACTCCATAGCCAAAAAAGAACAGGCTCAGAAGGAGTTCGAGCAGAGGAGGAGTGATTCGAAGGAAGTACGCAGGATCAGGCATAGGGTCGAATTCCTTGAGTCAGAAATCGGTAAGGTAGAAGCCAGAATGAAGGAAATAGAGAAGATTCTTTCCGATCCCCGACCAGGTGACGACATCATGGAGCTTACGAGAACCTATCTTGAGGATAAGCGCGAACTTGAGCACAAGACAGCGGAGTGGGAATCTTTGATGGAAAAATTAGATAGTTAAGAACGTTTAAATTTAAAAATACTATGAATATCAAGTCTTTGTTGGTAGTGATTTTCATAATTGCATCAACCTCTGCCCTTTCGTTTGCGCAGACACGGACCATTGAGCATGAATATTCAGAATTCGATGCCATCTCCGTCTCTGACGGATTTAAAGTGACTATGGTAGAGAAGGCCGGGTACAACGCCAAGTTCAAGGTCAGCGATGCCCTTGAGAGCTATATCCAATGCTATGTGAAAGCGGGAACCCTGTTCATCGGCATAGATGAGAAATCGGTTCCGAAGGAAGTCAGGAAAACATTTAAGGGTAAGAACTCGGATGGGCCTGTACTTGAAGCTACTGTTTATGTACCGGTTCTTAACTCTATTACACTGAATGATGATTGTGCTTTTTCGTCAGACGGTAGCTTGAACTCGAATGATTTCAAGTTGAGTCTTTCCGGGACATCAAGTATAACCAATCTGAATGTCAACGCGAACTCAGTCTCTCTCTCTGTCAGCAAGAAATCAAAGTTGTCATCCATCAATGTAAAGGCGGAGGATAAAGTCACTGTCAATGCCGAAGGTAGCGCTACCGTTGTGCTTGAATACTCAGCAAAGACCCTTGAGGTCAATAACTCCGGATCCGCTGATCTTGCGATCAACGGGCAATGTGAGACTTCTTCTGTCTGCACGGCCGGTAGTGCTAAACTTTCACTTTCCGGGAAGGCTAACGTCTTGAATGTCACCGGTAAGGGAGGCTCGTCCAAGGTTGATGCAGTCACGATGTCCGTTGAAGATGTCAATGTCTCACTTGACGGTGCAGACTTGACTGTGACACCGGCCAAGACTCTTTCTCTTGATTTAGGCAAAGGCGCAAGTGTTTGCTACTCAGGAGATCCTCTAATCAAGATAGTGAAGATTCAGAACGCCTCAGTTACTCGTCAGTAATGTTCGTCCTGGATTCTCATTGCGACACCCCTACAATGATGATGAGGGGACGCGACATAGGAATAGACAATGAAAGAGGACATGTCGATCTGCCGAAGCTTAAGGCTAGTGGGGTGGACGCTTCTTTTTTCGCCTTGTACACTTCGGCTGACATGACTCCAGATGCATCCACGCGTCATGTTTTGGAGATGATAGGACGGATTTATGACCAGATCGGTGCCAATCCAGATCAGGCAGCGCTTGCCATGTCTCCGGAAGAGGCTCTGCGCAATAAGTCCAAGGGTCTGGTCTCGATACTCATAGGCATGGAGAATGGTGCTCCGATTCAGAAGTCTCTTTCCCTCCTTCGTGTTTTCCATTGTCTTGGCGTGCGATATATTACCTTGACACACAATGCGGACAATGAGATAGCGGACTCTGCCGCTGAAGGACGACGCTGGCATGGACTCAGCCCGTTCGGCAGGGAAGTGGTCGCCGAAATGAACCGTCTGGGAATGATCATTGACATCGCACATGCATCAGACGAGACATTCTACGATGTGCTCAAGTGCTCCAAGTCGCCAATAGTTTCTACCCATTCATGTTGTCGTGCGTTAGCTCATCATAGAAGGAATATGTCCGATGAGATGCTTCGTGCTCTTGCTGACAAGGGAGGCGTCATCCAAATCAATTTCTATCCTGTGTTTCTGTCGGATGCGTTTGCGAAGACTCTGGCGGATTCCGGCCTTGAATCGAAGAGTTGGACGGAGCAAGATTGGATCAGCGATCCATTAAACCCGGCTAAGGCTGCCGCCTGGAATGCTGTACAGGATGAGTTGGCGGCCCTTCCGAGACCTTCCTATAAAGATGTTGTGGATCACATTGACCATGCTGTAAGAGTCGCAGGCATTGACAGTGTGGGAATAGGTTCCGACTTTGATGGTATTGAGGTAACGCCAGTCGGACTGGAGAACGTCTCAAAAATCAGAGTGATCTTTGATGAGATGTCTCGAAGGGGATATACCGATGACCTGATCGAAAAGGTAGCAGGCAGGAATTTCCTAAGAGTTTTCAATGAAGTGAGCGAACAGGCGGCAATATAATCGCCTAAAGGCAATGTAATTAGCGGTAACAAAAATGTTTATAGAATAAACAAATTTGTTACCACCATTGATTTCTAATTATTTGCGTTCATTAAGAATGAATAGCCTGAGTTCATTGAGCGCAGCGGCGGCAAATCTCTCAATATTCCTTTTTCTGTCGTTTTTATAGACTTTTTTTACCGATTTTGTGCCGTTTGGACCAGCGATTCCTATCCAGACTGTGCCCACCGGGTTGTGCTCATCGCCTCCGGGGCCGGCCAATCCTGTGGTCGAGACAGCGTAGGTGCTTCCGGTCAAATTTCTGACTCCTTCAGCCATTGCGGTGGCCACTTCGGAGCTCACCACGCCATATTCATTAATAGTGGCATCAGGCACGCCAAGTACTTTTTCCTTTATCGCAATTGCGTAGGAGGTGACGGAGCCGAGGTAATATTCAGAAGCCCCGGGGACGGAGGTGATCAATGAGGAAATCTTGCCACCTGTGCAGGATTCCGCCGCGCTGAGGGTCATTCCCGTGCCACGCAGCAATGCTCCTACAGCGTTCTCCAAGGTGTCATCTTTGTATGAATATATCTTATCACCCAGAATCGGCTTCAGCTTCGAGAAGGCATCGTCTATGCGTTTTTCCTCTTCTTCTTTCGAACCACCGTAGATGGATAGTCTTAGACGGACCCCTGTCAATGGATTGGGAAGGTAGGCAAGGTGCATGTCCTTCGGCAGACTGTCTTCCCAAGATTCGATTTCCTTGGAAAGTGCTGACTCAGCCAATCCAAAGACCATCACACACTTATGGAATATGTCAGTAAGGTCGTTGTGCTCTTTCACATCTTTGATGACATCCGGAATCGCTCCTATGGCCTCGAACGGGACACCTGGAAGGGCGTAGAGAGTAGCCGTGTGGCCGAACCTTTCCTGCGGAAAGCGGAACACCATAATCGGGGCCGTACCAAGATGGTTGACAATAACTTCGCAAGTGTCAGGAACTAGGGCCTGAGCCTTGTTTATGTCCAGAACATCGAGACCTCTGGAGTGAAGGATCTCGTGGACCATTTTCAACTGCCCATCGTTGGTGACATAGCCTTTGCTTCCTGAAATCTCAGCCAACGCCGCTTTGGTGATGTCGTCCTTGGTTGGACCAAGACCTCCGGTGGTGATGACTATCTCATTGAGTGTAAGTTCATTTGTTAAATTCTTGACAATCTCGTCATGGTCATCTCCGAAAGAGAGCATTCTGGTAACTTTCACTCCGATTTCCTCTAGAGCGCATGATATGTGTGAAGAATTTGTGTCCACTATCTGGCCGATCAGAATCTCGTCACCGATAGTGCAGATTGATGCGTTTGCCATATTGTTTTAATTATTATTCAGATTGCCTGTTTCCAAATACTTATTGATTCTTTTCACTAATGAAGGGCCTTCGTAGATGAACCCTGTGTAGATTTCAATCAGACTCGCACCAGCGTCCAGCATTTCCTTTGCCTGCTCAGGTGTCATGATGCCACCGACTCCCACAACCGGCAGCCGTCCCGAAGTAAACTGATGAATATGCTTGACCATGGCAAGGCTCTTGGCGTACAAAGGGGCACCGGAAAGCCCTCCGTTGCCGATTTTCTCTATCCTTGACTTGCTGGTTTTCAGCCCTTCGCGCGATCTTGTGGTGTTCCCGGCCACGATTCCGTCGATGCCGGACTGCATGCAGTATTTCAGAATCTCGTCCAGTTCCTCGACTGGAATGTCAGGGGAGACCTTGACAAGAATAGGCTTATAAACATCGTAGCAGATCCTAAGTTCAAGCAGCGGATCCATGATGTCTGATAAGTACGACACATCCTGGAGGTTCTGCAATCCGTGCACATTAGGGCATGAGACATTCACGGTGAACATGTCCACAAAGTCGTACATGAAAGAGAAGGCCTTCTTGTAGTCAGCTATTGTGTCCTCGTCAGACGCGCTTGTGCTGTTCTTTGCAATGCTTGCCGCAAGGATTGTTTTCGGAGCGTCTTTTTGAATATGCAGGATTGCGTTCCGTATCCCTTTATTATTGATTCCCATCCGGTTGATAATGGCATTGTCCTGAGGAAGCCGGAACAGACGTGGTTTCGGATTGCCAGGCTGGGCTTCCGGGGTAAGTGAGCCTATCTCGATGAATGAGAAGCCGAACCATGATAGTTCATTGTACAATTCTCCGTTCTTGTCCAAACCGGCTGCAAGACCGACTGGTGACGGAAAATCAATTCCAAACACGTTTCTTGACAGCGACGGAGCCTTACGGCTGTAGATCAACTTCAAAAGTCTTCCTGCAAAAGGGATATGCCGAAGAAACTTGAGTCCCTTGAATGTGAGGTTATGCGCCGTCTCCGGTGAAAATTTGAATAAGATTGGCCTGATGAGCTGTCTGTACATATTCATTGATGCTTTCCCAAGGCGCGGTGTTATTTCCGTCCACTGGTTTTTATGACAACAAATTTAGACAAAATCAGCAGAACGCTGAAAGGTTTTCCATGCAAATTACACTGTCAATCTATCTCTTTGAACGTCCCGTTGTCATAGAAAACCAGAATCTTCGAGATCTTCGGTGGATCAGGCTTGGATTCGGCAGGGGAGACTTGCCCAGTTTGTGACTGATGTTCAGGCTGTTCCGTCATTTCAGGGAACAAATTCGGCTCTTGAGAATCGAATAATTGGCCGCTTGACTTAATCTTTGTTGGTATAGAAGGCTCTTCGGAGGGTTGCACGGCTTGGGATTTAAACATTTTCCCTTTTCCGGCTATCAGCCAGTCCAGGTTCAAATCAGGATAGCACTGAGCCATGCTCTGAATGAAGTCGAATCCTGGTTTGTTCCTGCCGGCTAGAATATGTGATATGCTAGCCTTGGCCACCCCCAGTTTTTCCGCCAGTTGTGACTGTGTGATGTTCTCGGCATCCAAAAATCTTTGCAACCTATTGTTCATTACAAATGTGATTTGTTTACAAAATTAACACAAACGAATGTAAAAATCAACACTGAGCTCGGTGTTACAAAAGTAAAATGAATTACGAGACAATCATAACTTAATTAGAAATTAATATAGTTAAATTAGAGTAGTTGATTAGTTATTAATAAGTATAATAGGATTATATCTCTACTATTTATGTAAAATGACCGCTGATGTTTAAAGTTTACGTCTAGGGTTTAAATCTATAGTCTATTTGGTATAGCATAATTTTCTAATATTCTGTATATTATACTTGAAAAATGTTCTTGATAATAATTCCTTATTATACATATTTAATCAAAGTTGTAAATTGGCTTAAGGTTTACAAATGTTGTTGCGTAGTTTATGTTTGTAAACCGTATTTGGATACTAAAATGTTTAGATGCTATACATATTCGAGAATTTGATAATTCTCATACTTCGGCTAACTTTGTATGAAATTTTAAAATCTCAACGAGATGATACCATCTGTAAAAATAGAGGATTACAATTACCCTCTTCCTGAGGAGAGGATTGCTAAATACCCGCTTGCGGAGCGAGATGCATCCAAGCTTCTTCGTTACGAGGACGGGAATGTCAGCGAGTACATATTCAAGGATATTCCTTCCCTCCTGCCATCTGGCTCTCTGATGATATTCAATGACACCAAGGTTGTGCCTGCGAGGCTTCATTTTCAGCGGGATACAGGAGCTCATATAGAGATATTCTGCCTTGAGCCAATTGATCCGCCTGAATATAACACAGCTTTCGCTGCCACAGAGCGCTGCCGATGGAAGTGTGTGATAGGAAACGCCAAGCGTTGGAAAAGTGACGTTCTTTCTTTGTATAATCCGGATAATAACCATTTGGTTTCCGCTATGGGGTTGAAGGCTACTTTAGTGGAGCGTAACGGTGAGACAGGGATTGTGGAGTTCTTCTGGCAGGACGGCAACCCTTTTTCCCGTGTTCTGGAATTGTGCGGTACGGTTCCGATTCCTCCGTATCTGAACCGAGAGACGGAATCTATTGACACTGAACGCTACCAGACTCTGTACGCACATATTCGTGGATCCGTGGCGGCCCCTACCGCCGGACTTCATTTCACTCAGGCCGTGTTGGATGAGATTGCTTCGAAAGGTATTGATTGCGAGAATGTCTGCCTTCACGTAGGTGCTGGCACTTTTCTTCCGGTTAAAAGTTCGGATGTTGCCGACCATCCTATGCATAGGGAGCCGTTTGTGGTGACTCTTGGGCTTCTCAAGCGAATCCGTGCCAATAAAGGCAAACTTATAGCAGTCGGGACGACTTCTGTCCGTACCTTGGAGTCTTTGTATTATGTCGGTGTCAGCTGCATCGAGAAAGGCCTTCCTGAGGATGTCGGGCAGTGGGCACCGTACGAGCGGGAATATTCATACTCATTGGAAGATTCATTGGATGCCATTATCTCTTATTTGGAGAATAATGGACTTGATGAACTCAAGGTCGGCACCAGGATCATTATCGTGCCGGGATTTAGTTTCAGGCTGGTTGACATTCTGATAACGAATTTCCATCAGCCGGAAAGTACTCTGATTCTGCTGATTTCGGCATTTGTCGGTGGTGATTGGAAGACTATCTATGACTATGCTCTAGGTCACGATTTCCGGTTCCTCAGCTACGGTGATAGCTCACTGCTTTTCCGTCGTGATGCTTAAGCCCTTTGCTGATAGTTCGTTACAAGTCTTTGCTAATGTTAAGTAAATTGCTTACATTTGCAAAGATAACAAATGATGATTTATTATGGCTGATTCATCTGAATTTGATAGCATCTGTCCTTATAATGATGCTGAGGCGGTCGAGGCTTTGAACAAGGTCGCGAATCATCCCGCTGTATTGGCTATTTCCGAGTATCTTTTCCCTGACGAGCCGATCACTTTTCTTAGGAACGCTTTGAAGAGTGTGCACAATATTGATGAATTTCAAGAAATTGTGATGAATAAGGCTGTGTCGTGGGTTATGGAGCATACAATCCATAATTTCTCATACGACGGCATCAGCTACATCAAGGAACTGAAAGGAAAGTTTCTGGCGATGTCCAATCACAGGGACATTATCCTTGATCCGGCCATCACTCAGCAGGTTCTATTTAAGAACGGCATTCCAATGACCGAGATTTGTGTAGGTGACAACTTGATCAAGCAGAGCAAGACGGTCGAGTACCTTCTTAGGTCCAACAGGATGATTAGAGTGATTAGAGGGATTTCCGCTAGAGAGCTATACTTGTCATCACAGGTCCTGTCGAAGTATATCCGCCAAACCATTACTTCCGGTAAGTCGTCTATTTGGTTGGCTCAGAGACAGGGGCGAACTAAGGATGGGATTGACACAACGGAGCAGGGCTTGTTGAAGATGCTCGATATGAGTGGCACAAAGTCTTTCAAGGAGAACTTTTCAGAATTGAACATTGTTCCTTTGAGCATTTCTTATGAATATGAGCCTTGCGATGTCCGCAAAGCTCGCGAGATTCTGATCTCCAGAACCCAAAAGTATGTTAAGACCCGTACTGAGGACATGCATAGTATCGTGATGGGAATCAGACAGCAGAAAGGTGATGTTCATTTGAATTTCGGACTTCCTCTTACTCCTGATGAAATCGAACTGGCATCCCGTTGCGACAAGAATGATCGCTATCAAGCCATCAGGCATGCTGTTGACAAGAGGATCATCGCTGGCTACCAGCTTTGGAAGACTAACTACATCGCCTACGATCTTGTCAACCATAGTTACAAGTATGCCGAGCTTTACACTCCGGAGGATGTTGAGAAGTTTACAGAGTACACCGAGCACAAGCTTGACAAGGTAGAGCGTCGTCTGAATCGCGCGGAGCTCCGTGACATTTTCCTGCGCATCTATTCCAACCCTGTCGAATCGAAGGAACGTCTCGTCTCCGGTGAGCCGCTTCGTCAGGAATAAAGGCTGGCAGGTGTCAGCGATCTTGCTTAGCCCGGTCGCTGAGCCTGCCGAAGCGACATGAATTACTTTTATCCGAAACAGAACTGGCGTTCAAAAATAGAAAATTCCCAAATTTTGCACGTTACCAAAATTTGGAAATGTTTATTTTCTGAACGCTGTATATATTTCGCTCATAATTCAGCCCGTTGATTTATTTTATTATTATGTTGTTATTAAAACAATTGTGTTATTTATGTAAACATTTTTGTTAGCATACCTTTTGTGTGAATTCGCGGTCACTGAGCCTGTCGAAGTGACCGCGATATTAGCATTATGGGGTTCCGATTGTTGTGTACACTGGTCGCTGAGCTTGTCGAAGCGACCGAAGCGGTATGATGATATAATCCTTAGACCTCATAAAGCAGCAGAAAAACTGAATTTCAAATTTTGGTAACGTGTAAAATTTGAAATTCAGTTTTTTGCTGTCTCAAACGAAGCTAGAATCTGTCACAAACTAAAACAGCCGATCCACGCTGGCGATGACTTCCTCAGCGGAGAGTTCGGTGCTGAGTATAAGGTCTGGCTTTTTCAACTCGAAGCCCTTGCTTGTGGCGTTAAGCATTCCGGCCCCCGTGATATTCAACATCACGGTCTCATCCTTCTTGACTGTACCCTCATCAAGAGCCTTCTTCAAAGCGGCCACAGCGGAAGCGGCGGCAGGGAATATGTCGTACCCTTCTTTGTTGAAAAACTGGAGCATCCAATAGACGATGTCATCGTTTGTTACCTTGAAGAAGTCACCGTTGGATTCCTTGAGAGTGTCGAACAGGCCTCCGGCAAGGCTGTATGGCGGTTTTCTGTTGGAAAGAACCTTTGCGAGGATCACCTCCGCGCTCTTTCTGGACTCTTCCGGAGTGATCGGCACGAGATCTCTCGAACCGGCTTTCCATGAATCGTACATAAGGGTGAACGGGGCGTTCTGCGCACAATAAACCCTCATCTTGTTCTCACCGAAACGACCGTCCTTGGCAAGCCTGCATGCGTTCTCCCATGCGGCGATCGCACCGGTTCCGCTGCCAACAGCCTGGAAATAAGCGTCAGGAATTCTTCCGATCGCCTCCACAGCACTCAAAAGCGTGGTGCCCATGCCGTCTCTTCTAGCAACGTTCTTCGCACCGCCCTCGGCCAGATAACGGGAATCCTTGCAGAGTTTTTCTCCAAGGGCTATGGCATCGTAGTAATCCGTTCCATTAGGCGTCGCGATCACCTTGACGCAAGATTTCAGTTTCTTGAGGAACCACAGGTCGCTGATGTTGTCGTTAGGTATGCAGATGACAATCGGAATGTCGTTGTCAGAGCATACTCGTGCGAATGCCCTGGCCGTGTTGCCGGCGGACTGAACCACAAGGATGTGCTTGTCATTCTTAGGCAACCTTGCGCAGACAGAGAACGCCTCAGTCTCCTTGAATGAGCATGTCTCCATCTTCGCGCCATGCTTAGGAACGTATCCTGACAAGGTTATGTACAGGTTCTCCATTCCGAGAAGCTCGGCGAGCCCCTTGCTCTTGTAGGTCACAGGTGCGTGTGAGTTCTTCAGAGTCCTGTTGATCGGAAGCCATTCTGCGTATCTGTAAAGCCCTTTGAGATCATCACGGGGAGTGAACTTCTCATTCTCGTACACGGCTCTTACCAATGACGGCGCGGAAGCCTCCTGGTCAGCCAATGACCAACCGGCATCCTGGAATATTCTTCCGGTGCCGACATTCATCAACTGATAGTTTGTTGGTTTGAATTTCATATTGATTGTTCTTTTAATATATTCATTTACATGTTTTTAAGCAGCCAGAAGACGTAATATGAGTAGAATGCGAGGAAAGCGAAACCTTCGACCCTGTCCAGTTTTCGGCCCTTTCCGGTGAAGGCGCTGATCCAAATTAAGATGGCGCCAAGGAGCAGAATGCCGAGGTCCATGTATGACATGCCACTGAATGAAAGGCCTGAAGGAGCCCCTGGCAGCGGTCTGTAGGCGACGGCGGAAATGCCAAGGATCATCAGAATGTTGCTGATGTTGGAGCCAAGGATGTTTCCGAGTGCCAACTGCCCTTTTTTCTTTGCCGCAGCCACAACGCATGTGACCAATTCGGGCAATGACGTGCCGCCGGCAAGAATCGTGACGGCTATGAATTTGTCGCTGATACCAAGCATCTTGGCAATCTGTGTGGCGCTGTCCACAAATTTGTCGCCACCGAAAATCAGTGCCGCAAGACCTCCGACTATCATTAACACCGCAATCCATGTCTTCCTTTTTTCCGGTTCTGCGGGCTGTTCTTCACCGTCTACCTTTCCTGACTTGAAGGACCAATACATATATGCGGCAAAAAGTGCCAGAAATACAAATCCTTCGGTTTTTGACAAAATGTCTTGCTCACCTATACCGAACAAGGAATGATGCATCCCGAAGGCTATCAGAAGCACTGTTACCAAAATGTTGAGAGGTATGTCAACTTTCACATTGTTCCGGGTCATCGCTATAGGTCGGATCAATGCCGTGAATCCCAAGATAAAGAGAACATTGAATATGTTCGAGCCTACTATGTTGCCCACAGCGATGTCTGCATTGCCTTTCAATGCACCGGTAAGGCTCACAACCAGTTCGGGAGAAGATGTGCCTATCCCGACAATGGTCAGTCCGATCACGAACTCACTAAGTCCGGCCTTTCTGGCGATTGTGGATGATCCGTCAACAAGCCAATCGGCCCCAAGAACGACCAGTGCAAGCCCGGCAATCAGGATAAGGATCTCTGTTATCATTATTTGCTATATTTTGAGTCACAAATTTAATGAAAAATTAGTAAACTATATTACTTTTTTGAGTAGTACTTGGGCCAGCATGCCTCAAGATAGGCTTTCAGCCTGTCCTCTTGTGGGTTTGGCGCCGGTTCATAGAATACTGTTCCTTCCATTCCCGCTGGCATGAACTCCAGATCGGTGAAATGTCCGGGATAGTCGTGGGCATATTTGTAGCCGTCGGCGTAACCCAGTTCTTCCATCAGCTTCGTGGGAGCGTTTCTCAGGTACAGAGGAACGGGCGCGCGATTGTCTGAATGTGCGGTTTCAATGGCTTTGTTTATCGCAAGATAAGCGGCATTACTTTTAGGAGAGCTTGCAAGATAGATTGTCGCCTCGGAAAGCGGGATTCTTGCCTCTGGCATGCCTATTTGGTGGACAATCTGGAAGCATGAGTTCGCCAGCAGCAAGGCGTTCGGATTGGCAAGTCCGACATCCTCGGCAGCCGAGATGCAGAGCCTCCGCGCTATGAACAAAGGATCCTCGCCTCCGTCAAGCATTCTGGCCAGATAATAGACTGCTGCGTTAGGGTCGGACCCTCGGATGGATTTGATGAAGGCCGAGATGATGTCGTAGTGCATCTCTCCATCCTTGTCGTAAATCGCAAGATTCTCCTGAATGCAAGCCGTGACGGTCTCGTTGTCAATGACGATGTGGGATTCTTTCCCGGAGAAAGAATCGACAACGATTTCGAGCACGTTAAGCAGTTTTCTGCCGTCACCTCCGCTGTAACGGAACAAAGCCTCGTTTTCCTTCACCTCGATGTCCTTCTCCTTCAGAAGAATATCTTCTTTCAGAGCCCTGTCAAGCAAAGTCTGGAGGTCATTGGCTTCCAGAGATTTAAGGACGAAGACTTGACATCTTGACAAGAGCGGTGTGATCACCTCGAACGATGGATTCTCGGTCGTGGCACCGATCAAGACTATCGTGCCGTTTTCCACAGCTCCGAGAAGAGCATCCTGCTGTGCCTTGTTGAAGCGGTGAATCTCATCAATGAACAGGATCGGGGCGGCACCGTTGGAGAACACGGACGCGCTCTTGGCCTTCTCAATCACATCTCGGACATCCTTCACTCCGGCACTGACCGCAGACAGGGTGTAGAAGTCTCGCGCCAAAGTCTGTGCGATTATCCCTGCCAATGTGGTTTTCCCGACTCCGGGAGGCCCCCAAAGGATGAACGAGGAAAGATTCCCGTTCTCAATCATCTTCCTCAGGATGCATCCTTCGCCTACCAGATGCCTTTGGCCGACATATTCAGACAACTTTTTAGGTCGCATTCTCTCCGGAAGTGGGGGGAGCATAGCACTTTGCCCAGTTCTTTGGTAAGTATCAGACATATTTAGCTAAATAACATTCTATTAATATTAAAAACAATAATGTTTATTATGGTAACATTTGTGTTAGCGAGGCTTTGCCGCTATTTTTAAGCCTAACCGAACGCAAATTTAAGAAAAAGCGGAATAAGTTTCGTAAATTTGTAAGTTACTTGTCGGTCAGTGTTGCCGACGTCAGAACAGAACTTATTTGAACACGATGAGACTATCTGAAAGAATCCGTTTTGTGGGCGTGAATGACCTGCAGACCAAACTCTTCGAGCGGCAGTGGCCGCTTCCTTTTGGTGTCAGCTATAATTCCTATTTGGTTGTGGATGAGAAGATTGCCTTGATCGACACGGCAGCCGTGGCGTTCAAGGACGAGTTTCTCGCGAACATCAAGGCCGAGATAGGGGACAGGAAGATAGACTATCTCGTTGTCAATCACATGGAGCCTGACCACAGCGCCCTCCAAAGCGTGATAAGAAAGGAATATCCTGATTGCACGATAGTCACAAACGCCAAGTCGGTACCAATGATCGAAGGCTACCAAGGTCTGACCGACAACATCAAGGTGATAAAGGAAGGGGAGACTCTCTCGTTGGGAAGTGCAAGCCTCCAGTTTTTCATGGTTCCGATGGTTCATTGGCCGGAGACAATGGTGACTTGGTGCCCTGAGGAGAAAACCTTGTTCTCCGGAGACGCGTTCGGCACGTTCAAGATGTTCCCCAAAAGCGTAATCGATTCGCAGTCAAACATATTCAATGAATATCAAGACGAGATGACAAGGTATTACTCGAACATTGTCGGGAAATATGCCGCACCGGTCCAGGCCGCTCTGAAGAAACTTGCCGGTTTGGAGCTATGCCGGATTTGCAGCACGCACGGTCCTGTTTGGGAGAAGCATATACCAGAGGTCGTCTCGTTGTACGACAAATTCAGCCGTTATGAGCCTCTTGAACACGGGGTTTGTCTTGCTTACGGCTCGATGTACGGCAACACCGAGAAAGCCGCGCTTGCTTTGGCTTCGTCCTTGGAAAAGCGTGGGATTCCGTTCACGCTTCACAACCTCAACGAGGAAAGTTACTCATTCGCACTTCGCGATGTGTTCAAGTATGACACGGTGATTCTCGGCTCGCCGACCTATAATAATGGAATTTTGCCACCTGTCCGTCAGTTGATGGAAGCGATCTGCGACCGGCTTGTCAAGAACAGAAGATTCTTCGCGTTCGGGTCGTTCACATGGGCCGCAGCCAGCGTCCGATTGCTCAACGAGATGGCAACGGCTGCCGGATTTGAGATTCTCGGTGACGGAGTAACGTTCAAGCAAGGATTCACACCAGCTAAATTCGACTCAGAATCAATAACTTTGCTTGTATAACGCACTCGTCCGCTTTTGTTACACAATTTGGATTATGTTAAGTTGGCTATTAGATAAACACTACCCTTTGATATGATATTACAATTACTGACTCTTCTTGGTGCTCTGGCGCTCTTTGTCTTCGGACTTGAGATGCTTAGTTCAGGGATTCAGAAAGCCTGCGGAGACCGGCTCAGGCGTTTCGAGAAATGGATGACATCAGGAACTCCGTTCAAACAGATTCTTTCCGGAGCCGGAATCACGGCTGTTGTCCAGTCTTCAAGCGCCACGACAATCTTGGTGGCCAGTCTTGTGAGTGTCGCTACCCTATCACTGAAGCAAGGCATCTGTGTGATTATGGGAGCTAATATTGGCACGACCATAACTGCTTGGATAATAGCGGCTACAGGGTTTTGGCTTGACGTGACTGTTCTTGCGTTTGTGCTGCTCGGAGCCGGCTTTGTGATGACGCTTCTGAAGAAATCACTGGTTAAGAACATAGGTCAGGCCGTTTTGGGACTGTCATTGGTTTTCGTAGGATTGATCTACATAAAGTCTTCAATACCAGCGATTGACACCGTTCCGCAAGTTGCTGCCTACATCTCTGGACTAGCATCGCATGGAGTTGGTTCTGTGCTGATATTCATGCTTATCGGTGTTGTCATTACTTTCCTCCTTCAGTCATCCAGTGTCACTGTTGTGCTGACTATGGTTCTAGCCTATCTCGGCTGGCTGCCGTTTCCGATGGCCGCCGCGATGGTCCTTGGAGAGAACATCGGTACCACGATCGGGGCCAATATCGCTGCAAGCGGTGCCGGGGTTCAAGCCCGCAGAGCCGCACTCGCCCACACTGTCTTTAATGTGGCTGGGGCTGTCTTTGTGTTGATCTTCTTTAACATATTCATCAAGATCAATCTTGGGCTTGTGTCTTTGTTCGGACTTGATTCACAGATGACCGCTGTTTTTGGCATTGCTAGCGTCCATACCTTATTTAATACGATTTCGACATTGGTTCTGGTTTGGTTCCGTAAGCCGTTTGCTAATCTGTTGACTATGTGGATCAAAGAGCCGGACCCGGAAAAGGGTGATTTCCATCTGAAATTCATAGGAAAAGGCCGTCTTTTCGGAACTCCTTCCATCTCGATTGAGCAGGCATACAAGGAGGCTGTGAATTTCGCCACTACGGCGCAAGACGGTTTTCAGAATGTCAAACTTGCTCTGAACGAGAAAGATCTTGATAAGTTTGAGGAATACAGACAGAAACTCGTGAAGTGCGAGGAAGTGACTGATAGGTTTGAATATGAGATCGCTGCTTTCCTGAATAGTCTTACATCGGAGTCTATGAACGATCACGAGGCTCGTGAGGTTAAGGTTATCTATCGAGTGATCAGCGAATTGGAAAGCTTGGGCGACAGTTGTGAGAACATCAGCCGCCTTCTGAACCGTCTGCATGTCCATAAACTCGATTTTGACGATGAGACCATCAGCAAACTTAACTTGTTGATTGGCAAGGTCAACCAAGCCTTTTCTGTGATGGTCACAAACATGAAGTCAGCCGCTGACGGCAAGCTATTGGACATCAGCAACGCCTACAAGGCAGAGGAAGTCATTAATGAGACTCGTGACACGCTTCGTGACGAGGGCATTCTTCAGATAGAGAAAGGAGGCGACAAGTTCCTGTCAATCAACTATTACCTTGACATGTTGGCGGAGCTTGAGGCCATGGGGGATTTCATGATCAACATCTCCCAGTCTCTGTTCCATGAGTTTGACAATTAATATGATGCCGTTAATGGCTGAGTAAGAATATTTATGGGAAGAAAAAGAGTTGATCTCCTGCTGGAGAACATTACTATAGAGGCTTGTGCCGCCGAGGGCAAGGCTCTTACGCATTGGAACGGAGTTGTGGTCTTCGTGCCGTTTGCTGTTCCTGGTGATGTTGTTGACATCCGTGTCACAAAGAAGAGCAAGAATTACTATGAGGGATTCATAGAGAGGATTGTCACACCTTCAAAGGATCGTCTTGAGCCATTCTGCGAGCATTTTGGAGTCTGTGGAGGATGCAAATGGCAGCCTCTCCCCTATCCGATGCAGCTTGAGGCCAAGCGTCAGCAGGTTTACGACCAGCTGGTCCGTATCGGCCATCTGAACGTGCCGGAGATCCGTCCGACAATCCCGTCTGACAAGATTCAGTACTATCGTAACAAATTGGAGTTTACATTCTCTTCAAAGAGGTGGCTACTGAAGGACGAGGACATCGAAAACGTACCGGAGAATGACCGCATGGGACTTGGATTCCACGTTGGCAAGTTCTTCGACAAGGTGCTGGACATCAAGCGTTGCTACCTGCAAAAAGACCCGTCAAACGACATCAGGCTTTTCATAAAGAAATATGCTGTTGATAACGATCTGGACTTCTTTGACATCCGCCAGAACGTGGGGTATGTCAGGAATATGTTCATCCGCACCACCGACACAGGTGATCTGATGGTGATCATGTGTTTCTTCTACGAGAACCGTGAGGATAGGGAGAAAATGCTGGATGCCATCACTGAAGCGTTTCCTCAAATCACTTCGCTTTACTACATTATTAACAATAAGTTGAATGATTCGATAGGCGATCAGGAGTGCATTCTATACAAAGGTGAGCCGACTATTCGTGAGACCATGGAGGGACTGACTTTCCGAATTGGTCCGAAGTCGTTCTACCAGACTAATTCCGAACAGGCGTACAAGCTTTACTCAGTCGCAAGGGATTTCGCTGAGCTGACCGGCAATGAGGTTGTCTATGACCTCTACACCGGCACCGGCACAATTGCTCAGTTCGTCTCCGGTAAGGCGGCCAAAGTGATCGGCATTGAATATGTCCCTGAGGCTATCGAGGACGCGAAGGTGAACGCTGCCGCGAACAGCATCACTAATTGCGAGTTCTTCGCCGGGGACATGAAGGATGTCCTGAGCCGAGATTTCATCAAGAGGCACGGTCAACCTGACGTTATCATTCTGGATCCGCCAAGAGCCGGCATTCATCCGGATGTGGCGAAGGTCATCCTTGAGGCCTCCCCTGCCCGTATGGTCTATGTCAGCTGCAACCCGGCCTCCCAGGCCCGTGATCTGGCTCTTTTCGCCGAGAAGTACGAGATCACCGCCGTCCAGCCCGTTGACATGTTCCCACATACCCAACACGTGGAGAACGTCTGTGCACTGAAATTGAAATTTTAGTTTAGCCTTTGCAGATGTACATCAAAGAGGCTATATCTTCAGCCGGATGTTGATCTTGCCGAGGAGTTCTGCGAGCCAGATGCATGCGAGTGAATAGATGGCGCATTTCAGCACACCGATTCCTCCGCTCAGCCATTCCGGAGTGGATGGTGAGATGGTAACCCAAAGAGCAAGACCGATGTAAGGCATCATATAGACAGACAGTGTCGCGGTGCCGGCAGGGCGGAACGGTGCGAACCAGTGTGTCAGTCCATGTTTTTCCAGCACCCTCAGCAGAGTGTAGAATGCCACTGACAGTGCGGAGGTGTAGAGGCACCATGGCAGGGTGCCGATGTTTTTCGATGTGATCCACCATTGGTGGGCAAGAAGTCCGGACAGGAAAAGCGCGGCGGCTGTGCAACAGCCAAATAGGATTTGCCTGCTTTCGGAACTCTTGCGCGCACGCAGATCACAGAGTGAGAGCAGCATGCCACCCATTGCCATCAATGAGCAGGAGCCATTGCCCAAATGCAGGGCGTCAGCGAAATTGGCGATGATGTTGTCGCCTTCGATGATCTGTGAACCATCACGCAATCCCGTAGTAAGTATATTCAGAGTCATCAGGCCTGCCCATAGCAGCGGAATTATCCATGTCTTTCTACGGCAGAGTAGGTAGGTGGTCGCACAGAACAAGTATGCCCATCCGATGAGACCCAGGATTCCCCACCAACCGGCGTGCATATACCAGCCGTCGCCGCTGCGGAAAGTCACAGCCAGAAACAATAGCACAGTCGCACCGCACCAGCGGAGAGCATTCTTGTACCTGAATTCTTCAGGATACTTGTTCCAGACTAAAAAGAAGCCTGTTATCATCAGAATCCAGAAGGCAGCCTTGCCATAACCGAGAAGCGGGGCGAAGTCGCCTCCGGCATTCATTGTGAACACTCCCATGACTATCAGAGCGAATGTGCGTGATAGTATGTGTCCGATAGTGGATTCTCCTGAAAGACCTTTTGAGAAGCGGCGTTCCAAAGCATAGGGGATCGACATTCCCATGGCAAACAAAAACATTGGGAACACGATGTCTGACAGCCCCATACCGTCTTCAAACGTGTCAGTGTGGCATAGCCAGTGAGGCACGTTATGAACAGTCCAGAATTCATTTACCGTGACCATTAGAAACATTGTCACTCCACGCAGCATGTCAATGGCTCCGTTGCGTTTTCCAAGCAGGCTATTATCCATTTCTTCAAGAAATTTGTGATTGTGCGCTGCCATATACTTCAAGCGGCGCTGACTGCAAATATAGCCAATTATACGTTTGAAAGGACCGGCTATGCGCTGCTTTGTCAACAGACAAACCTTTTCTGACAGCCTTTCTACCGACTTCGGCGTGATATCGGCCTATTTTTGTAAATATATTCAATTATTACACTGCAATTTATGAAGTCTAAGATTTTAACATTTATGGCCGCTTTGACGGTGACGTTGTCACTGAGCGCCTGTGGGAAAGAACAAAAGGTGGCAGGTGAACTTCCTGATGAGCCAGTGGAGCCGGTGGAAAACACGCCGGGCAAGGTGGTTGTTGCTTATGTCACATCGTGGACCAGCGTGCTGCCGAATCCTGACAGGATCACGCACATCAACTATGCCTTCGGTGGTGTGGCGAAGGATTTCAGCACATTGGAGATAGATAATCTCACACGTCTGGAAAGTCTCGTGAAACTGAAGTCAAATTCCCCGAAACTGAAAATATGCCTTTCTGTAGGTGGCTGGGGACGTGGTAACTTCAGTGAGATGGCAGCATCCGACAAATACCGCAAGGCCTTTGCGGAAGACTGCGCGAAAAAGGTCAAGTCTCTGAATATTGACGGCATTGATATAGACTGGGAGTTCCCTACCAACTCCTCGGCGGGCATCTCATCCTCTCCGGACGACAAGGCTAACTTCACCTTGCTTATGAAAGACCTGCGCGCGGCTCTCGGAAAAGGCAAGCTTTTGACTCTTGCGACCGTGTGCAGTGCCCAATATATTGATTTCAAGGGCATACTTCCGTACATAGATTTCGTGAACATCATGGCGTATGACATGGCATCCGCGCCATACCATAATGCTCCTCTCTACAGGAAGGATGCGGACGGAAAGACATCACCTTATGTAGGGTATATGACAGTGGACGAGTCCGTGGAGGCGCATCTGAATGCAGGAGTGCCAGCAGACATGCTTGTCCTTGGCATGCCGTTCTACGGACACGGAAACGGCAAGGACTATGACGGATACGTGGACTACAGGGATAACAAGGGGCCAAAGGCGAGTCATCAGGAATTGTGGGATGAAATCGCAAGGGTGCCTTACTATGCGAATGCGCGGGGAGAACTTCTTCTGGGGTTTGACAACGTCCGTTCGATACGCGAGAAATGTAATTACATAAAGGAAAAAGGACTGAAGGGAGGTATGTACTGGGATTACGGCGCCGACAATGATGCCGGTGACCTGTCAAGGGCCGTCGCATCTGTGCTCATCAGTAAATAACTTCTAAATCAAATCTTGCTCCTTCTGCCGTGGCTGACCGCCGCGGCAAAGTTTTCTGCACCAGAGCTTGATTGTTGTCAGAATGGGTACCCGACACCGAAATGGAGGGAGTAACCGTCTTTTTTCAGCCATTTGGAAGGGGCACGCCAGCGGTCGGTGTCCAGGGACGGGTCGTAGACCTTCATTCCCATGTCCAGACGTAGAATCAGGAAATTAAGATCAACCCGGAGACCAAGACCCCAGTCGGCGGCCAGACTGGATGCGAGGTTCCTGAGGTCGAAATGGGTATGGGAACCGTCATCTCCGTCGGTTTCTTTTAGGGTCCAGATGTTGCCGACATCCGTGAAGACGGCTCCGCACAGTTTCCAAAACATAGGGAAACGGTACTCCAGATTGGCTTCCAGTTTCACGTCACCGGTCTGACTCGGAATCACGAACGTCGTGTCGGCTTGGGAATTGCCGGGACCCAGAGCGCGAGCCTGCCAGCCACGCATGCTGTTGGCTCCGCCGCTGTAGAACTGTTTCTCGAACGGAAGTGTGGATGAGTTGCCATAGGCGTAGCCGACACCGCCAAGCAGGCGCATGGCCAATGCCTGACCACCGTTCTTGCCGAAGACAAAGGTCTTGCCGAGAGTGAGCTCTGTACGGATGTACTGGGAATATGGAGTGTTCCAGATAAGCCTGGAACCATATTCATCCTTTCTCATGGTCTCGTCGAACAGGCTAAGGACATTGCCGGAGGCATCGAGTTGCAGGCGGGCATATTCATAAGTCTCCTTGGGCACCAACGCTGTGCTCGTCGTGTAGTACGCCACGAGCCCGGAACCGACATCGAAGTGGTTCTGGTAGGCGTCACGAAGAAATGGATTGCCTGTCAGAGTGGTGTAGAAATTCTGATCGAGGTTCGTTAGCCTGACGATTTTCGTCTGGATCGGATAGAATTGATAGAAGAACTTTCCGTTACGCAGCGAGCCGGAGTAACCGAAAGAAGTCGAGATCATATTCCTCGTGTATTCAGGGCGATTCTGGTAATTATATGAAGCGTTGATTTCAGTGCGGGGAACCGACGGTCCCTTGAACATGGAATTCGGCAGACCGAGGAATTCAGGGAAACTCAGACCTGCGGAGACACCAAACTCATTGGATTTTACGTTATTGTCATCGTACTTGAACTGGAAATTGCCCAGGAATCCCAGATTGAGCCATTGCCCGCCATGGAATATGTTCTTGTGGTAATAGCTGACCTGCGGCGAGATTCCTATCAAACCTGTGGAGTTTGTGGATCCCTCCAGGTTGACCTTGAAGCCCTGCATCCTGGAGCGGGTAAGATTGATGTCGCAGTCCACTATGCCGGAGTCCCTGGGATTCAGGGATACGTTGACCCCGCTGAACATCCTCAAGGCGGAAAGGCGGGAATATGTCGTGTTCACCTCGCTCTCATCGTACTGGTCTCCGGGATGGAGCGTACACATATTTCTAAGAACCTTGTCATTGAATTTCAGATCTTTATCGTATGATATCGAGACTTCGCCCAAGGAATATTTCCGGTGCGGACGGGCATATTCAGGAGTCTGGTTTCTGGTATATTCCTTGACCATCATAAGAAGTCCGGCGGTGTCGGTGGAATTGAGGGTGTCCGCCTCGAACGAAAAATAGTTTTTCGTGAACCCGAAGTAGCCTTTGCGGCGGAGTGTGGAGGCCAGACGTTCGGTCTCCTTCTCAAGCGCGTCCTCCGAGAGGTAATCCCCCGGCTTGATGGACATGGAGGAAGTGTCGGCAAGGAAATCCTCACGGAACTCCCCTTCCGGCAGAGAATAGGTCAACTCCCCTATCCTGAATCGCTTTCCAAGTGACACTGAATATGTCACATCAACCTTTTTGCCCTTTACCCTGACGTCGCTCCGCACTTCGGACCCATAGTATCCCATGTACTCAAGATGCCTATTGATGTTCTCCACGGAGGCCTCGACCTGTGAGGGTTGGTAGACCACCGGCGCTGTCCCCATCTTTCTTATGAGCTTGTTGACCGTTTTGTCGGGGTTCTTGCCTGACCAGTTGTAGATGTTCAAAAACGGATTCCATCCGAAGACAATGTAGGAGTTAGGCTTCTGCTTGATGTAGGATTCTATCTCTTTTGTGTTGAACCTGCGGTCGTTCGTCACCTCAACCTTGTTGGCCGCCAGCCGATACTGGCCATCCTCCAAAACCCGCGTGGTGCTGCACGAGAGTCCCAGAGACAGGACGGCGGAAATGACCGCCGCCAAATGAAAGACCGAGGATTTAGCCATCATATTCTACAAAAATAGCAACCCTTTCTGATTTTTCTTCAAATTTGGGTCAAAATATTAATTTTCGTACCTATATTTGCACGCCGAAGCCGGGCATGGCATTCTCGGCGGTGCATTACTTATGTCGAACATTATAGGTTTACAGTTTTTAGGATGAAGAACAAGTACATCGATCTTGTGGATCAGACATTTGATTTTCCTCAGGACGAATTCAGGGTTGAAGACGGCAATCTTTTTGTCAATGACATTGACATGATGGGAATCATCAAGGAATACGGCACTCCGTTGAAACTCACCTATCTTCCGAAAATCACCTCACAGATCCATAGGGCCAAGAGAATGTTCCGCAACGCGATGTCCAAGGTCAGCTATGAGGGAGACCATCATTATTGCTACTGCACGAAGAGCTCACAGTTCAAGTTTGTCATCGAGCAGGCGCTCAAGAGCGATGTCCATCTTGAGACATCATCGGCCTACGACCTTGACCTCATCCGCAAGCTGGAGTCCGATAAACTCGTGGACAAGAACCTTATAATCATCTGCAACGGTTTCAAGAGACCACAGTACATCCAGAACATCGCCACGATGCTCAACGAGGGCTGGCACAACATCATCCCTGTCCTTGACAACAAAAACGAGCTTGAGGATCTTGACGATCTGATCGAGGTTCCGACACAGCTCGGCATCCGCATCGCCTCCGAGGAGGAGCCTTCGTTCGATTTCTATACCTCACGCCTGGGAATCAGATATTCGGACATCATCCCGTTCTATCGCAACGGCATCAGCAAGAACCCGAAGTTCAAGCTTAAGATGCTCCATTTCTTCATCAACACGGGCATCAGGGACACCTCCTACTACTGGAACGAGCTGGCGCGCTGCCTGAACCTCTACTGCGACCTCAAACAGATATGCCCCGACCTGGATTCATTGAATATCGGAGGCGGTCTTCCTATAAAGACCTCTTTGGCAGTTGATTACGATTATAAATACATGATTGAGGAGATCGTCTACCAGATTAAGTCAGTCTGCGACTCACATGGCGTGCAGGTTCCGGACATTTACACTGAGTTCGGCAACTTCACAGTCGGCGAGAGCGGAGCGACCATATTCAAAGTGCTGGATGTCAAGCAGCAGAATGACCGCGAGTGCTGGTACATGATCGACAACTCGTTCATGACGAGCCTTCCGGACACATGGGGACTTCACCAGAGGTTCATCCTCTTCCCTATCAACAAATGGAATGAGGAATATCACAGGGTGTTCATCGGCGGGCTTACCTGCGACAGCAAGGACTTCTACAACTCCGAGGCGCATTCCAATGCGATCTTCCTTCCGGTGATGAAGAACAGAAGGGATCCGCTCTACATCGGATTCTTCCACACCGGAGCCTATCAGGAGGCTATTTCAGGTTATGGTGGAGTCAAGCACTGCCTTCAGCCTTCCCCTAAGCATATCCTCATCGACAAGGACAAGGACGGAAAGATCACGACAAGAGTGTTCGCCCCAGAGCAGAGTTCTGAGTCGATGCTTAAGATTCTCGGTTTCTAGGCTTATGCCGTCACCTGTTTCACACAATGAGATAAAGTTCGTCAAATCTCTTGAACAGAAAAAGTTCAGGGATGAAAACGGACTTTTTGTCGTTGAAGGGGAAAAGATGGTGGAGGAAGCCTTGCGCTCTCCGTTTTCTGTTGAGAGAGTCTACAGGGAAGAAGAGGTCGGCAGCGCCGCGATGGCGAGGCTGAGCCTGCTGTCCTCCCCTTCTCCGGTCTTGGCGGTGGTCAGGAAGCCGGCGGACATAGAAGCCGGGAGTTTCTTGAATATTCTTGACCGTGGGCTGTTTTTGGCACTGGACGGAATCAGGGACCCAGGCAATCTTGGCACGATCATCCGCACGGCGGACTGGTTCGGGATAGACGCCGTGTTTGCCTCCAAGGACTCTGTGGACATATTCAATCCCAAGGTCGTTCAGTCCACGATGGGTGCCATATTCAGGGTGAGATTCCACTATTGCGACATTTGCGGACTATGCGCGAAAGTGGTCGCGGCCGGTGGCAATGTGTACGGGACTTTCCTTGATGGCGAGAATATTTATGCCAAGAATTTGGCCACGGGAGAAGCTTCTCCATCCGTCATTGTGATCGGCAATGAGTCGAAAGGCATTTCTCCACAGGTCGGCAAACTGGTGACGGACAGGTTGTTCATTCCATCTTGGCCCCGGGACGAGAGAGGCTCTGAGTCCCTGAACGCCGCCGTGGCCACAGCCGTGACAGTGGCCGAGTTCCGTCGCAGGATGTGAAATCTGTCCTTCGTTTCCAAGAATATTCATGGATTTTTCGTAATTTGCGGTTCGCACGCAAAAAAAATGACGCAAATGAATGAAGAATCATTGATGCGGTCCAGAATCCGTAAGATTCTGATGATCTGCAGCAACTACGACGCTTTCGCCCTTGAGGAGGATGGACGCATTGAGAATCAGGTTAGGAACGAGTATCGTGAGCTGAATCTGAGCAATCCTCCGAAATTCATCTGGGCAAATTCCTCGGAAGAGGCCAGAGTCCTCATCGGCAGTGACGCGGAGATCGATATGGTCATCTGCATGTACAACGAGCAAGACAAAGGCATCTTCCCTTTTGCCTCGGATCTTAAGCTTGAGGGGCACAAGATTCCTTTCATCCTTCTGATTCATTATTCCAAGGCCGTACGGCAGCGGGTTTTGGAGTCTTTTCATGACGGAGTCGACTTCGTTTTCAGTTGGCATGGCAACGCCGATTTGATTCTTGCCATTGTCAAACTTTTGGAGGATGCGGCCAACGCTGAGAACGATGTGTTTGAAGTTGGCGTCAAAGTGATTCTTCTTGTCGAGGACTCGATACGTTATTACTCCAACTATCTCCCTGAGCTATACAAGATTGTCCTTACCCAAAGCCGAGAATTCCTTACCGAGTCACTGAATGATGACCAGAAGAAATACCGGAAAAGGTCCAGGCCGAAGATATTCCTTGCCACATGTCTCGAGGAAGCTATAGATTATTTCGGGAAATACAAGCGGAACCTGCTTGGCGTCATCTCCGATGTCGGAATGGTTTTTCATAAGGGAGATGACCCTAAGACAGAGAAACTTGACGCGGGAATAGAACTTGTCAAGATCATCCGGGAATATGATCCCCTGATGCCGGTCCTGCTCCAATCCTCGCAAGGAAGCGTGGCCGAGGCCGCCGTGAGTCTGGGTGTTGGCTTCTTGAAGAAATATTCAAGCACACTTTTCCTGCAGCTTGAGGATTACATGAAGGAGGAGTTCGGTTTCGGAGACTTTGTGTTCAGGGATTCTGGCGGTAATGAATGCGGAAGGGCCGCGAGCCTTTCCCAGTTGGAGAAGATCATCTATGACATTCCAGATGATGTGCTGATGAGCAACACATCCAGGAACATGTTTTCCAAATGGCTGTACGCAAGAGGCCTGTTCAACTTGGCGGAAACATTCAGGGCGGAGCACCACACTGATGCCGGTGAGTTCCGGGAGTTCCTTTTGGACAATATCCGCCGTTATCACAGGAGCATAGGCCAGGGAATAATCACTGAATTCCACAAGGACTCTTATGAGGATTATTACTGGTTCTCACGGGTTGGCGAGGGCTCTTTGGGAGGTAAGGCGAGAGGGCTGGCGTTCCTCAACCATCTTATTCAAAAGCATTCGCTGACTGACAAATACGATGGTCTGAGTGTTTCTATTCCGAGAACCATCGTGCTGACGACAGATTGGTTTGACAAGTTCATCATAGACAATGGACTCCAGTACGTAATTGACGCTGAACTGTCTGATGACGAGATCCTTTCGGAGTTTGTGGCCTCCACTCTTCCGGAGGAGTTGACTCAGAATCTCAAAGCGTTTCTGACGACGGTGGATTGTCCGCTTGCGGTACGCTCAAGCTCCAAGCTGGAAGACAGCAACTATCAGCCGTTCGCCGGGGTGTATGCGACCTACATGTGTCCTCCGGTTGAAAACAAGGACAGGATGCTGCGTGAGCTTGGAAAGGCGATCAAGAGCGTCTACGCATCTACATTCTTCAGAGGCAGCCGGAATTACATCCAGACAAGCGGGAATCTCCTTGGAGAGGAGAAAATGGCTGTGATTGTACAGACTATCTGCGGAACTGCCCACGGTCACGATTTCTATCCGATGATGTCCGGTGTGGGGCGCTCTCTGAACTCCTACCCTATCGGGTCTGAGAAGGCTTCAGACGGAGTGCTGAACGTGGCCTTTGGTTTGGGAAAAACTGTTGTGGACGGAGGGCGGACATTGCGTGTGGACCCTCTGCATCCCAAAAAGATTCTTCAATTGTCCAACCCGAAACTTGCCCAGAGGGACACTCAGAATGAGATGTTTGTGCTGGACTTGAGCCCCTCGGCCTTTAAGATTTCGAAGAACGACGGAGTTAACTTGAGGAGAATTTCTGTTTCTGAAGCATTGAGCGGCTATGATCATCCTGAATTGGTGGCCTCGACATACAACGCATTGGATGACAGGATGGTGCCTGGGATTGGAATCAGAGGCTCAAGGGTGGTTTCCTTTGACGGAATATTCCAGTACGACAGGCTTCCTCTTGCGAGGGCGCTCTCGGAAATCATGTCAATATGCCGGGACGAGCTGATGAGCGAGGTCGAGATCGAGTTCGCTGTTGATCCGGTCAAGTCTTCGGGAGGAACGGCAGCGGATCTGAAACTCCTTCAGGTCCGTCCTGTGTCCAGTGGAATCGGTTCTCAGACCTCCACGATCGAGGATGCCGAGGCGATAGTCTCCAATAAATTGATTCTCAGTGACAATGCCTTGGGTAATGGGTATTTTACCGAGTCCTCCCACATTGTGGTCATCATGCCGGAATCATTCGACAAGATGAAGACTGCCTTGATGGCGGTGGAGATCGCCGAGATCAACTCCAGAATGATGGCGGAAGGAAAAACGTACTTCCTTGTCGGTCCGGGAAGGTGGGGATCCTCGATTCCGACTTTAGGAGTTCCTGTGGCGTGGACGGACATCTCCGCCGCAAGAATGGTGGTTGAATATGGCATCGACGGCTTCAGGATAGATCCGAGCCAAGGCACCCATTTCTTCCAGAACATCACATCCTTGGGCGTGGGGTACCTCTCGGTTGATCAATATGCCGGCTCGGGGATGATCGATTTCGATGCCATCGGCAGGTTGGAATGTGTTTATGATGGCGGATTCGCGAAAGTGCTGAAAGTCGACGGGCTGACTGGATTCATCGACAGAAGCGGAGGCAAAGCTTTGATAGGATTTTAGGTATGGGTAAAATGATTGTTTATCAGGTTCTTCCAAGGTTATGGGGGAATGGGAGGTTTTCGGAGTTTGATTCTGACACTCTGGCATATTTCAAATCATTGAGTGTAAGTCATGTCTGGTTCACGGGTGTGATAAGGCACGCCACAACCGTGTCGGCTGAAGGGTGCCCGGCTTCCGACAAACAGATTGTGAAAGGTGCGGCAGGCTCTCCGTACGCCATTACTGATTATTACGACATTAATCCATATCTTGCTGATAATCCATTCGAAAGAATGTCTGAGTTTGAGACTTTGTTGAAGCGATGTCATGAGGCCGGGCTGAAAGTCATCATAGATTTTGTCCCTAACCACGTGTCACGTGACTATGGAAAGGTCGGTTTGTCCAAGCCTGAGATCAAGCCTCTCGGGGCGGATGATGACCCGACCGTCCACTGGAGGGCCGAGAACGATTTCTACTACTATCCGGGTCAGGCTCTTAAGCTTCCGTTCGATGTTCAGACTTACTATGAGAACCCTGCCAAAGCCTCAGGGAATTGCTTCTCACCCTCCCCTTCCGTCAACGATTGGTATGAGACCATCAGACTGAATTACTGCGATTTCCACACCGCGACATGGGACAAGATGTACGAGATTGTGCTCTATTGGTGCGGCAAAGGGGTTGACGGATTCCGCTGCGACATGGTGGAAATGGTTCCGTGGCAGTTCTTCCAGTGGCTCATAAAGAAGATCAAGGACGAATTCCCGGAGATCATATTCATTGCTGAGGTATATCAGAAAGAATTGTATTCCAGATACATAAATGAAGTAGGATTTGATTTCCTCTACGACAAGTCCGGGCTGTATGATTCCGTCCGGGCTGTTGTCGAAGGCCACGGCACGGCAAAAAGCCTTACGTGGAACTGGCAGTTTCTGGGGGACTTGCAGCCTCGGATGCTGAACTTCCTTGAGAACCATGACGAGCAGCGTTTCGCCTCCGATTTCTTTGGCAGGGACGCGCGAAGGACTTTCGCGGCTCTGGGGGCGGGAATATTCCTGAACACGGCTCCGTACATGATCTATTTCGGAGAGGAGATCGGGGAGCGTGGGATGGATGCGGAAGGGTTCAGCGGCCGTGACGGCAGGACAACCATATTCGATTGGTGGAAGATTTCCTCAATCGGGAGGCTGATTGAATATATTCATAAAAATGAGGAACTTACTTCTGAAGAGTCGGCACTTCTTGAAAAGTGGCGGAGGTTTTTGAATATGGCTTCGTCGGTTCCGGCTGTGGCTTCCGGAAAGACGTTCGATCTTTGCTATTGCAACTATGATTCCCCAGGCTTCGACCCTGACCGGCATTTTGCCTTTCTCCGTGGCGACGGCTCGCAAATCTGGCTTTTCGTTTGTGATTTTTCCGGCGCAGAGCCGCTTCGGAGGTTGGTGAGCCTTGCCGAACCACAGGCTCAGCGACCGGAAGAGCGGCGGTCACTGAGCTTGTCGAAGTGCCGCCCAGCCGAAAAACTATCCATCTTGATCCCTAGGGAAGCGATCGATTATCTGGACATAAAAAACCTCGGTCCGGAAACCCGGATCGAGGTGGAAGTGTCATCTGACGACTGTGCGATAGTGAGACTCAACTAAATGAACCTCACATATTCAAGTCTTACCAGTTAAGGATTTTCTTGAAGTCGTACTCCTCTGGATTCGCGACGTAAGCCTTGGCGGCCTCGTAGTCTGCCGGAGTGATGTAGTGGCAGATGTGTCCGTAGTAGTTGCGGGCGATTCCGCCTTCGATGTCCACGCGGCGAGGAGGGATCTTGCCCTCGGCGTTCTGGAGATCCTTCAGGTAAAGCGGCTGTGCGTTGCCGTTCTCGTCCACATAGACCATGCATCCGGTCTCGCCCTTTGAGAAGAGCTCGTAAACTCCGAGAGCGAGCTCCGTGCAGTAAGAAAGGTCGTAAGCAACAGGATCCTGACAACGGACATCGTATCCGATCTCAACCGGACGTGTCTTCACCTTCATTCCGATCTTCTTGAACTCCTTCTCGAGGATGTCGTTGAAGAGGACTGCCTTGGAGATCTTGCCGAGCTCAGGGTGGCCGTGCTCATCGTAGGTCATGTGGACTCCGGTGGCCTTGATGTCCTCCGGCTCAAGGTCATGGAAGACACCTTCAGCCACTACGACGGTTCCGTAAGGGATGCCGAGAAGTTTTCTCTTGATGATGGCAGAGAGGGTCAGCTTGATGATCTTGTCGACCGTGATGGTCGTCTTGTTGAACATCTCAGGGATGATGGTCATAGGGCAGTGTGTTGCCTCGCCGATTCCGAGGGCGAGATGGCCGGCGCTACGTCCCATGGCGGAGATGAGAAGCCAGTTGCCTGATGTGCGGGCATCTTCGTAGACCGTGCGGGCGATGTGCGCTCCCTCATCCTTGGCGGAGTTGAATCCGAAGGTAGGCGCGTTGTGAGGCAGAGGAAGGTCGTCGTCGATCGTCTTAGGAACGTGGATGTTGTGGATCGGATAGTTCTTGGCCTCAAGGAACTTGGCGATTCTGTTGGCCGTGGAGGCGGTGTCGTCACCACCTACGGTCACGAGAAGTTTGACGTTGTTGTCCTGGAAGAGAGCAAGGTTGAAATTCTGCTCGAAATCCTCGTTGGTCGGTTTGAAACGGCTCATCTGAAGGTAAGAACCGCCTCTGTTGAAGTAGGCGTCAGCCTTGAAGAAATCGATGTCTTCGGTGCGGGCCTCCTTGCGGAAAAGTCCGGTGTAGCCTTCATGTAGGCCGATGACCCTGTAGCCGTTTGAAAGGAAAGTCTTGGCGACAGAGAACACGACGGTGTTCATTCCCGGTGCCGGGCCGCCGCCGCACAGAATGATGATGGAATCTTTCATATACGAATGATTTAGAAATTTGTAGTGAGCGTTAAAAAATAAGTCGAACTAAATTTGCATCAGATTTATGAGGATAGATTTCTTTTGGAAGAAGGAGTGTGCCGGTGGCACATGACTGATGAGAAAAGAAATATAGACCATAAAGATATGCAAATTGTTCAAGTTATTTTTTAATGATTACTATGTTCGTCAAAAACGGCCACAAATTTAAGAAACAGTTTTAACTTTTCAAAAAGTAGTCAAGGTGAAGAATCCGGCCAACTTCTTGGTTCTTTTTGAGGGGAATGCCGACATTTTTCGTTAAATTTGTATTCTTTATACAAGAGCACATTGCTGATATGAATCACGAGCAGGCAAAAATACGAATCGAAGAACTCCGGAACACCCTCCTGGAGAACAGCAGGCGGTACTATGTCGACAACGCTCCCACGATGAGCGATTTTGAATATGACCACCTGATGCATGAGCTCGAGGACTTGGAGAATGAATATCCTGACCTGCTGACCCCTGACTCCCCTACCCGGAAAGTCGGCAGTGATCTCGACCTAAGTGTTGGCCCGAACGCCGAGCCTGCCGTCCGCAAGGAGTTCGCCCAGTACCCGCACAAGTACCCGATGCTCTCGTTGGCCAACACCTACAACATCGGAGAGATAGAGGACTTTGTCCGCAGGGCGGAAAAGGATCTCGGTGATGTGAGGTTCTCATATTCATGCGAGTTGAAGTTTGACGGGACCGCCATCTGTCTGACCTACAGGAACGGAAAGTTGTTCAGGGCTTTGACCAGAGGTGACGGCGTGGTTGGAGACGATGTGACTGACAATGCTTTGAAGATCAGTGATATTCCCGAAAAATTGAAAGGAACCGGATGGCCTGAGGAATTCGAGATACGTGGTGAGGTTCTGATGCCCTACGAGTCGTTCGACCGCCTTAACAAAGAGCGGGAGGACAATGAGGACCCGCCTTTCGCCAATCCGAGGAACGCCGCTTCCGGATCGTTGAAACTTCTTGATCCGAAGGAAGTCGCCAGAAGAGGACTCATGTGCACACTCTATCATATTCCAAGTCAAAGTGTCTCGTTCGCGACGCACGACGATGCCCTTAACGCCGCCGCCTCATGGGGATTGCCGGTCTCCGACAAGAGAAAGGTAGTCCACGGGATTGACGAGATAGAGGAATATATTCATTACTGGGACACGGAAAGGAAGTTCCTGCCGTACGCCACCGATGGTATCGTGATCAAGATAAACGAGTTGGCCTATCAGAGCTCGCTCGGCTACACCGCCAAGTCACCTCGTTGGGCTGTCGCGTTCAAATTCCAGGCGGAAGAGGCGCACACGAAACTTTTATCCATCACCTATCAGGTCGGCCGCACCGGTGCGGTGACCCCTGTGGCGAATCTTGCGCCTGTACAGCTTGCCGGTACCGTCGTGAAGAGGGCGACGCTTAACAATCAGGACTTTATCTCTCAGATGGACATCCGTGTCGGTGACACTGTAACAGTCATCAAGGGCGGTGAGATCATTCCCAAGATCATAGATGTGGACCTCTCGCTGAGGCCATCGGACGCGGTAAAGCCTGTGTTCCCGGATGTCTGTCCGGACTGCGGGACCGCTTTGGTCAAGGAGGCGGATGAGGCTAAATGGTTCTGCCCCAACACCGACGGCTGCCCTACCCAGATCAAGGGCAAACTTGTGCATTTCCTCAGCCGCAAGGCTATGAATGTGTTGGCTGGCGACGCCACGATCGAGCAGATGTACAATCTCGGCCTCGTGAGGACTCCGGCGGATTTCTATTCATTGACAAAAGGGCAGTTGCTGCTGTTGGATGGGTGGAAGGAGCGTTCGGCCGGGCGCTTTCTGAGCAGTCTTGACAAATCCAGGCAGGTGACTTTCGACCATGTGCTTTTCGCTCTCGGAATCCGCTATGTCGGAGAGACCACGGCGAAGGAAATAGCCCGGCATTTCGGGAATATCGATGCCATAGCCACGGCTTCCAAAGAGCGGCTGCTTGAGGTTCCGGATGTCGGGGAAGTGATAGCGGACAGCGTTTATGATTATTTCCGTAATTTTAAGCATCTTGCTGACATCGAAAGGCTTAAGGCGGCCGGCATCCAATTCTCCATGGAGGCCAAGACGGCTGCGTCTGACGCGCTGGCAGGGAAAACGATAGTGATTTCGGGCAATTTCAGTGTCTCCAGGGATGAGATGAAGCGGCTGATCGAGGCCAACGGTGGCAAGAACAGCTCATCCGTCAGCTGCAAGACCTCTTACCTTCTGGCCGGAAGCAAACCGGGACCGGAAAAGATGAAGAGGGCTGAAGATCTTGGCGTCCGGATAATCAGCGAGGAAGAATTCAGGAATATGCTTCCTCAGGCTGCCGGCGGAACCTCTGCCAATGAGCTGAACGCTGAACCGGATCTGTTTTCGGGAATGTTTTAAAGATCTTGGGGATGAAGGGATTCCGGAAACTGGTATTCAAGTGCAGGCTTTGGTTCCGTTGGGCTAAGAAGTTCTTCGGACAGGATGTCTGGACTCTTGACGAGAACAATCTGTCAGAGGCCAAGGCACGCCTTGTCAAGGATGTCAGGGTTGTCTCTGTTGCCTTCCAGACATTCGCCGAGCAGAGGATCGGTTTTCAGGCTGTAGCCCTGAGTTATTTCTGCACAATGGCATTCGTGCCTTTCATCGCAGTGGCTTTCGCAGTGACGAATGGTTTCGGGCTTGCGGACAAACTTAAGGAACTCCTGTTCTCCTGGGACATCAGCCAGAATATCATGGACATCATCCTTAACTCGGCCGACAAGATCCTGGATTCAGCCACGAACGGTGTTTTCGGACTTATAAGCGCCTTGACGTTCGTCTGGCTCATCATCTGGATGATGATGAGGGTCGAGACGGTGTTCAACAATGTCTGGAAGGTCAGAAAACTTCATCGGGCCTTCTTCAAACGTATTGGAATTGATCTGATCATCCTGGTGCTTGCCCCATTTGTGGTGTTGCTGTTGTATTCAGGCACAATCATATATTCACACGTGCTGGATCTCATCCCGAACTGGATCGGAGCGACGGACACTATCAAGTCGTTCCTCGGTTGGGTTGTGGCATGGGCGGTCACGGTGCTGATCTTCTCCGCGATGTACAAGTTCATCCCGGCGGTGGACGTGAAGTACCGCTATGCGCTGAAGGCTGCGGTGATAGCCGGGGTGGCATTCTCCGCTCTTCAGTACCTTTACCTTGAGACTCAGGTGTTTGTGATGCGTTTGAACACGGTTTACGGAACTATCGCCGCCATCCCTCTCTTCATGGTCTGGATGAGGTTCGGATGGCAGATAATCCTTTACGGGGCGCAGTTCTCCTATTCTTTCCAGACGGTCAACAAAGGAGGTTTCGTCAAAGGACTGCCGGGAGTGTCGGAGGCGATTATGAAAAGAGATAAAGATTTGGTTGAAGTATGAGTTTCTCACAATTTACTGAACAGGACTACGAACTGATCCGGCAGAGCTACGCACAACTGAAGGCGGCGGCTGAAAAACGTTGCGCTAACCAGAAGGAGCTGGATGTCGTGCAGAAAGCCTTTGATTTCGCCAACGAGGCTCACAAAAACGTGCGCAGACGCTCGGGAGGCCCTTACATCATCCACCCGATCGAAGTCGCCAAGATTGTCGTCAACGACATCGGGCTCGGTTACAAGTCGATAGCGGCCGCATTGCTCCATGATGTGGTCGAGGACACGGACTATACCGTGGATGACATCCGCAAGTTGTTCGGAGACAAGATAGCCAGCCTTGTGGACGGTCTCACAAAGATCAAGAACGTGCTTGACAATGAGGATCGGAGCAAGAAGTTGGGAGGTGACAACGCCAAGAGTCTTCAGGCCGAGAATTTCAAGAGGATTCTCCTGACCCTCAATGACGATGTGCGAGTCGTGCTGATAAAGCTCGCTGACCGCCTTCACAATTGCAGGACAATCGAGTTCATGCCAGAGTACAAGCGGGACAAGATCCTCAGCGAGACGATGTTCATATTCATACCTCTCGCCCACCGTCTTGGCCTTTACGAGATCAAGTCCGAGATGGAGAACATCTGGCTCAAATACAAGGAACCCGACGCCTATAAGGAGATCACTGGACTGATCAACACCAACCTCAGCGGAAGAGGCAAACAGATTGATGACTTCATCACCCCTATCGACGCGGCGTTGAAGAAAGCGGGCTTCAATTTTGAGATCAGAAAGAGGGTCAAGACGCCATATTCTATTTGGCACAAGATGCAGACGAAGAACATCACCTTTGATCAGGTGTATGACCTCTATGCCCTCAGGATTGTGTTCACCCCGCCTGCGGACACAAAGGAGAGCGAGCGTGACCAGTGTTACCACATCTTTTCGATCATCACAGGAATATACCGTTACAAGCCTGACCGTGTGCGGGATTGGGTCAAGCATCCCAAGAGCAACGGCTACGAGGCCCTGCATTGTACCTTGATGAGTGACACGGGGATATGGATCGAGGTTCAGATCCGTTCCAAGAGAATGGACGACATCGCCGAGAAAGGAATCGCCGCCCATTGGACCTACAAGCAGGAGGGCTATATCAGTGAGAACGACAGCGAGATGGACAAGTGGCTTGCCAAGGTCAAGGAGATTCTTGTCAACCCGGACGTCAATGCTTTGGAGCTGTTGGATATCATTCATAATGATTTGACCAGCAGTGAGATCACTGTGTTCACTCCTAAGGGTGACCAGAAATCCATCCTAAAGGGAGCCACGGCTCTCGATTTTGCCTATAGCATCCACACTGAAATCGGCAACAAGGCCATCGCGGCAAAGGTGAACATGAAGCTTGTCCCGCTGTCTCATGTGCTCAGAAGCGGTGATCAGGTTGAGATCATAACGGCGGAGGTAGAGCAGCCGAAGCGCGAGTGGCTCCAGTTCCTCCAGACCAGGCATGCCCGCAATGTCGTCATCGACTATTTCAAGAGTCGCAAGAAAGAGATCGCCGAGGTTGGAAGGAAGATGCTTTCAGACCAACTTGAGTCGCTCGGCTACAGGATGAACAATGATTCGATTGAGATGCTTCTGGATCATTTTTCCATCCCGGGAGGCAACTCGGAAGAGATGTTCTTCAGGATCGGGATGGGAATGATCAAACTTGGAGACCTGTCCGAAGTCCTCGCGTCCGGAAAAGCTGACAAGAGCCACTCTTGGTCTTTCCCATGGTTCGGAAAGAAAAAAGAGACAGCCAAAAAGGAGAAGAATGAATATGTCATCGCTTCTTGCTGTCGGCCGATCCCCGGAGATGCCGTGATCGGAATCAAGTCGCCGGACGGCACCGTCACCGTGCATAAGAAATCATGTCCCGTCGCCGACAGTATCGCATCCAAACACGGCGATTGGCTTGTTGTTCCTCAGTGGGACGATGATGACAGCCAGTCATTCCTCGCGCGTCTTTCGATAAAGGGAGTGGACAGGGTCGGACTCTTGAATGAGATTTCCCGCTACATCTCTCTGTTCATGGGGGTAAACATGCGCAAGGTCTGTCTGAGTACAGACGGCGGGATTTTTTCCGGCTACATTGATCTTTATGTTCACGACAAGGCCGTTCTGGAGAGGATGATCCGCAAGCTCGGCTCTATAGACGGCATAAAAAGTGTCGTCAGAACTGAAATCTAAGCCTGATTTTTGAATATACACGTTCCGCGATGAAAAATAGACTGTCAATATTATTCCCGTTGATTCCCGCCTCCCTGATGCTGGCCGCCACTATGCTTCAGCCTTCATGCGCCAACACTACCCAGGCTCCGACCGGTGGACTTAAGGACACGCTCCCTCCAGTGGTCAGAAAGGTTGTTCCGCAGCCCGGTGCGGTTGCCGTGCCTGTCCATGGTACAAAGGTCACGTTCACTTTCGATGAATATGTCACTGTCAAGGATCCCAAGGGAATATTCCTTTCTCCTCCGCAGAAGAAGAGTCCAAAGTATAAGATAAAAGGGAAAAGTGTGGTAGTGTATTTTGAGGAGGATCTTCTTCCCAACACCACATATACCCTTGACCTTACCGGCGCGATCGCCGACAACAACGAGGGAAACATGTTCCCTGGATTCACGACGGTTTTCTCGACGGGAGAGACTGTGGATTCGATGTATGTGACAGGAATTGTTCAGGACTGCAACACCTTGATGCCCATAAAAGGAGCGACTGTGATGTTCTACAAGGACCAGAGGGATTCGGCCGTCTTTCTGGAAAGACCTGTGGCTGCGGTGAAGACTGACGACTGGGGGTATTTTTCTTTGAGAAACATTCAGGACACCATGTTCAGGGTCTATGCTGTGGTTGACGGCAACGGCAACAACATCTACGACCCGGACGAAGACCGCGTCGCCTTTCTTGACACATTGTTCAGACCTATGAATGTGGTGAACGACACTGTGCCTGAATTGAGGAAGTTCGACATGAAAGACACTCTGGCCTGTCAGTCACGAAAAGTGGAACTTAGACTTAACGTTTTTCGTGAGAAACCTTCCAAACAATTGCTGATGAATAAGATGAGGACTGGTGACCGAGCCGCCTACATCACGTTCATGGCTCCTGACGCGAGGATTGATTCCCTGTGGTTTCAGGGATTTCCCGCCAGCGAGGTCATCACGGAGTTCAACATCGAAAAGGATAGCCTTTTGCTATGGCTGAATGACCAGAGGTCAATGCCGGACTCGTTGCATCTGTGTGTGAAGTACTGGAAGACAGACACTCTCGGAGTGCTTCAGCCGGTGACAGAGAAAATCAGCCTTGTGGACGAGAAGAAGCCGAAGTCCAGAAGCGCCAGAAAAAAGATCGAGCATAAGGACACAGTCTGTGCCTTGAACCTGAAGGCGGAGCCAGAGACATTCGAACAGTACGGCATTTCGATGGAATTCGAGTATCCTCCGATTCTCGGGGCGTTTGATTCGTTGATTTTCAAGTCTATAAACCCGAGACAGAAGGAAAAGAAGGAGACTTTCACCATAGTCCGTGACTCATTGAATCTGAGAAGGTACGTCATCACGCCCGGAGTCCGGATCCAGTCAGGCTACGAGTATTTCTTCAAAGTTCCCCAAAGATCTTTCAAGGACATAAACGGACATTGGAATGACAGCACCGAGGTCAAGGTGACGCTTCCAAACGACGATAACCTGAGTCTGTTCACCTTGAATCTCACAGGAGTCAACGGCAACAAGTACATCGTGGACCTTCTTGACGAGAGAAAGTCATCTGTCCTGCGCAGCTACATAATCGAATCCGACGCCGTTCTTAAGTTCCCTTATCTGAAGAAAGGCAAGTACTCCATAAGAATCACCGAGGACCTGAACCGCAACGGGATTGTTGACACGGGAAGCCTCCTGGCACACAGGCAGCCGGAGAAGGTCAAGTTTCTGATGACGAAAGACAGCGATCTGTTCGATATTCCAGAGCGCAGCGAGATCAATCAGGATTTGGATCTGGCCACATTCTTCAAATGATGACAAACATGACAACACGGAAATATATTCTTTCTTTCTTCATCTTACTTGTCGGCATGACTTGCCGGGGGCAGGCTCCAGCGGACTCCGTCAAGGCTGGTTTGCCTGCCGTGAGGGACAGCCTGAAGGCGACGGACACATATTCAGACATTTACCTGGACACGGTTCAGGTCAACCGTGTCTTCGAGATCAACGACTATTCCCTGATAGGCTTCGAGTATGGTGTCTCGTTCAGCCGGATGAGCTTCAATCCCCCTTACACGCAGTCCACGCTCTATTCGCCGAACACTTTCGGGGTTTTCTACACCCGTTACGGAAAGATGTTCGCATATCTCCCTTACTTCGGATTCAAGGTTGGTCTGCGTTACAGCCACGAAGGGTATAAGTTCAAGGAAAACAAAGACACCAAGGTGACTCCGACCGTGGAGGGGGCCACACAGGCGATAATGGATGTCGTGGAGGTTCCGTTCATGGCGCATCTTCACCTTGATGGGCTTCACTATAAAGTCATGGCTGAAGCCGGAATCTACGGAGGTTACAGGATGAACATAAAAAGAACCGGAGAGAATGTCGATGAGTCAATCATGAACTCGTTTCTGGACACCGACCGCCGGTTTGACTACGGAATATGCGGAGGCATCGGTTTCGGTTTGGTGTTTGATCCGTTGGAGTTTCACATCAACGCCAACGTACGCTATTCCTGGGGTACCATCTATGACCCTGACTATTACAGCAAGGACTACTACAGATTCGCCTATCCGTTTGATGTGATGGTCACCGCGGGAGTGTATTTCCAGCTGACCAGAAGAACCGGTCGCAGTAAAGCGCAGCTTAAACGTGAGGCGTATCAGCAAGTTTTTAATCCGGATGTGAAATGAAAACCTTGACAGCGAAGGTAGGAGATGTCCTGATCGGTGGAGGTAATCCGATCGTCGTCCAGACAATGTGCAACACCCACACTTATGATGTGGAGGCTACGGTGGCTCAGTGTGTGAGACTCCGTGACGCAGGAGCTGAAATAATCAGGATCACGGTGCCCGGGTCGGCGGATGTGGAGCATGTCAAGGAGATCAAGCGTCGTTTGCGTGGACTCGGAGTTTCGACCCCGATTGTGGCTGACATACATTTCTCTTCCCAGACCGCCATCATGGTGGCTCCGTTTGTGGAGAAGGTCAGGATAAATCCAGGGAATTTCCACAAAGATCACGAGGAGGCCAGAAGACAGTTCGCCCAGCTCATCGATGTTTGCCGGGAGAATGGAACGGCGATCAGGATCGGAGTCAACCACGGCTCGTTGGGAGATTACATCACCAACCTCTACGGCAACACTCCCGAGGCTATGGCCAAGGCAGCGATGGAATGGTTGGGTATGTGCGAAAAGGTTGATTTCCATAATGTTGTGGTGTCCCTCAAGTCAAGTAACACTGTTGTTATGGTGGAGGCTTACCGTAGATTGATGTCGGCGATGAAGGATAACGGAGTCATCTATCCTCTTCATGTCGGCGTGACCGAGGCCGGCAACGGGGACAGCGGCAGGATAAAATCTTGTGTCGGAATCTCCGCCCTTCTTTCTGAGGGGATCGGAGACACGGTCAGGGTCTCACTGACCGAGGAACCTGAGGCTGAGATTCCTGTGGCCGTCTACCTTGCCGAGAGATACGGCCATAGGATCGTCTCATCGATGACATCCATGTCTGTGAACGGCAGGAAAGCTGTCGCGCGTTACGACTCCCCTTCCCGTGAGACCCTTTTGCTCGATGTCTCGTGCGATTTCGGCAAGAGATTGCTGGACAAGTCTTTGGATGGGCTTGAAATTGACGGGACATATTTGGATGATTCCGGAAACAAGGTCTCGATCCGGGAGTCCGGTCTTGGGGCCTATCTTGCCGATGAACTGATGCAGGCGGCGAGAAGACGCTTCTACAAACCTGAATATGTCGCCTGCCCTGGGTGCGGACGCACTATGTACGATCTTCAAAAGGCGTTCGAGGAGGTCAAGGCCAGGACCTCGCATCTGAAGAATACTGTCATCGCCGTGATGGGCTGCATTGTGAACGGTCCAGGGGAAATGGCGGACGCTGACTGGGGATATGTAGGCGAAGGCAACCACAAGGTCACCATCTATAAAGGAAAGACTCCCGTGCTGAAGCATATTCAGGACACGGAAGCCGTGGATCGTCTTGTGAAACTGATCGAGGCGGATCAGTCACAAGTTATTTAAGTTCAGCGATAACCGTCTCGCAGGCTCTGGTGAAATCCCCTTCCTTCACCTTGATCTCGGCGTCAAGCGGAAGGAATATGTCGATCCGGGAGCCGAACTTGATGATTCCGCACTGCCTGCCTCTTTCGACCTTGTCTCCCTCTTTCGAGTAGCAGACAATCCTTCTGGCGAACGTGCCGGCGATCTGTCTGAACAATACCTCACCATTCTCGTTGCGGATGACCGTGGAAGAGTGTTCGTTTTTCTCCGAGGCTTTCGGAAGGAAGGCGAGCAGGTACTTTCCCGGGTGGTATTTATAGTAGGATATCTCACCGTCCATCGGCCAGAAATTGGTGTGGACGTCGAAGAAATCCATGTACACTGACACCTGGATGCGGTCGTCTTTGAAATATTCCTTTTCGTATACCCTGTCAACTATGACAACCTTGCCGTCAGCGACTGACGTGATCATTTTGGAATCCCCTTCCGGCAGCTCCCTGTCCGGCACGCGATGGAACCAGAACACAAAGAAAGCGAAGGCCAGCAGAATGAGAATGATAGGAACTACTATGAATGGATTGTGTATGAATATCAGAGCGCAGGCTATCAGAGCAGCCGTCACCGTCCAGTTGATTCCGATGGTTCCATGTGAGTCCTTGTCAACTTTTATTCTCTTCATATCGCTTATATATTCATTAATTGATTATCTGATTGTTGATTATAGCAAGTCAAAGATAGCCAGGTAAATCGCTCCGAAAGGCATAGCCATCAGTGTGCTGTCGAACCTGTCCAGAAAGCCCCCGTGTCCAGGGATGATCTTGCCGGAGTCCTTGACTCCATAGACTCTCTTCCATTGGGATTCGTAAAGGTCACCGTAGACTCCTGTCACAGACATGATCAGCGACAAGATAAGGCAGTGGATGAGCGGGAACTTCAATATGTGGAACTCATACAACGCGAAAGCGGCCAGGACGGAACTTACCAATCCGCCTATGAAACCGATCCATGTCTTTTTGGGCGACACCGTCGGGAAGAGCTTCTTAGGGAAAAATCTTCCAAGTGAGATTCCGAAAGCGAAGGCCCCGACGTCCGAACACCATATTATGATGAAAAAGCAGAGCAGCAGGTTTCCGCTGAAGTTTCCGGCCTTGTCGAAAGCTATCAGATTGGAAAGGGCGATGGGCACTGCGATGTACAGCAAGCCGGTGTAGATGTTGGATAATTTGCCGTACTCTTCCTTGTCTTTGACGTACAGGGAATTGATCATCACTATGAAAAGGGGCACCATTGAGAGGGCCGCGAATTTGATCGGAACGTGGTACGAGGCCACGGCAAACAATATTCCGAAAAGGATGACGGCGGTTATTATAGCCAGAATCTTTGAGAACTTGTAGCTATCCCCCATCGTGATGTGGTAGAACTCCAGAAGCATCACGGACATGATGAATATAATCAGTCCCGCGAAAAGGAACTTATTGAACATCAGACAGGCCAACATCGCAAGGATGAAGACCACTCCTGAGATGGATCTGACAACTACGTTATTCATCGTTCGGCTCTGATGTTGTTCCCGGTTCTGTCTCTGTCCCCTCCGGTGACATTGACGACTCCTCGATTTCCTCGGAAGGCTTGACCTTCGGCCCAAGAATCCTTTCAATGTCCTCCGCGAATATGACTTCCTTTTCAAGAAGAAGTTTGGCCATCCGCACGAAACCCTCTTTATGTTCGGTAAGGATGAGAAGTGTCCTGTCATGAATGAGCTTGACCAAGTCCTTGACTTCCTGGTCCATGAGCTCGGCTGTCTTCTCGCTGTACGGCTTTGTCAGGTCGTAGCCCCTCGATCCGGTCGAGTCGTAGAATGACACCTCGCCGACCTTTTCGCTCATGCCGTAGAACTGCACCATGTTGTATGCCATCCTCGTCATCCTCTCCAGATCGTTGAGAGCGCCGGTGGCCGGCTCGCCGTTGATTATCTCCTCGGCCACACGTCCGCCGATCAACGCGCACATCTTGTCCATAAGATACGACTTGGACAGGATTTTCCTCTCGTCAGGCAGGTACCAGGTCAGTCCAAGCGCCTCTCCTCTCGGGATAAGGCTGACCTTGAAGACCGGATCCGAGTAAGGCAGCAGCCATCCCACGGTGGCGTGGCCGGCCTCGTGATAAGCCGTGGTCCTCTTCTCGGCGGGAGTCATGATGGAACCCTTGCGCTCCAATCCGCCGACAATCCTGTCGACAGCGTCGAGGAAATCCTGCCTGTCGATCTCTTTCTTGTCTCTCCTTGCGGCTGTCAATGCGGCCTCGTTGCAGACGTTGGCTATGTCCGCCCCCGAGAACCCAGGAGTGTGCTGGGCCATGAATCCGAGATCGAAATCATTGGCGACCTTAAGGTTGCGTGTGTGGACCTTGAATATTTCCTCCCTTTCCTTGAGTTCGGGAAGATCGACATGGATCTGGCGGTCAAAGCGCCCGGCCCTAAGAAGGGCCTTGTCCAGAATGTCAGCCCTGTTCGTCGCGGCAAGGATGATGACTCCAGAGTTCGTGTCGAATCCGTCCATCTCGGTGAGCAGCTGGTTGAGAGTGTTCTCCCGCTCGTCGTTCGAGGAGAATCCGACATTCTTTCCCCTGGCCCTTCCGACTGCGTCGATCTCGTCGATAAAGACGATGCAAGGAGCCTTTTCCTTGGCCTGACGGAACAGGTCCCTGACCCTGGACGCGCCGACCCCAACGAACATCTCCACGAAGTCAGAGCCGGAGATTGAGAAGAACGGAACGTTCGCCTCTCCTGCCACTGCCTTGGCCAGCAGGGTCTTGCCTGTGCCCGGAGGCCCGACGAGAAGTGCGCCCTTTGGGATTTTACCTCCAAGGGACGTGTATTTCTGAGGGTTCTTGAGGAAGTCCACAATCTCCATGACCTCTTCCTTCGCGCCGTAAAGGCCTGCGACGTCCTTGAACGTGACATTCACCTTTTCCTTGTCTGCCAATTTACCGGTGGACTTTCCCACGTTGAACACTCCGCCAGGACCGCCTGCCCCTCCTCCCATGTTTTTGTTGAACCCGCGGAACATCCAGATCCACATGGCGATGAGAAGAATCGGGAAGATTATCCATTCAAGGATGCTTGACCACATCCTGCTGTCGTTCTCCATCACGATCTTTACCTGATGCCCGTCGGCCGGAAGCATCGAGTTGAGTTCCCCGAACTCCTTCTCGGCGTCGAATTTGTCGGAGACCAGGAATATGAAATGAGGAGAGGCGGGAGGAACCTTTCCGCCGAACTTGTCGGCGTATTTGTTCAGCCTGTCCGGGCGGATTGTGATGTTTCCCTTGAAATCGTTCCTTACGAAATCAATCTCCTTGATGTCCCCTTTGAGGAACATCTCCTTCACCTCGGCCCATTCTATTTTCTGAGGGTTGGCTCCGCTGTTGTTGAAAAGCAGCCAACCGATGCCAAGAATCAGAATCAGATACAACCATGATAAGTTGAATCTTACTCTGATGACCTTTCTTCTTGGATCTTGGCCTTTAGGGGTGTTTGAATTATTCGGCATCAGTCTCTTTCTTTTTCGTTTTTGGAATCCGTCTTTCCTTGTACTCTTTGTGAGGAGCGTCAGCCCACAGTTCCTCGAGCCTGTAGAACTGGCGGTACTCAGTCAGGAAGATGTGGGCTACAATGTCGCCGTAGTCAAGGATGATCCAGAAGTTATTCTCCAGCCCTTGGGTGCGGAGCGGTTTCCTACCAAGTTCCCTCATTTTGTCTATCACATTGTCAGCTATGGCGTTGACGTTGGTTGTGGAATCAGCGTTGCAGATCATGAAATGGTCTGTGATCGCCGTGCCAAGTGGCCTGAGGTCTATGTCGATGACGTTTTGAGCTTTCTTGTCGAGCATAGCGTCTGCCATAACCCGCAGATCGTGTGTTATCATATCGAGAATGTTTTATATTTTTGCGTTACCATTCAAATATACAAATATACGACAAAATCTGAACGAATGAAAGAGGAAGTTGACATTCAATGGCTGGACGAGGTGGATTCCACCAATAACGAGGCTTTGAGACGTATCGGGGTGATAAGCAATCTCACGGTCCTGGCCGCCGTAAACCAGACCGCAGGACGAGGTCAGAGGGGAAACTCATGGTTGACTCACGCCGGTGAGAACCTTACTTTCTCCATGGTGGTGAAATTCGGCGGTGACCAGTTTCCCATGCTGAAGGCGAACATGCAGTTCCGCATAACTGTATCAGTCACTCTTGGCGTCATGGACTACCTTGAGGGCAAGGGAATAGACTGCCGTGTAAAATGGCCTAACGACATCTACGTCCGGAGCCGGAAGATCTGCGGCATGCTTATCGAGAACTCCTTGAACGACAATCTGATTTCCTACAGCATAGTTGGAATCGGGCTGAATGTCAATCAAAAAGAATTTCCGCCTCAGCTTGTCAATCCAGTTTCCTTGAGTCTCCTGACCGGCAAGGAATATGACATCCGTCTCGAACTGACCGTACTATGCGAGTGCGTGAGAAGGAGGCTTATTGACTTGGGCTCACCTGACAGCTTCAACGAATATGTCGGGAAACTCTTCCGCCGTGATGTTTTTTATGAATATGTAATCTGCTCCACGGGAGTTACGGTAAAGGCTAAAATCATCGGTGTCACGGATTATGGGCTGCTTGTTCTTGAAACGGAAAAAGGCGAACGTATGGAGTTCGCCTTTAAGGAAATAAGTTATGTGATCTAACGAAGCTCAGCAATTGCTTCGGCGGGATTCTCCGCTTTGAACACGGAACTGCCTGCCACTAGCATCGTGGCTCCGGCGGCGGCCAGGGTTCCGGCGTTGCCGGCTGACACTCCCCCGTCAACTTCGATGTCCTTGGCAACCCCGCGTCTTTCCATTTCGGCTCTGAGGGCTTTGACCCTGTCGATTGATTCCGCGATGAATTTCTGTCCGCCGAATCCGGCGAAGACTGACATGACCAAGAAGAAATCCACTTCCTCGATGTAAGGGAACAACCTTTCCACAGGCACGTCGGGGTTGATGGCCAGCCCGGCCTTGGCGCCGCAGGATTTGATCAGAGCGATGATGTCACTTGGATTCTTGCCGGCTTGATCCGCGGCCTCAAGATGGAAGCTGATCAGGCTTGCGCCGCATTTAGCGAATCTTTCGATATACTTGTCCGGGTTTACGATCATCAGATGGACGTCCATCGGCACTGTGACCACTTTGGCTATCGCTTCCATGACCGGGAAGCCGAAAGAGATGTTAGGAACAAGACTTCCGTCCATCACGTCGATGTGGATGAGATCGGCGTTTTCGTTGACCATCCTGATGTCCGGCTCAAGATTCAGAAAATTGCCGGAAAGTATTGAAGGTGCTATCTTTACCATATTATAGTGCTTTCGGTCACTTCGGCAGGCTCAGTGACCGCGTCATTTTGCTCTCTGGCTGTGAATGCCCGGTCACTGAGCCTGTCGAAGTGACCTGTTGAGCTTGTCGAAGTGACCATGACTTTACTTAAAATTAGTCACGACGTCGACAAGATGCTCTGTGAACTTCTCAAGCGATGACAGTTCAAGTTTCTCTCCCGGCGCGTGAACTCCACGCAAGGTCGGGCCGAACGAGATCATGTCCAGATCCCCGAACTTCTCGCCGAATAGTCCGCACTCAAGCCCGGCGTGGATCGCCTTGACCTCAGGATCGTGTCCGAACAGCTTCTTGTACGAATCCACGCACACTCTAAGTATGTGGGAATCAAGATTCGGCTTCCATCCAGGATATTCGGAAAGGTGTGACACCTTCGCCCCGGCGAGCAGGAAATTCGCCTCAACCTTGGCGGCCATCATCTTTCTGGCTGAACCCGTCGAACTGCGCTGGCTAGTGATGACCTCAATCTTTCCTTGCCTGTTCATTCTCACGGCGGCAAGATTGGTGGAGGTCTCCACGAGCCCCGGAATGTCCTGGCTCATGGCCTCTACCCCATGAGGGCATGCGAAAAGCGACATGATCAGTTTGCCGGCCACATCGCTCTGGACTGGCTTCTCTGTGCATCTGTACGTCTCGCCAATGAAAGTCATCCCAGAGTCCGTTTTGGAATATTCATTTTTCACATCCTCGCCGAACGCGGTGAACCTTGCGATAGTGGCGTCTGTGTCAGGGACTGTGATGATGGCCTCGCATTCCCTTGCGATGGCATTCGGCTTGTTGCCGCCTTTAAGCATCACAAGCTGAAGTCCATGAGCAGCCATCTCTGAATATAGGAAGCGCGCCATCTGCTGCACCGTGTTCGCGCGACCTTTGTTGATGTCATCGCCGCTATGGCCGCCGAGAGCCCCGCCGATTTCCAACCTGACAGGCTTGTAGCCTTTCCTAAGGTCCTCTTGGGCATAACTGAACACAGCTGTGGTGTCAAGACCTCCGGCACATCCGATGAACATCTGCCCCTCATCCTCTGAATCAAGGTTGATCAAGGTCCTGCCGGTGAAGAATCCCGGTTCCATTCCGAACGCTCCGTCCATTCCAGTCTCTTCCGAGATCGTGAACACGCATTCGATCCTACCCATTGGAAGGTCGCTGTCAAGGAGCGCAAGCATTGCCGCCACACCGATGCCATCATCAGCACCGAGAGTCGTGTCCTTGGCTATCATCCAGCCATCCTCGATGACATATTCGATAGGATCTTTGAGAAAATCATGCTGAACACCACTCCTTTTCTCGCAGACCATGTCCTGATGGCCTTGAAGGACCAGGGTAGGCACATTCTCCTTGCCTTTGCTGGCCTCCTTGACTATGCAGACATTGTTTGTCCTGTCCGTTTTACATTCAAGATGCCTCTCCTCGGCGAAGCGCTGAAGAAAGGCGGTCATTGGCTCTTCATGTCCGGACTCCCTTGGAATCCGTGTGATTTCCTTGAAGATTGATAGTACTTTTTCTGAATTCATTTGACACCTATTTTATCTGGCCGCAGGCACAAGCATCCTCTCGATGTCGGTCACGTACTGTTTGAAGGTCTTGTCAGTTGCTATGAGATCCGACACCGTGGTGCAGGCGTGAAGCACAGTGGCGTGGTCCTTCCCTCCAAGTTCCATACCAATAGTCGACAGTGAGCATCCACCTATGTGGTTGCGGCTCATGAACATGGCAATCTGCCTGGCCTGGACGATCTGTCTTTTCCTAGATTTGGAAAGAAGGGTCTCACGGGTGATGTTGAAATATTCACAGACAACCTCCTGAACCTTGTCGATGGAGATATCGTTCTGATCCTCGCTGACGATGTTGCTTGTGACCTGCTCGGCTAACTCTTTCGTGACTTCCTCGTGGCAGAGCGTCGCGTTGGCTATCAAGGAGATGAGTGCTCCCTCAAGCTCCCTGAAGTTGGACCTGACCTTGTTGGCGAGGAGTTCCAGGACATCGTCTCCGACGCAGACTCCTTCCCTTGCGCATCTCGCCTTCAGCATGGCTAGCCTTGTGTCGTGGTCCGGCTTGGACAACTCGATTGAAAGCCCCCATTTAAAGCGTGAGAGAAGCCTTTCCTCAAAGTTCATCAAGTCCACAGGGGCGCGGTCCGATGTGAACACCAGCTGCTTGCCTGATTGATGCAGATGATTGAATATGTTGAAGAAGGCGTTCTGCGACGCAGGGCCGATAAGCTCTTGGATGTCATCCATGATGAGGACGTCGATCCTCATGTAGAAGGCCATGAAGTCCGTCAGTTTGTTCTGGACATTCACCGCGTTGACGTACTGCGTCCTGAATTCGTTGCCAGTCACATAGAGCACGACAAGATCAGGGAATGCCTCGTGGATCGCTATTCCGATCGCCTGCGCAAGATGAGTCTTGCCAAGCCCAGGACCGCCGAATATGAACAAAGGGTTGAAAGGTGTCTTGCCTGGCTTGTCAGAGATGCTTATGCCGGCGTTGTAGCCCATCTTGTTGCACTCACCCTTTACCAGATTGTCAAAACAGTAGACAGGATTGAGCCTTGGATTGATCTTCAGTTTCTGGATTCCGGGAAAGACGAACGGGCTGGGATTGCCTGATGGCTGGAATGTGTTGATTGTAACAGGCTTGTTCTCCGGCACATTTCCGTGCGCCGCGGTGAAAACCATCGCGCGTTCCTTCTGGACAGGATGAATCTTGTACAGCAGTCTGGCGTCCTGGCCGATGACCCTTCTCAATGTCATCTTGATTATAGGAAGAAAGGCATCCTCAAGATAGCTTCTGAAGAAGTCTGTCGGCACTTCGACAGTAAGTGTCGATCCCTCAAGGGAAACTGGAACGATGGTTTTGAACCAGACCTCGAACTGCTTAGGTTCGACGTTCTTTTCGAATATCCGTAAACATTCGTTCCAGACAGAGATATGTCTTTCCAATTCAGCCATTTCTTTAAATGAATTAATTTGAAAACGAGAAATTGATCCCCTCATTATTTTCGTTGTGCAAAATTGGGGGAAAATTAATTCATAAAAAAACTGTTTTTGTATTGTTTTTAATTTTTATTTTCCTTATATGACTGAATGTATGAGAGGAATTGATTTATGTATTGTTATGAGAACCAATATTTTACTGTGGTAAAATTTTCTAACTATCCAAAAATCATACGAGTTATAATTTTGAATATTTCAAAATAAATTCCAGTGTTAGTTTAAGTCTGTGAATATTAGGAAATAGCCCGTTATCGTATCCTCTCGGCAGCCCCATTCACCACTTTAACCATAAATGAATCCTTGAAATCCTTCCTGATTCCGCTGTTACTCTTCCGGGCTGAGCCAATATCTTCCGAAACGCCTACGATGTATTTGAAAAGCCTACCGGTCCGCAGCCTTATAACCTCATGGCCTTTGAAGAACGGATCGTCCGCGTCCATGGATTTGGACGACACGAGGATCTGTGTGCCATATAATATTGTATTTGATTTATCTCCAATAGTTACAGTGGTGCTATCTGTAGCGATTGTTGCTGTCTTGCCGCCATCCCGTGATATTTCACCTTTTTCCTCTCGAGTGACTTTTGCCGCATCCGTACCGTCATATTCCTTCTTGTACTTTTTGAATGCGTCGTAGATGTCGGCGGCGATCCTTTCCCTGCCCTTTTCCGTGATAAGGGCCTCGCGGTCGGTCGTGTTTGACATGAATCCGCATTCTATGAGCACCGCCGGCATGGCGGTTCTCCACAGCACGTAGAAAGGATCCTGGGATATTCCACGGCTGTGCAGGATAGCGCCCCCTTTCATCTCATGGTCAACCTTTTGGGCGAACTTGAAACTCTGCTCCAGATATGCGTTCTGCATCAGGTTCATGAATATGTAGGATTCTGGATCGTTTGGGTCAAAGCCTTCGTACCGGGTCGTATAGTCATCCTCAAGTTTGATCACGGAGTTTTCCCTTCTTACAACATCCATGTTGCCGGCGTAGAGATCCTTGTTCTTGCTGGTGTACTGCCCCAGAATGTGGACGGAATATCCGTTCGGCCCGTTCCGTCTGCCTTCCACGGAATTTATGTGGATTGATATGAAAAGATTGGCGTTGTTGCGGTTGGCGATGTCCGCCCTGCCTTGCAGGGTCACGAAAGAATCGTCAGTGCGGGTCTGGATGACCTTGACATCCGGGTAGCCTGAACGGATCTTGCCCGCGAGTCTTGCCGCTATGTCCAGCACAACTGTCTTCTCCATGGTTTTCCCGCTTGGGCTGACGCATCCGGCGTCCTTGCCTCCGTGTCCGGGGTCGATCACCACTGTGGAGAGTTTGATTGCAGGGGTCGGATCCTGCGCGAATGCGGTGAATCCGGCCAGAGAAAGGGAAACGGCCGATAATACGGCAAGAATATTGCGATGTATATCCAAAATTTTGTAGTATATTTGTCTTTTGCAAATTTAGAAAATAATTGCAATTCAAGAAGCATTCATATAATATTATCCTCATTGCGGGGCTTGTGGCGCTGACGGGGCTGACTATGTTCGGACAGGATTTGAGGAGGGACAGGAACCTGAGAAAGGCTGCTGGGGCTGAAGTCATGCCTGACTCCGCCAGACCGGTCGTCCGGAATTCCGTATCCCAACCGATTGATTCCGTGTCTCCGCTTCAGGACTCTCTTGTCAGAAGGCGTGACTCCCTAAGGGTGGCGGATTCGACTTTCAGGGCGGACTCCATTGCCTTGTTGGACAAGAGTTCCCTGTCCCGCCCGGCGTTTTCGGGAGCCAAGGACTCCATAAGGCAGGATTTTTCGAACGGACAGCGCAAGATGTACTACTGGGGTGATGTGGAGGTCTCCTATGATAACATCAAGCTCAAGGCCGACTACATGGAATATGACATGTCCACCGGAACTGTCTTCGCGAGAGGTACATACGACAGCCTGTCCAGGGAGTGGAAGGGACAGCCGGAGATGACTCAGGGAGGGCAGACTTTCAACATGGAGGAGGTCCGGTACAATTTCAACACCCGCAAGGCCAGGATCACGAATATGATCACGAAGGAGGATGACGGGATTCTTCATGGAAAGAACATCAAGATGATGCCGGACAAGTCCATCAACATCACCAAAGGAAAATATACTGTCTGCGATCTCGAGCATCCCCACTACTATCTCAAACTGTCCACCGCCAAGGTCGTGACCAAGCCTTCGCAGAAGACCGTGTTCGGACCGGCCCACATCGTTGTGGAGGACGTCGACCTTCCGATCGGTATACCTTTCGGTTTCATCCCCAAGCGTCCGGACAGGGCCACCGGTCTTCTTATGCCGTCCTTCGGGGAGGAGAACGCCCGTGGTTTCTACTTGAGGGACGCCGGAATGTATTTTGTGCTTGGTGACTATTTCGACATGTCGCTGACCGGTGACTATTACACCTTGGGCTCCTGGGCCGCCAATCTGAACTCCCGGTACATGGTGAAGTACAAGTTCAGCGGCAATCTGGCCGTCAACTATTCCGTCGACCAGACTGGAGAGAAAGGGAGCACGGACTTTTTCCAGAGCAAAAACTTCGGAGTGAGGTGGTCACACTCCCAGGATTCCAAGGCTCATCCAGGGACGTCGTTCTCCGCGTCGGTCAACTTCTCGAGCCCTTCCAACAGCCGGTACAACTCGCACTCCGTGTCGGAAGCCCTTCAGAACCAGATCTCGTCCTCGGTGTCATATTCAAAGAACTGGAACGGCAAGTTCAACCTTTCTGTCAATGCTCTGCACAGCCAGAACTCGAGGGACAGCTCTTATTCATTCACCCTTCCTAACGTGACATTCTCCGTGTCGACTTTCTATCCGTTCAAGATCAAGAACAGGGTCGGGAAGGAACGGTTCTACGAGAAGTTCGCGCTTGGCTACAACACTTCCCTTCAGAACAAGATTAATTTCAAGGCTTCCGAGTTCGGGGAACCTGGGTTCATGGATAAGTTCCAGAATGGAATGGCTCATAACTTCTCCATCAAACTTCCAGACTTCACGTTGTTCAAGTACTTGAATGTGGCTCCGAATGTCAGCTATGGCATGAACTGGTTCTTCAGGAAGAGCGAGGCGTACTTTGACCCGGAGACCAACAGCGTGAAGACCGAAATGGGCAAACAGTTCGGAACTTTCGGGGCGACCCACAATTATTCCGGCTCAGTTTCGATGAGCACCCGTCTCTACGGAATGTATAATTTTGGAAAGTTCCACAAGGTCCAGGCCTTGAGGCATGTCATTTCCCCAAGTGTCAGCATGAGCTTCAGCCCGGAGAAAGGAAAGGCGTTCAACGGGTGGCGCACGCTTAACTATATTGACACGCTCGGGGTGCAGAAATCCTACGACTACAACATTTATCAGGGGCAGATTAATTCCGCTCCGGGAAAGGGCAGATCCGCCACCATGAGCATTTCGATCGGGAACAATCTGGAGGCGAAGGTGCGGGACATGAGCGACACGACCGGCAAGGGTTCCAAGAAAGTGAAGATACTGGATCAGTTCAACATTTCCACCGGCTACAATTTCCTTGCGGACTCATTGAAGATGAACAATGTGGGGATCTCCATGTCCACATCGATCTTCGGCAAGCTCGGAATCAACGGCAACATGAACTTTGATCCGTATGCGATCGACGAGAGAGGGCAGAGGGTCAACAAGTACAACATCGTTGAGAACGGCGTGCCTCTGAGACTCACAAATGTGAGCGGATCACTGTCATATTCATTGTCAGGGAAAGGCACTGTCAAGGGTAACGACGGCTCTAAGTCTTCCGGCGGGGAGGGCGGCTCAGGCAATGCCGCCGACTATTATCGAAGAATATACTATCATCCGTTGACCGGTGAATATATTCCCGGAGGATGGTTGTATTACACCAATCCTAACGTGCCGTGGAGCGTCAATTTCAATTATAACTTCTCGATGAGCCGCTCGTATTCCTATGCGAACAACCTGTTGAGCAAGAAGGACAACATCACTCAGACCCTGGGTGTCCAGGGCAACGTCCAGCTGACCCCCAAGATGTCAATCCAAGCGCAGTCCGGATGGGATTTCACGGCAATGAAGATGACCACCACGCAGTTTTCCTTCCGGTATGACCTGCACTGCTTCAACATTTCCGTCTCTTGGGTGCCGTCTGGTATGTATCAGTCATATTCGTTCCTGATTTCCGCGAATGCGGCGGCTCTGGCGGATCTGCTCAGGTTCAAGAAAAGTACCAGTTATTGGGACAAATAGTTTGGATATTTATTATAAATGTCTTATATTTGCGTGCTGACTATTTTAGCAGAAGCCTGAGGGCTGATAATCCACGATAATATTTTTTTTCTGAAATCAAGTCCGGTATTGTAACTCCGGAATCGCTTAAGTTTATGCCTTATAATTTATTTGAACTCACTCAGATGAGCAGAGAGCAACTTGAAAAAGTGGCTCAGGAGCACCAGATTAAGAACATCAAAAAATTCACGGATGAGAATCTTTCATTCGCGATATTGGACGCCCAGGCCGCCGCGGCCTCTCTCCAGCCGATAGAAAAACCGAAGGCTAAGCGTGGCAGGCCGCGTAAGAATCCGCTTCCGGAGCCGTCCAAGCCTCAGGAATCCAAACCTGCGGCCACCAATAACGACAATAAGAAGGTCAAGGAAGAGCCAGGGTCAAAGAACGAGCCGAGGAACAGGAATGCTGACGAGCCGAAGGTTGAGCAGCAGGCGCCGGTCCAGGCGCAGGACGCTAAACCGGCTCCTAAGAAAAGAGGACGCAAGCCTAAGTCCGCATCTGTTCAGCCTCAGGCCATGGCGACCGTACCGGTCCCAGACAACAAGCCGGAAACCGACGCTGAAAAAAACACAGGCTCGGAAGAGGGCATACCACCGGTTGCGGAAGCTCCGCAGTCTCAGCCTGACAAACCTGTCAATGGCAAGGAGTTCATTCATGCGTTATTTGATGATCTGAAAGATGATCCCGCAGCCCATGTCGACATGAGCCGCAGGAAGCAGAAGAACAAGTTTCAGGGACAGAACGGCCAGAATCCTAATCAGCAGAAACCTCAGAATTTCCAGAATCCAAACCAAAGGCCGAAGGCTCCGGAAATCGAGTTTGACGGCACCGTCGAGGCTACCGGTGTGCTTGAGATCATGCCGGACGGTTATGGTTTCCTCCGCTCTTCCGACTACAACTATCTGAATTCGCCTGATGACATCTATGTCAGCCAGAGCCAGATAAAGAACAATGCCCTGAAGTCCGGAGACACAGTCACGGGTGAGATCCGCCCTCCGAAGGAAGGCGACAAGTATTTCCCTCTTGTCAAGATCAACTACATCAACGGCAGGACTCCTGACTACATTCGTGATAGGGTTCCGTTTGATTTCCTTACTCCTTTGTTCCCGAACGAGAAGTTCAATCTTCTTGGACATGGGCATCAGAGCGATCCTTCCTGCCGTATCGTGGACATGTTCACCCCTATCGGAAAGGGCCAGCGCGGACTGATCGTCTCTCAGCCGAAGACCGGTAAGACAATGTTGCTGAAGTCGATAGCCAACGCCATCGCAGACAATCATCCAGAGGTCTACGAGATTGTTCTTCTCATTGACGAGCGTCCTGAAGAGGTCACCGACATGAGCCGCAGTGTGAAGGCCGAGGTTGTGGCCTCTACATTCGATGAGCCGGCGGAAAGGCATGTGAAAGTCGCGAATATGGTGCTGGAGAAAGCCCGCAGGCTCGTTGAATGCGGTCACGATGTTGTGATCCTGCTTGACTCGATCACTCGTCTCGCACGTGCGTACAATACTGTGCAGCCTGCTTCGGGAAAAGTTTTGACCGGTGGTGTGGATGCCAACGCCCTTCAGAAGCCGAAGCGTTTCTTCGGTGCCGCGCGTAACATCGAGGGTGGCGGTTCGCTGACAATTCTTGCCACGGCGTTGACTGAGACTGGCTCCAAGATGGATGACGTGATCTTCGAGGAGTTCAAGGGCACCGGCAACATGGAGCTTCAACTTGACAGAACACTTGCCAACAGGCGAATCTTCCCAGCAGTCAATGTCGTACTATCAAGCACCCGTCGTGATGATCTTCTCTACAGCCGTGAGGCCGCCAACAGAATCTGGATTCTGCGCAAGCTCCTTGCTGACATGAATCCGACTGAGGCGATGAACTTCATGCTTCAACTCATGGACGAGTATAAGACCAATGACATGCTCCTAGACAACATGAACAAGGTCACTCCTCGTGACGCCAAGTACTACGACACATTCTAATTGATTTTAGGAATATACTAACAAAGGCGATTGAATATTTTCAGTCGCCTTTAATTTTTTTTCCTGCTTGATTTATTCCTGATGGAATCAACTGAAAGGCAGTTACCTCCAGCGATCCTCCCCACTCCGTGCTGCTCGCTATGAAGGTCCACTGGATCTTCATTAATCGCTCACGACCTCCCTCTTCGGGAGCCAAAGTCGCTTGCGGTAACTGCCTTTCAGTTGATTATGTATAACAATCCGAGATTTTTAGTCGCCTTTAATATTTGGTCGCTGAGCCTGTCGAAGCGACTCTTGTTAATTCCTGTTAGTTCCGGTCACTTCGACAGGCTCAGTGACCGGTGAGGAAAATCAATACTGATCCCAGGACTTGATCTGGATGTCATTGATG
>CAKULN010000004.1 GCA_934667175.1 uncultured Bacteroidales bacterium | reverse complement strand
GGCCAGAAATTCGGCCGCCCCGCCGAGATTCTCGGCGGCTCCGTCCTGATCCTCATCGGTCTGAACATCCTGCTGGGGTTCATTTAGCTGTTAGATAATCTGTATTTCTTTATTTTTGTCTATATTTGCGGTAGTTATTACCGCTATGGCGACAAAAATTAAAGAAGTGCTTGATTTGGTGCCGCAGGATTCCCTGCTGTTCTCTTCGTGGCTGGCCTCTCATGGGATTGACCGAAAGGAGCAGTCAATGTACGTCCGCAGCGGCTGGCTGGAAAGAGTCTCTACCGGAGTTTATAAGCTTGAGGGAAACTCACCATCATTATACGCTGCTGTAGCATCATATGACTCGCAATTGGGGAAGCATTGCCACGTCGGCGCGTCATCTGCACTGGATCTGCGGGGATATTCTCATTTCATGGCAATGGGAAAACAGCAGGCGTATCTGTTTACCACAAATGAAGAACGTCTGCGATTTTGGATGCTCACTGCTGACTGGGATATGACGGTGAAGTACTTCACTACATCTGTTTTTAAAGGAGAAATCGGGCTTGAGTTTTTTGATTATCGGGGACATAGTCTTCTGATATCCGGCCCGGAGCGTGCATTTTTGGAGTGTCTTCATCTGGCACCGGTGAATTTCTCCTTGATGGATGTCTATTACGTGATGGAAATGCTGACCTCACTACGTCCGAAACTAGTCCAGCGGTTGCTTGAAGAGTGCTCATCCATAAAAGTCAAGAGACTTTTCCTTTATATGGCAGAGAAAGCAGGCCATCAGTGGTTCAGAGCCATTGACCAGGCTGGTATAAATCTCGGAAATGGAGATCGTCATATAGCCAAGGGCGGCAAATATATCGGCAAATACGGAATAACGATCCCGACGGAATTGGCGGAATATGAATAGCGATTATGCAAGGAAAGTGGAAATCCTGTTGAGGATGATTCCGGTTGTGACGGAAGAGGGGACGTTTGCGGTCCACGGCGGTTCCGCGATCAATCTGTTTGTGAGGAACCTGCCGCGTTATTCAGTAGACATAGACCTGACGTATATTCCTCTTGAGGACCGGAATTCCAGCCTTGCTCATATCAATGAGCACCTGCTGTCCATTGCTGCAAAAGCAAAGAAGGCTTTCAAGGGAATTCGCATCGTCCCTAAACCTGAAACCAGTAAGCTTCTCTGTGAATACCAGGGGCGCCAGATCAAGATAGAAGTCAACCAGACGAAACGCGGCGTAATCGGCGGTGACATAATCCGCAAGCCGGTGTGCGACAAGGCTCAGGAAGAGTTCGGGCTGTATTGTGAGGCGGATATCGTTCCCATGACATTGCTTTATGGCGGCAAGATGGCAGCGGCTCTTTCTCGCCAGCACCCTCGTGACCTGTTTGACGTGAAATATATGGAAATTCCTATCGGACAGACTCGTGAGGGCTTTCTGTTCTGTCTGCTTGGCAGCGATCGTCCCATCCGCGAATCACTCGCTCCAAGTCTCATCGACCAAAGGGATGCTCTTGTCAATCAGTTCGATGGAATGACCGACACACCATTCTCATACGAAGAATTTGAGCGGACCAGAGACAGACTGATAAAGGATGTCAATGAGATGATGACGCCAAGAGACAAAGCTTTTTTGCTGAGTTTTGAGAGTGGTGAACCAGACTGGGACAGTTTTGAGTTCCCGTATTTCCGGAATTACCCATCCGTCAAATGGAAGATGCAGAACATTCAAAAGTTGAAGACGCTGAATCCAACCAAACTGCTTGAAGAAGTGAAGAAACTGGAAACGATCTTTGCACGTTAATGCAAGTTTCTTTCGACATAAAACACCATCTCGTTTACGCTGATTAAGGGAGATTTTTGTTTATAGATAATTATACCTATATTTGAACACTTTTAGATAATTCGAACAAAATAAATCGAAATATGAACCATATTAAATCATTATCTTTATCGATACTGGCAGTTGTTTGTATTGCTTGTGTGGCGTTCTCAAGTTGTTCTAATGAGAACGCAAAGGCAAAGAAAAGAGTTGAAATCGCAAAGATTGTTGAGAGTCGTTCCGCGAAGGATTTACTGAATGACCTTTACATTGGCAGTGACGGAGATACTCAGTCCCTTGCAAGGATGCTCGGTGTTACGCCATCCTCAATAGAAAGAATAAGAACGGGCCAGTCAGCACCAACAGAAGATTTTGAACAGAGGATTAAGGATGTCTCAATCTATTACGCTCAGAACAAACAGTCATTCTCAAAATTACGTGCTGCTATTGATAATGAGTGGGGATGGTATGATTCCATTCTTAAATGGCCTTCTAATCATCCATGGTCATTCTGGATTGTGAATATTATTCTCCTACTAATTCTCGCATTTGCGGCAGTTGTCGCAATATGGCCAATCCTTGCCGAAATGCTTTTATTCCTTGTGGCCTGGATAGCTCTACTCATATTCAGCCCTAAGCCAATGGAAGATAAATACGTTGATTCCATCAACCCCGTGATTGAGCAAGTTCTATGAATCGACTGATCCGCATATCTTTTGCTATTATTCTGGCGATTTCAACGGTATCTTGCACAGACAAGGACGCGAAGGAATTAAAGGAAAAGCTCAGTAAGCCAATTGTTGTTCCTACGGCAAACCGGAAGTTGTCGAAGGCATCAATCAAACAGTATAGAGATGCTGAATTGGCATATAACGAAAGATATGTGGCAGATTTAAAGAAAACACTTGACAACAGCTTTGAAAAACAACTCGATAATTTTGATGATAATGAACTCGGCTTCTTCTCAAGTTATGGGAATATGTTCGATTATATTTTCATGTGCAAAGAAAAGTTCGAGGATAGCTGGAAAGTTAAGTCTACCAAATACTTCAATTCTCTGGATATTGAAAATGACGCTCTAGATTGCTACGATTCATATATCAAGGATGTATCTGCAATCAGGAGTAATTTCTACCAAAAAAAACACAGCGATTCATTGCCATCTATGGCAAAACTGGATTTGCCAACACAGGACATATATTTGGGTGACATTAAGACCCACTCCAGGAATAATCTCATAATTGAAGTCGGAGTTGAGGCTCTTGTATGGATTCTGGTCCTTCTAGTTCTTTTCATCATATCGTTGATTGTCGCTGTCCCGACTGGCGGATTATCATTGATTGTCACCATCATCACAATTATTGTTTCAGTCATACTATCTATGGCAAATGACAAGAAGCTTCTAAATTCACTCCGTGAACAGAACACTGTTGTGATGGAAGCTGATTATTCAGCAATTCTCAAGTCTTTGAATGAAAACACATACAAATTCTATGGTGAATAGGCACTTTCTTTCCCACTTCATAATATGCGTTATCCTGCTGACTAATGTTTGCTCGTGCAAGAGCATAGTGAAGAAGATCAGTAAGGAAAAAATGGGAGAAGTTGCCGAAGAATCTGCAGAGGCAGCCGCAAAGAAAGGCGGCAAAGCAATAGCAAAAGAGGCAAGCGAGAAATTTGTTCGCAATATGGAATGGGATGATGTGATACGCATTCTTAGGAATGAGAATCCCACCCTAAGCAGAAGCATTGAGAGGTTCAGTGAATCTACTAAGAAAAGGCTTGCCTCGGTCATCAATGTTGATGATAGATTCTTTACTTCGTTAAGGTCCTCTAGGACATTAGCTGATGAATACTCTATCTTCACAGAGTCAGCCCCAAAGTTGGCTAATAATGTTGACTTTTTCAGGACCTTTGCCAAGTCGGATTACGATGCCAAGAATCTTGGAAAAACCAACGTATTCAAGAACATTGTTGCGAAAGAAGAGAAAGGAATCGTCAAACTGGTTGACAAGAATACCGGTAATCTTATAGCCGACTACTCTGACGGGATTGTTAGGTTTTCCAATATTGAAAGGATTATTCCAGATGGCAATCTGGCCAAAGGAGAACTTATTCCAAACAGCCTGTACAAAATGAAAGGAGCGAATGGCTTGGAATATGCGTTCTTTGTTGATGATCTTGGACGAGTACTGCAAGTTGACGCAAAAAATGTCTCTCCCGATGAACTTGTAGCAAATGTATTGCGCAGGGATGGATATGTGGATTTAGGTCCTGAATGGAATTCCTCTTTCAGGAAACTGAAGCAGGCATCCAAAGGGAACGACGTATCAGCAACACTCACCTTTAAGTATGCCGATGATGGCGTAACGCCACAATACGCACGCATCGAAGCATCAACGTCAGGAAAGAATAGAATATCTCAATCGTTCTCAAATGTAAGCAAAGCAGCAAAAAGCGAAGCTACCGTAAAGAGTGTAGCCGAGACATTAGGGATGACTTCCGAAAAGCAGAATACTCTGCTTCGAGAGATGTCCGAAGATGTCGAGCTTGAGAAACTGATTAATGCAAATCCTGAGTTTAATATACAGAGGTGGCTTAACACCCGTAATCATGTGGATGTAAGCCAAATTGCTGTGACTCCCAAAGGTGAATTCCCGAAAAATGCCAGAGTGTATGCCGGAAATACATACTATTTCAACCCACACCTCAATTCAGGGCTAATGGCAAGATTGAAAAGAGGAGGCAATACCGTTGACCTACGCGGCATGAAAACATTGTCAACAGAAGATTTGATACTATTGGACAAAAAATACCCTGGCGGCGTTCCTTTCTCAAAGCAGGGATTTCCTGATTTCTCCAATGTTGCAGCTAAAGGCGCTGATGGAAATCCAATTATCATGGATATTGGCAAACTCTCCGGTGACAGTAAGAAAGACATCGCAGCTGCGGAAACCATGTTCCAAAATCTTGGTAATTCTTGGGCTTCTGGATTTACCTGGCATCATATTGAAGGAACAACATCATTGATGAGGGTTCCTACCGACATTCATCAGTTGGTTGACCATACTGGCGGAATGAGCATGTCTGGATTAAAATAAGAATGTTATGTGCGTAAAAAAGAGAAAAAAAGTTTTTATAAGCCATAATAGCGTAGACAGAGTTTTCTGTGACGGGATTTTTCGTTTGGTTACGATATTGATTGGAAGTGATCGTTCCAAAATATTCTATAGCTCAAAAGCTAAATATGGTGTGCCTAATGGGGCGAATATTATTCAAACGATGAAACAGCAATACGAACAATTTGACTTGTTCATGATAATTGCCAGCTCACCTCATTATTACCGTAGCCCTAAAAGTCTCAATGAGATGGGTGCTGCCTGGGTGCTGAATCAAAAATGTATCGTATTTATGAGCCCTGATGCATCTTTTGAAGAATTGAATGGTGTGATTGACTCAAGCGTATTGGCAATTCATGTTATTGACAATGAGGAAACTCGCGATAGACTTGACCTGTTCGCAGAAGATCTTACGTCTTTTTTCAAGACTAAAATGCCCGCAGAAGATATATGGGAAAAGGAAAAGAATGATTTCCTGGAATCAGTTTCGAACAATAAAAGTCCCTTGTCTTCAGAGAGTCAGTCACTTGCTAATTCCCTATCTGATTCATTCAAAAGAGATAATGACATTAAATGGATGAATGATCTATTTGGTCATTTCAGTTTCAATTTGATGCAAGAGTACATTGATAAGGGACCTGAATATATCGACTCACGAATTCCAATATCTTATGACATTTGGAGAAGTATACTTAACACTTACACTTTCGTTATATATGATGAAGCTTTACTTTCTCACATTTTGCATTTTTACTCTTTTTGGGACAAAATTATGTCAGACAATTGGAAATATTATGAGTTGTCGAAAGGCAATCCAAATTTATATCATTTCTATGGTCTGTCATTCGATGTCTTTGAATCAGAAGACGCTGAAAAGAAATTTCAAGACACAATATGTATAATGAAAGATTTAGACCTGGCACTAAAACAACTGGCGGAATACGTGACACAAAACTATGAAATCAACTTGAACAAGTTATCAGCACGGTTTGAAAAAGAGTCATATTAAGTTGGCAGTTACAGTTGGCATAAATGAGGTGCGATGCGGGGTGTTATTCTCTTTACAGTATCCTGTAAGCCTTATATTTTTTTCGCTATTAAGCCTTTAAGCAAACAATTCAAAACGGTTCTGTGGTTTTTCGTGTTGGTACAAGAGTCTTGGGGCTAGAAACGAAGCGACTGGGGGAAATTAATATTTTTTTTTATGCCATATTTTTTTTATGAGCTATAATTTTTTTTAGTCCATAAAATATTCCTAATTTTGCAGGCTGACTTCTCCGTAATGTCAGCGCATTGAAGTGGAATCTTTCCCACGCTCGGGCCGGGAATAATACAGAAAGAGTATGATCGCGATTTTCTACAGACAGAACGGCAAACTGTTGGTTTCCCAATCTGAAACGGAGCTTTCCAAGATAAAGAGAGACGATGTCCTTTGGATTGACATCCTTTCCCCGTCAAGTGAGGAGAAACACACTGTGGATGAGTTTCTTGGCGAGGAGATCCAGAGCCGTGCCCAGGCTGAGGAGATCGAGAGTTCCTCCCGTTTCTCCGAGACCGAGAACGCGATCTTCGCCAACACCAACTTCCTGATGCCGGGACCGGAGGACTACTCGATGGAGGCCGTCTCCTTCACCTTCGTGGGAAATTGCCTTACGACTCTGAGGGATGTTCCGCTGAGAAGTTTCACGGAACTCCAGCGCAGGATTGTCGCGATGCCCCAGTCCTACCCCAACGGCTACACAGTCTTCGCGAGCATCATGGACCAGCGTGTCGACCTGGACGCCGACATGATCGAGCTGATGAGCAAGGAGATCTCGCAGTACAGCAAGCGAATCAACCAGCAGGAGGATATAGACGAGGATTTCCTCTTGGACATCAATCAGTTGCAGGAAAACACCATGCTCGTTCGGGAGAACATCGTCGACAAGCAGCGGCTGATCTCCAACATGCTCAGGAGCGACAAGTATCCCAAGGAACTCCACAGGCGTTTCTCTGTCCTGCTTCAGGACATCAATTCACTGATCAACCACACTAACTTCGGTTTCGAGAGGCTGGAGTACCTTCAGGACACGGTTGTCGGCCTCATCAATCTGGACCAGAACAAGATCATGAAGATATTCACCCTTGTCTCAGTGCTTCTGATGCCTCCGACATTGGTCGCGAGTTTCTACGGGATGAATGTTCCGATGCCGCTGATGGACAAGAGCTGGATGTGGGTGCTTTTGCTCGGGGTGATGCTGCTGACGGTGGCTTTGGTGGTGTTCCTCTTCCGGAAGAACAAACTGTTGTGAAATTATTCCTTTTTCTTGTTGTAAATCAGATATTTTTGCCTATTTTTGCAAGCCTTTTGACCGGAGGCCATGGTTTGGCGTGTCCGGTAGGGCGTAAAAATATTGTTAAACAACTAGTTATCTTTTATTACCATTATGGCAGAAGAAACACAGAAAGTAGCAGAGGAAGTCAAGGTCGAGGCTGCGCCTAAGGCCGAGGCCCCTGCTGAGAAGAAAACATCTCTCAACGCTTCGATCGCTCCTGACAAGTTTGATTGGGACGCTTTCGAGGGCGGCGCGGAGATTTATGGCGACAAGGACAAGAAGTCCATCGAGGACGCTTACGACCAGACTCTCTCTAAGGTAGTTGAGAATGAGGTTGTCGAGGGTACCGTTACCGCCATCTCCAAGAGAGAGGTCATCGTCAACATAGGTTACAAGAGCGAGGGTGTCATCCAGGCTCCTGAGTTCCGTTACAATCCAGACCTCAAGGTTGGTGACAAGGTTGAGGTCTATGTAGAGTCCGCTGAGGACAAGAAAGGCCAACTCATCCTTTCCCACAAGAAGGCGCGCGCCCTCAAGTCTTGGGACAGGGTCAACGAGGCGTTCAACAACGACGAGATTGTCAAGGGCTTCGTCAAGACCCGCACGAAAGGCGGCATGATCGTCGATGTCTTCGGAATCGAGGCCTTCCTCCCTGGATCACAGATCGACATCAAGCCTATCCGCGACTACGATGCCTACGTCAACCAGACAATGGACTTCAAGATCGTCAAGATCAACCAGGAGTTCCGCAACGTTGTCGTTTCCCACAAGGCTCTTCTCGAGGCCGAGCAGGAGCAGCGCAGGGCCGAGCTCATAAGCAAGCTTGAAAAAGGACAGATCCTTGAGGGTACCGTCAAGAACATCACCAACTACGGAGTCTTCGTTGACCTCGGCGGTGTTGACGGTCTCATCCACATCACAGACCTGTCATGGGGCAGGATCGACAACCCTGAGGAGGTCGTTTCACTCGACCAGAAGATCAAGGTTGTCGTCAAGGAGTTCGATCCTCAGCAGAAGAGAATCGCCCTTGGTTACAAGCAGCTTACTCCTCATCCTTGGGACAACCTCGACGCCAACATCAAGGAAGGCGACGTTGTCAAGGGTAAGGTTGTGCTCATCGCCGACTACGGCGCTTTCGTAGAGATCGAGCCTGGCGTAGAAGGACTTATCCACGTGTCTGAGATGTCTTGGTCTCCAAGACTCCATAGCGCCCAGGAGTTCCTCAAGGTTGGTGACGAGGTAGAGGCCAAGGTTCTCTCCATCGACCGTGAGAACAGGAAGATGTCCCTCGGTCTGAAGCAGCTCACCCCTAACCCTTGGGAGAGCATCCGCGACAAGTACCCTGTAGGTTCAGTTCACAAGGCTGTCGTGCGCAACATCACCAACTTCGGTGTGTTCGCCGAGCCTGAGGACGGAGTTGAGGGACTCATCCACATCAGCGACCTCTCATGGAACAAGATCAAGCATCCTTCAGAGCTCGTGTCCCCTGGTGATGTCATCGACGTTCAGATCCTTGACTTCGACGAGGCCAACCACAAGCTCAGCCTTGGTCATAAGCAGCTCACCCCTAACCCTTGGGATGCCATCGAGAAGAAGTACCCTGTAGGCTCCACCGTTGAGGGAACCATCGCTTCCCTTACCGACAAGGGCGCCAACATCAAGCTTGAGGGTGACGACGAAGGCTTCGCGTTCAGCCGTGACCTCATCAAGGAGGATGGCAAGCAGGCCGTTGTCGGCGAGACCCTTCCGTTCAAGGTCATCGAGCTTAGGAGAAGCACCCGCAGGATCCTTCTCTCTCACGTAAGAACATATTCTGAGGCTAAGGCCGAGAAGGTGGCCGTAGAGGCTGACAACACAAAGAAGGCGGTCAAGAAGATCAACTCCAACCTGGAGAAGACCACCCTCGGTGACATCAGCGAGCTCGCCGCCCTCAAGGACAAGTTCGAGAAAGGTGAATAATCCATGGATTTTACATTGACGGTGTTGGGCACGGCTTCGGCCAAGCCCATCCCCGGAAGAAATCAGAGCGCTCAGGTACTTTCCGTACATGGGCGCTCGTTTTTAATTGATTGCGGAGAGGGGGTGCAGACGCGCCTTCAGGAGAGCCATATATCTCCGATGATGATAGATTCGATCTTTCTTTCCCACATCCACGGCGACCATGTCTTCGGGCTTTTCGGCCTGCTTTCCACAATGGGGATGCTATCCCGGATGACACCGCTGAACATCTATGCTCCGGTCAGCTTCGGCCCTATCCTGAAATTCTTCCTTTCCTACTACGGCGAAGGCATCCCGTTCGAGATCCGGCATATTCCTATGAATATGAAGGCTCCCGAAACGATCTACCACACAAAATCACTGGAAGTCATTGCTTTCCCGCTAAACCACAAGATCGAAACCTTCGGCTGGCTCTTCCGGGAAAAGGAGCCTCAGATGAACGTCAAAAAGTGGAAGATTGATGAATATGCCCTCTCGCTCACCGAGATAGGAGCGGTGAAACGTGGCGAGGATGTGGTCCGTGAACATCTTGACGGCTCCACCGAAGTGCTCCCGTTCGAGGAACTTGGCTACAGGCCGTACGTCCCCCGTTCGTTCGCCTATTGCAGCGACACGGCCCCGTTCCCGGAATTGGCCTCTTGGGTAAAGGGTGTGGATCTGCTCTACCATGAGACGACATACACGGCGGATCTTGAGGATCAGGCGGCGGCGAGACATCATTCCACGACCTTTCAGGCCGCCAGATGCGCGCTCGACGCAGGTGTTAGGAAGCTTGTGATCGGGCATTATTCCTCACGATGCAAGAACGTCTCCGTTTACGAATCGGAGTGCAGGAGCATATTCCCTGAGACCTATGCCGCCAATGACGGGGATGTTTTCGACATTCCGCTTGTGAAATTGGGGTAGGAGTTGTCTTATTTGTAAAGACCCTTGGCCGGCTGAATCATCCATCGGCCAAAAATCACTATATTTACAGTCTATTGTAAGTCTACATGATGAAAAAGGTTATCATATTCATAAGTCTTGTTCTGTGTCAGGTGGCTGTCCTCGCTCAGGGCACGCCCCAGGAAAGGTATATCCGGAAATGGGCCCCGACGGCGGTCCGTGAGATGTACCGCAGCGGCGTTCCTGCCAGCATCACCTTGGCTCAGGGCATCCTTGAGTCCCGTTACGGGCTGTCTTCTTTGGCCACAGAAGGAAACAACCATTTCGGAATCAAGTGCCACAAGGATTGGAAAGGCAAGTCGATGCGCTACGATGACGATGCGAAAGGGGAGTGCTTCCGGGTATATGACTCCGCTGACGAGTCGTTTCAGGATCACTCGGACTTTCTTCGCTACCGGGACCGCTACAAGTTTCTCTTCGAACTGAAGACCACAGACTACAAAGGATGGGCTTACGGATTGAAGAAGGCCGGTTATGCGACTGATCCGAACTATCCAGCCAAGCTCATCAAATACATTGAGGATTACAAACTTTATGAATATGACACAATGACTTCCGAAGAGTCGGAGCGCTTGTTGAAGGCGGAGTCTCAGACGACGGAATCAACGTCTGTTGGCTCCGAGGCGTCCAAGGGTGGCAAACAGTCCGTCGCCAAGAAAGTGAAGACTCGTAAGGAAATCCGCCGGGAGAGGAAGGCCCGCAAGGCCAGAAAGAAAATGCGTTCCAGTGAGGAAGCCGTGCCGGATGTTATCCCTGCGTCGCCGCTTTCTCTTGAGGAACCGAAGAGGATTGACAAGAGCGGTCTGGAGGTGTTCAGTTTCTCGCTGACAAGGGAGGCATATTCCCGCAACGGGGTTCCGTTCATCACTTCGGTGGAGGGGGAGACATATTCAAGCATCGCTCGGTCGTACCATCTTTATCTGAATGAATTGTTAAGATTCAATGATTTGACTCGCTCCGAGGAGCTTCTGCCGGGTACGGTGGTCTATTTGCAGGCAAAGAAGAACCAGTCCGAGAGAGGGCTTGACAAGTACATTGTGGGTGAGGACGGGGAGTCGCTGCGTGACATCTGCCAGCGGTTCGCCGTGAAGATGTCCAGTGTGAGGAAGATGAACGGATTCCCGGCCGGTTATGAACTTCGTGAGGGTGACACTGTCATCCTTCGCGGCAAAAAAGTAAGGAAATGAAGACTTGGAAGTTGATTGCACTGTTCGCAGCGTTGGTGGTGATCGTCGTCCTTGGCGCTGTCGGTGGCCGTTGGTACGCCGACAACCGTAAGCCGAATTTTTCCGGCAAGGCCGAGTTGTATGTCCGTCCGCAGATGACGGTGGCTGAGGTGCTTGGACAGATTCCTGACAGCATTGTCATAAATCGTCGCAGTTTGGCCAGAGTGGTTAGGAAGAGTTTGGCCGACAGCGATTTGAAGCCCGGGCATTATGTCGTTGAGAAAAGCAAGCCGAGCGTTTATGTTGTGAGGATGCTGAAAAATGGTTGGCAGTCGCCTGTGAATCTGGTTCTTTCAGGCACGATGAGGCTCAAAGGGCAGATAGCCCGCAAGATCGGCAACCAGATGATGCTGGATTCCGCCGAGGCCGTCAGGGCTTTGAATGACTCCACCTTGCTTGCCGGCTACGGCTTTACTCCCTCTGACGTGTTTTCCCTGATAATGCCTGACACCTATCAGCTCTATTGGACCGCTTCGATGAAAGACATTCTGGACAAGCAGAAGGCCGCCTACGATGCCTTTTGGACCGTTGAGAATGTCGCCAAGGCCGAGGCACAGGGCTTGACCCCCAAGCAGGTCTCGATCGTGGCGTCCATCGTCAAGAGCGAGTCTAACCATGCTCCTGAATATTCCTCCATCGCCGGTGTGTACCTTAATCGTCTGCGTCTTGGCATGCGCCTTCAGGCCGACCCGACTGTGGCTTTTTGTTATGGCTACACTCTGAACAGGATTCTGTTCAAGCATCTTGAGTTTGACTCACCGTACAACACCTACCTCCATGAGGGCCTTCCTCCCGGCCCGATCTGTGTGCCTGACAAAGCCAGCCTTGAGGCCGTCCTGAATCCGGACCGCCACGGCTACCTTTATTTCTGCGCCAGCGCCGCCATGGACGGCACCCACAAATTCGCCTCCACCCTTTCCGAGCACAACCGCAACGCCCGCGAGTTCCAGCGCGCCCTCGACCTCCGCCGCACCTCCGGCCGGTGAACAATTCTCTTTCCGGTCGCTGAGCTTGTCGAAGCGCACCGGCCACTGAGCTTGTCGAAGAGACCTTATCATAATGATTTGAAAAGTTTACCTGATCTGTCGATTAGTTAAATCTTAGTGTGGCATCCGGTCAATGGCCAAGACTGACAGTCAATAAAGGCAGCCGAATGCCCAGAGTGGAATTTTCTTGCCGTTTGCCATATCGATGTTGTCAACGGCAAGAGCTGCGTTATTGATGTCAGCGTCGTTTATTTGGGAGTAATCCTTTCCAGCACCTCCAACCTCTATTACAATTTTGTGGTCTATCCTAAAATCTCCTGTTTTAAGTCCTCCGTACTCAATCTTGTGTCCGGCGGAAGCCAATTGATTACAGAAGAACGTCTCTCGTGCGGTTCCTGTCTCAGGTTCGCCATCTGAGAATGTATAGAGGAGATTTGTGTTGTCCATCAGCAACTTGTCGGGCTTCTGAAGATCGGATATCTTGTTCATTTCTGTGTATAGACATCTGATTACTTTCGCTTCATCAAGGTATTTGAAATACTTTAGAAGTGTGACCCTGTCGATGCTCAGACTTCTTGATAATTTGGACACATCCACGAGGTATGGCAGCATTCCGGAAATCACTTGAAGAAGTGCGCTTATCTTTCTCGTGTTGGAGACATTTATTCCTCTGTATCTTGTCAATTCGCTGTCAATGATGTAATTTACCACATTCTCCACAAGATTCTTGTAGGTCTTGCTTTTTTCAAACGAGAAAGGGTAATAACCGCTTTTAAGATAGTCGGGAAAATATTCCAACGGGCGGCATACATTTCTTACCGCCAGGCAGAATCCATTGGGATCGGATAGAAGTAGATGTAGGGGCACAGGCTTTATCTCACGCTTGGTGCGGAACCAAAGATATTCCCTGAAAGATAATCCCGGCATGTCATACACATCAGCCCTTCTCGACAGATCCGCCTGTCCGTCATTTAATTGAATCAGTGATGATCCGCTGAGGATAACCTTCAACCCTTTATAGAGATCATAAATCTCTTTGATTTCCCTGCTCCAGTTCTCGTACTTGTGAATTTCATCAATAAGAAGAACCTTGCCGCCTTTCTTCACAAATTCTGACGCAGTGTCAATCAGAGTGTGGCTGGAAAAATATGCCGTGTCTGCGGAACAATATAGAATATGGCGATCTGTGGGTCCGAAATTTTTCAGCACATACTGCTGCATCAGTGTGGATTTTCCAACGCCTTTTGGTCCGCGGATTATCACGAGCCTTGAATCCCAATCTATCGCATTCATCAGTCCGCGAGTGAATTCCGTAGGTACGTCTGAGAGGTATTCAATGTGACGGTCGAATAAAATATCCATAATGCAATGCTTTTTTGCAAATATATAAATGTTTATCGCAATAAACAAATTCGTATTAAATTTGTTTATCGTAATAAACAAATACTGTTTGCATTGAACTGACATAAGCCAGACAAAAGCAAATTCACGAATTTTGCACGTTACCAAAATTCGGGAATTAGTTTTTATCTGGCTTCTATAGAGCCTGAAATAAGCTTAGATCTCGCTGCCGGTGAACTGCCCCATGAAGTAGATGGCTCCGGTGCTGGATTCACTGATGACATAGACGAACGGCCTGTCCGCATGGAACTCAACCTGACGAGGTTCTGGAGCAAGTGCTGACATCGTCATGATCGCTGCGGTGACGGCGGCGGCCTTGGTGCCCTCCTCGCTTACCTCAATCTTGGCTTTCTGGAACATTTTGGAAACGAAAATATTCCCGTCCGCCAACTTGCTGAAATCCGCTGCCGGCTTGAACATCGTGGAGGCTCCCAGACTGGCGATGACGTCATTCAGAGGCTGCTCGACTTCAGTCGTGAACTTCGGTAACTTGAGGTCAACCTTGCAGCTCTCCATGTTCTGACGCATCCGTGAGAGTTCCTTGGCACTGAGTACCTTCATCATGTCTTGAATCGACTTGTCCTCGTTGGGCAGAAGCACAGTCATCGAGAACGTGCCGTTGCCGTAAGGGATCCTGACAGCGGAGTATGTCTTGTTGGAGGTGTAGAGATATTCATCATTCCTGTGCATCATATTGACTTTCTTGATGTCGCGGGTGTAGCCCCTGAACCGCTCGACCTTGGTGTCCTTGGCGTCAAACTTATCCGTCCATGAGCCGTTGAAGTAGATCGCGTTCATCAGGTAGGCGACGGCACTTGGCTCAACGCTGTCTATAATCTTGGGAATCATCCCGTCTGTGTGCTCGGAGCACCAGTCGTTGATGATGCCTGCCGTCTTGCTCGATGTGAAATCAAGATTCTCAACCTCGGCCTTGAACCAATCGCTTACTGTCCGTTCGAAGTCCTTCTTGACCTTGTTGTTCTTGTTGACCGCGATGTAGTCTGCGATGTTGACGGTCGTGGAAGGGTCCAGCTTTCCGGCCTTCTTGATGAGATAGCCGTACAGAGCGTTGATCTCGTCCTGAGACGCTCCGCTGAATCCAAGCGTGTTGAGGATCTCCTGACGTGTCTCCCCCTCGGCTCCGTTTGACAGGATCGTCATCAGTCCGGTGACGCTAAGCGGAGAAACCACCCTTGAGTCCATTCCTGAAACCTTGTTGAACAGGTTGATGGCGAATGTGTTGTTCTTCGCCAAAAGATTCCTCTGGCTGTCGTCTAAGATAAGGTAGTCACTGTCAGTCTCTTCCATATTCCCCATTATCACTTGTCCGGCATCGCTCCGCCCGCTTTTTTTCGCTGTCCCGCATGACACCAGCATGGCGGCCGCCATCCCCGAAAGCAGGACTTTTCTTGTTGTCTTATTCATGTCTCTCTCTTTTCCCGTCAGGCAGGCAATTGCCATCAGTGAATATATTCATTCAAAACGACGATTGCCCGCCGCTCAACTAACAAACCTCCTAAATCCAGCAATAACCATTCCTTGCATCGCATCCTCACACTAATTTTTATGAATATCCCGGCACGGTCACTATGAATATCCCGGCACGGCCTTTACGAATCCAGCCACGGCATCAGGCGCCTCTCCGACCAACCATTGCGCTACCCTCAGCGTGATTATGAATATCCCAACGCGGTTTCCGGCACTGTATTCTCCAAGCCTTGCATCATCTTTGGCGTGTTTTATAAGTTGCTGTTATGTTGATAGTTATAAATCGCTGCCGGGACGATCGGGAGGGCAGGATTTTCTATCTGTTTGTGAATGAGCGGGTGATGGCTCACCTATTGATTATTAAGCTTTTATGGAATGCTTTCCGGTCAGCATTCGTGAGATGGCCTTGGCGAGGCGCAGGTCTGGATCTGTGAAATGGTTGCCTGGATTGATCTCGAAGCAGTGCGGGATGTTTCGTTCGGTAAGGAGCCCCAGAATCCGTTCCGTGCAGATCCCCACACGGCTCATGACAGGGTGTTTCGTGTTGCTTTCGTTGTCCCCGAGCGAAAGGGACACGAAATCCGGCCGGTGTGTCATCGGATGAGAAACGGCATATTCAACAAAACCAGGATACCAGAAAGAGGCTGAACCACAAGCAATTCTGGTAAAACGATCTGTGTTCCAGACGCTCCAAAGGGCGAAAAGTCCGGCCAATGAATATCCCGCCAAGGCGTTGTAAAGAGCTGGCTCTGGAAGTTGTGTTTCCACCTCAGGCATGATTCTGTCCAGAAGTCCGGTCAGATGTTCCTCCGCGTTCCCTTTGAACGTAGGCTGGCCTTTCCTCACCGCAGGAGCCGCCCACGGAGTTATTTCGTCCTCGAAATCGAAATCGTAAACCGACACCAGATTGAAGTCCGGGCATCCGATCCGTCTGCACGCCTCCCAGACGCAATGTCCGTCTCCCGCCACGGAATGTATGTAAACCGTCGGGAGCGACGCCTCGCCTCCGCACCATATTCTGATCTTTTCCATATACCCTGCAATTTAGGAATATTTCCTCAGACTTTCATGAGGTGGCCGGAATGTTTGGCCTCCACATTGGAAATGTATATCTTTGCAGCGTCATCAACACTGGAAGTATGAGAAAATACATCTTGATCTTTTGGATCTTAGGCTTGCTCGCAATAGGGGCGAATCCGCTTTTTGCCCAGCATAGGGCTGACCGTCAGAATCTTGAGAACGAGGAATCATTCTCCATGATCGTTCTTGGAGATCCCCAGACCTACAACAAGTACGACATCAACCAGCCGATTTTTGAGCTTTGTACGGCTTGGATCGCTGACAATGTGGATCACCTGAACATCAAAGCCGTGCTCTGCACCGGTGATCTGGTCGAACAGAACGAGAACATCAAAATGAACCGTAAGATGGTGAACCAGACCAGCCGTGAGATGTGGGAGGCCGCATCAAGGTCCATGTCGCGTCTTGACGGCAAGGTCCCGTACATCATTTCGTGCGGCAACCATGACTATGGCTATAAGATAGCCGAGAACGGCAGGACAAAATTTCCTGAATATTTTCCTTTCGAGCGCAACTCCTGTTGGCGAGATTGCCTCGTGGCGGATTTCCCGAATCGCAACGGTGACATCTCGATGGAGAATGCCGCTTTTGAGTTCCACGACAAGAACTGGGGGGATATTCTGGTCATAACGACAGAGTTCGCTCCAAGGCCGGAGGTATTGGAATGGGCCAGGAATCTCGCTACAAACGAAAAGTACATCGGCCATAAGGTGATCGCGATGACGCACAGCTATCTCAAGCATCGCACAGCGGATTACACCGACAATTCTCATTACAAGGTGAGACCTCAGACCTCCGGCAAGGATTTCTGGGACAAGTTTGTGTCTGTCACGCCTAATGTTGTGCTTGTGGTCTGCGGCCACACTGGACGTCCGGGTGGCTTTGAGGATTCTGTGGCCTACCGTGTGGACAAGAACATGGCCGGACGGAATGTGCATCAGATGATGTTCAATGTCCAGATCCTTGGAGGCGGTTGGGAAGGCAACGGTGGAGACGGCTGGCTGAGGATTCTGGAGTTCATGCCGGACGGCAAGACGGTGAAGGTGAAGACCTATTCCCCTCTCTTCGGCATCTCTCCGAGTACCAAGCACTTGGCCCACCGTACAGGGGCCTGCGACCAGTTTGACATGAAGATCGATTTCTGATTGGTTTGTCGTGGATAGAGGCTTTCCTGAGAGCTAAAAAGAGTGGCAAGTTGTTTATATCGCTTACTAAAAGCGGTTTTAATTACTCAATGTCACAGTTGCTAAATATCGATTCTAAATGTTTTACGTCAGTGAGATAAAGCGCACGGCCCCGGAGACGTTCTCCACACCGTTGCAGAAGAAAGTTTACGAGATGTTCTCGGAACTGGGAATCCCGTTCGAGAGGGTTGACACCGATCCAGGGATCACGATGGAGGATTGCCAGAACATCAATGCCGGACTCGGAGGCAGGATAGTCAAGAGCATATTCCTTTGCAACCGTCAGCAGACCAAGTTCTACCTCTATGTGACAAGAGATGACAAGCCGTTCGTCACCAAGGACTTCGGCCAGGCTCTTGGAATTCCGAGGGTGTCTTTCGCCTCTGCCGAGAAACTGCTTGAGATCGCTGGGACCGAGCATGGCGCGACCACTGTGCTGAGCGCCTGTCTTGATTCAGCTAAGGAGGTGACATTCGTCCTTGACAAAGAAATCCTGGAAGGCGAGTCGTACTGCTGTACAGACGGCACAGCGGGTTGCTTCGTGAAAATCAAGGTCAGCGACCTTCTCGATAAGTACTTGCCGGCCTGCGGCCACGAGCCAATCATAATTTAGCGAAGTTATGCTGCTTCTGCAAGATTATGAATATCTTTGCCCATACTGCTATAAGGAAAGGATAAAGGATAATTAGCCACTATATTTTAATATTACTATGAATGAGAGTTCGGAAATAAATATAGGCAAGATAGTCACCGACATCAAAAACATCATTGAGAAAGGTCGTGGAGAGGCCTATTCTTCTGTCAGTGGCATCATGATTGAAACCTATTGGCAAATAGGGAAACGCATAGTGGAGGAAGAGCAGGGAGGGCTCGAACGGGCTGTGTATGGTGAGCGGCTTATAGACAAATTGTCGAAGCGACTAACCCATGATTATGGAGATGGATTTTCGGCTCGTTATCTTAGGGCTTTCCGCAAATTTTATATTACTATCCCAAATTACGAGATTTGGAAATCGCGATTTCCAAATCTTCAGTGGACTCACATTTTCCGAACCTTGCGTGTAGGCGATGAGACTGCTATACGTTGGTATTTGGAAACTGCGTCCCAAGAAATGTGGAGTGTAAGGACTCTCGACAGAAACATCAGCACGCAATATTATGAGCGTCATTTCACTCAGCCTCAACTGCCGATGACTGGAAAACAGCCAAAACAACCGGAACTGTTGAAGAATCCGATCGTGGCTGAATTTTTAGGATTCAAGCAGGACACGGGCTTTTCAGAGAAAGAACTAGAAACAGCGATAATTGACCACCTGCAAGACTTCCTTATGGAATTGGGACGAGGTTTTGCATTTGTCAAACGCCAACAGATGATAAGAACTGATGCTCAGGATTATTTTATCGACTTGGTGTTCTACAATGTGATTCTCAAATGCTATGTATTGGTCGATCTGAAAATAGGAAAAATAACACATCAGGATGTAGGGCAGATGGATATGTATCGCCGTATGTATGATGAGTTGAAGAGGACGGAGGGGGATAACCCTACAATAGGGATAGTCCTTTGCTCGGATACGGATTCGGATATCGCGAAATATTCCATCTTGAATGGAAATGAGCAACTTTTCGCAGCGAAATACTTGCCGTTTCTCCCTACAGAAGATGAACTCCGTAGGGAAATTGAACGCCAAAAAGAAATCTATATGCTGCAACAAAAGAATGATTGAATATGAGTGGGCTGAATGAACTTATACAAACGCACTTTCTGGGCTTGGTGCTGTTGTCCTTGCTGGTCGCTGAGCCTGTCGAAGCGACCAACCGTTCCAGAGAGATGGACGTGAAGGTCGACCGGGAAAATAGACCGGTGAGGACGTCGGATCTGTTCCGGCTCAACATGGGCTGGTCCACAAACCACTATGGCCTGATGGAAATGACATGGCATCACTTTCTAACTCCAAATGTCGCTTTGGGAGGCGGAGTTTCATGCGGCATGACTTACCTTGGAGACAAAATGCCTTGCGGTGACATTATGGATCGGGAATATGATTTCTGGCGCGAGATGTCCGGTGATGAGGAAGAGAGTCTGGACATGGAGGCGATGGGGCCGAAATTCCTGTTCTCGGGAATATTCAAGACTCCGGACCTGCTGAAATTTCCGCATTGCAGGGTCTTTTGCCTCATCGAGCCGGGGGCTGTCTTTGCGGTGCCATATTCGGGAAGAGACCTTCTTTTGTCCAATGAGGCTGGGGGTACGGCAACCGCGCATGTCCATAGTTGGGGCGGGCGCTGGCTTTTCTGGCAGTGCCGTGGGACGCTGATGTTTAACTTCGATGATTTCGGAATCGGGCTAAGCTACTCATTGAACGACATTGACATGTACTCCACCCTCAGGACTCTTGAATATGAAGGGCAGTCTTTCGATGACTTCTATCATGCGAAAAAGATGGTCTATCACTCTTTTGGAGTGACGCTGTCATATTCATTCTGATAGGACTCCAATAGCTCAAAGAATTGGTCCTGCCGGTCACTGGTCCTGCCGGTCACTGGTCCTGCCGGTCACTGAGCTTGTCTGTCGGTCGCTGAGCTTGTCGGTCGCTGAGCTTGTCGAAGCGACGAAGTGTCAAGACGGTATAACAATGCGGTCACTTCGACAAGCTCAGTGACCGCGGATTATTCCAGCCACCCCTCCGGAAGCTGCATTGTGACGCAGTGAAGTCCACCGTGGCCTGAGAGGAGCGGACGGCAGTCTATCATGATGACCTCCCTGTCCAGGAACACTTCCTGAAGCCTTGCGCGCACAACCTCATCAAGCTGCGAGCCGGTGCCCGGCACAAGAACCGCCCCGTTGATTATCAGAAAATTAGCGTAAGATGCCGGGAGAGGATAGTCATCCAGGAACATCTGCTCCGGCTTCGGCAGAGGCACGAGCCTGTACGGCTTTCCGTCCAGAGTACGGAAGGACTGAAGCTGCGCTTCCATATTCATTAATGGCTCATAGTCAGGGTCCTCCGGGTCATCGCTTTTGAGGTAGGCGATTGTCTCCGGATCACAGAAGCGAGCCAGAATGTCGATGTGGCTGTCCGTGTCGTCGCCCGAAAGGCTTCCGCTGTCCACCCAAAGCACACGCTTGAGACCGAACGCCTGCTTGAGCTCGCCCTCGATCTCCTCCTGGGTGAGATATTCATTTCTGTTGTCGCTGCAAAGGCATTCTGAGGTGGCCATCAGGGTCCCGGCTCCGTCGGTGTCGATGCTGCCGCCTTCGAGCACGAAAGGACGCATGTCCACGCACATCACCTCATCGGCGAAGGCCCTGTCAAAGAATATCCTCTTGGTGATCCCGTTGTCGAAGTTGGAGGCGAACTTAAGCCCCCAGCCGTTGAAGACGAAGTCGTAGAGGTACTTCTCTCCATTGTCGCCATAGACAGCGATTCCGCCATGGTCGCGTGCCCATGTGTCGTTGATCGGGCACTCGTGGAAACTGAGCGCGGAAGTGTCCACTCCCAGTTCAGCTAGTCTTCCAGTGGCGGTCTCCACATCGGCAGTCACCAGCAACACTTTCTCGAAACGCAGGATCGCTGAGATGATTCGTCCATAGCATTCCTGCACCTTCTCCAGTTCGTACCAAGGTGTCGTCTCGTCAGGCCAGGTGAGCATCACCCCACTCTGTCTCTCCCATTCAGCAGGCAGTCTCATGTTCATTACTTTTTTGACTTCAAAGATACAACAAAGAAACGAAAGTGTTGAAATAATGAAGGCGTAGTCTCAGATTGTCGAAGAAAATGAATATCTTTACACCATGTATAGGTGACTGCCATGGTTGTGGCGCTAATATGATATAATTATAGAAAGGATGAGATAATGAATGAGTTGAGACAGAGAATCACTCTCTATAATTTGCCGGAGAACTGGGAAAAGAAAGAGATTGTGTCTTTTGACGAATTAGCTGTTACTATAGGTAAGTTACATTCTGAGTCGCAAAACTCGGCTATAAAAGCTGTTAACAGATTAGCTAGCGTCAGGAATTATCTAATCGGTTTTTACATTGTTGAGTATGAGCAAAGAGGACGGGATCGTGCTTCCTACGGTGAACGGCTTCTCAAAAGATTGGCAGAAAGCATAAACATTAGAGGAATCAATGAGACTTTATTGAAAGTGTCGCGTTTATTTTATCTTAAGTATCCGCAGATCAAGGCTTTCTTGTTGACTGGAAAAAGTGCGACACCATCGCACCAATTTGTCAGTGCGGCTGCTGACATAATTAACAATCTTTCTTTCTCGCATATCAGAGAGATAATGACAGTAGAGGATCCATTGGCCCGTTACTTTTATGAGGTTGAGTGTATGAAATCCTGTTGGAGCGTGAAGGAACTTCGCCGGCAAATTGCATCCAATCTTCACATTCGTATCGGACTGTCAGAGGACAAGATGAAAGCTATGGCACTCGTTAATGCCAATGCCGAACCACAATCGCCACAACTTCAGTTGCGAGACCCTTATACATTTGAGTTTCTGGGACTTCAATCAAAGGATGTCGTTATGGAAGGCGATGTTGAAGAGGCTCTGGTTGCACATTTGCAAGATTTCTTGTTGGAAATGGGCAATGGTTTATGCTTTGAGGCTCGCCAGAAACGTATCATAATTGATGATGAATATTACTATGCAGACCTTGTTTTTTATAATCGTCTGCTTCATTGCAATGTTATTGTGGAACTGAAAAATGATGAGTTTCGGTATGAGCATATTGGGCAACTGAATACCTATGTCAGCTATTATGCGGAGAACGAAATGCAGCCGGGTGACAACCCTCCTGTAGGGATTTTGCTTTGCACCCGTAAAGGAAAAAAGATGGTGGAATATGCTCTTGCCGGAATGGACAATAACTTGTTTGTCTCAACATATATGCTAACCTTGCCAGATTCCAAAAGACTGGAAGAATTTATAATTAAAGAAACTGAAGGAATAGCTTCAAAGTAAGCCATGAAATTTCGTTTGGAATCACCATACAAGCCATCGGGGGATCAGCCGGGGGCGATTGAGGGACTTTGTGACGCGCTTAGTCAGGGCGTGGGGGATGTGACGTTGTTGGGGGTGACGGGGTCGGGAAAGACCTTCACGATGGCCAATGTCATTGAGAAACTCCAGAGGCCTGCGCTGATTCTCAGCCACAACAAGACGCTGGCGGCGCAGCTCTACGGGGAGTTCAAAAGCTTCTTTCCGTCCAATGCCGTTGAATATTTTGTCTCCTACTACGACTACTATCAGCCGGAAGCCTATCTGCCGACAACCGACACCTACATCGAAAAGGATCTCAGCATTAACGACCAGATCGACAAGCTGAGACTGAGTGCCGCATCGGCTCTGATGTCAGGGAGGAGGGATGTGATCGTGGTCTCTAGTGTGTCGTGCCTTTACGGCATAGGAAACCCGGAAGATTTTCACGCTCAGTCGATTCTTGTGAAACGAGGAGAGCAGCGTAGCCTGACAAGGCTCCTTTACCACCTGGTCGATGCCAACTACAGCCGCACAGAGGTGGATTTCAAAAGAGGAACGTTCAGGGTACGTGGAGACACAGTCGATGTGTTCCTCGGAGGCTCGGACGAGGCTGTCAGGATCGAGTTCTTCGGGGACGAGGTCGATTCGCTTTCGCTGATTGATCCGCTGACCGGGGCTCACATCGAGTCGTTGGATGAGGTACCGATCTTCCCAGCCACCAACTTCGTGACCACAAGGGAGCGCAGCATCAAGGCCGTGAGCATGATTCAGGATGACTTGAAAAAGCAGGTCGATTATTTCAATGAAATCGGCAAAGGATTGGAGGCCAAAAGATTGCAGCAACGGGTCGAGAACGATCTTGAGATGATAAAGGAGATGGGGTACTGTCCGGGAATCGAGAACTATTCCCGCTATCTGGACGGTCGCCAGCCCGGTCAGAGGCCGTTCTGCCTCATAGACTACTTCCCGAAAGATTTCATCACGTTCATCGACGAGAGTCACGTCACAATCCCGCAAATTAGAGCGATGTACGGTGGCGACCATGCCCGCAAGTCTGTTCTCATTGAATATGGCTTCCGCCTTCCAGCAGCATCGGACAACCGCCCTCTTACCTTTGAAGAGTTCAATTCCATCACCGACCAGAAGGTCTATGTCAGTGCCACTCCATCGGACTACGAGTTGGAACGCTCGAACGGCCTTGTGGTAGAGCAGGTTGTGCGGCCTACCGGTCTTCTTGACCCTCCGATTGAAGTCAGACCTACGAAGAATCAGGTGGATGACCTTGTCGAGGAGATCCGCAAGAGGGCAGAGAAGGACGAGAGGGTTCTCGTCACGACCCTGACCAAGAGGATGGCCGAGGAACTGACCGACTATCTTGACAAGATCGACATCCGGGTGCGCTACATTCATTCTGATGTGGACACGGCAGAGAGGGTCGAGATCATCGAGGACTTCAAGAATGGACTCTTCGATGTGCTGGTCGGAGTGAACCTTCTGCGTGAAGGGTTGGATATTCCTACAGTCTCGCTTGTGGCAATCCTTGACGCTGACAAGGAGGGCTTCCTGCGTTCCGGAAGGGCATTGACCCAGACCGCCGGCCGCGCGGCCAGAAATGTCAACGGACTTGTGATAATGTACGCGGACACCGTCACCGAGTCGATGGAGCAGACCATCCGCGAGACCAACAGGCGCCGCACAAAGCAGATTGAATATAACAAACTCCATCACATCACCCCTAAGCAGGTTGAGGTAAAAAGGAATATTCTTGTGTCTGAACTTTATGGCGAGCCGGAGAAGGCTGTCAACCCTCGTGTCAAGAATGGGCCGAGCGGAAGGGTCAGCGCGGCTGATTCGGTCTCCGATCCGACGTATATTCCTAATCCAAGCGATCTGGGCCGCGGTACAGTCTCCGTTGGTTTGGGCCATGATTCCAAGAGAGAGGGGAACACGGCCTATGTTGACGGCTTTGTCAAGGCCGACCTTGCCGCCGTGCTTCAGGATCCGGTGATCCGTTCGATGAGCCGGGAGCAGATCCTGAAGACCATCGCGGAGGACAAGCGGAGGATGGAAAAATCAGCCGCCGACCTTGATTTCAGTGAAGCAGCCCGCTATCGTGACGAGATGTGGGCGCTTCAGGAATATTTGAAGGTCTGGAAAGATTAATCTTTCCAGACCTTCAAATATTCTCAACCCCCAGTCACTTTGTGACAGCCCCGGTGGGGCACTGGCGACCGTATTCCCCAGACCCCTTGCGTCGCTTTGCTCCGAACGTGGAAAAGTGGTAAATTAGGTGTTTTGACTGGTAAATTTCGTTGGCTGATGAAATTTACCAGTCATTAAATTTGTGCTTACCTCATGATTGCTTAAATTCGCCGGTCACGATTAGAACATGATATGTCTGCAATAATCAAGTAGATCCAATATGAGAAGAATCATTCGTTTTATCATTGTCACCGCACTCACCTGCGTGGCTTTCGCTTGCAGTAACTACGATGGTGACATCAACAGCCTTGACGAGACGAGCAAGGCGTTGGAGGCTAAGGTCACGGAACTGAAGGCGTCTTTGACCAGTCTTGACAACACCGACAAAGAATTGAGAGGCTACATTGAGGCCCTTGAGAAAAAATCATCCGACCTTCAGATAGCGATTGATGCCATCAATGAACAGTTGTCAAAGGGCGGAAGCGAGGATATTCTTGCCAGCCTGAAATCGTTGAGGAACGATATGGAGGGCAACCGTGAAAAAGTTGATCTGGCCATTGAAAACTTGAAAAGTAAGGATGTTGAACTTGAGAATAAGATCAACGCCCTGAGGCAAGAATTGGCTGAAGACATGAGGAATTGGACCAAGGATAATTACGACAGGACAATATCCGAACTGGCGGAATCTGTGGCTGAAATCCAAGGTACGGTCGGGACTGTCCAGAAGTCTTTGGAAAGTCTTTCCAGCCGGATTGATAAGATAGAGAATGACCTTGATTCAAGCATTAAGGAAAAGGTCAGCGCGGCCATCGAGGACATCACCGGCGAAAGTTTCAAGGCGCTTCAAGATGCGGTCAACGACCTTGAAACCAAGATCAATGGAATCAAGGAATATATCGCCGAGGTCTTGAAGAACTACTACACAAAGGATGAGATCGATCTGGCTCTTGTCTCCATCATTCATGAACCGATATATACCGATGGACTTATAAGAGTCCCATACAGATTGAAGGATGGCAAATATGTTGCCGAGAACTTTAAGGTTTTCTTTGCCACTTCATGCCTGGAAAGCCTTGAAGGCCATCTGTCCATTGAGAAAGCCCTTGCACACTATACCATCGATTACGGTGACGATGAGGACGAAGCTGGAGACAAAGAGACGGTTATGGTGCTTGGCAAAAACTGTTATCCTGGCGGTTTTTCTTTGACATTGTCGGCCGCTTCGTTAGACGAGTCTTTCTTTGCCGGAAGGTTGGGCGCGAAACTGGATGTCACCGTAAGTCTGGATGGTCGTATGATTCTGCTTGGCGGTTATACTCTTGTGCCGGCGAATCTTGACTCTGATGTGAAGACGTTCTGGGTGGATAATACTTCGTTCAAGATGATCAAGGTCAGGGCCGGCTCTTTTGATATGGGATCCCCAAGTTATTTTACCGGAGTGTTGAATGATGCTAAACCACAGCACAAGGTGACTCTTACCAAGGACTATTGGCTTGCCGAGACCGAGCTGACACAGAAACTGTACCGAACCGTTATGGGAGATGACGGAGTAGAGGAAAGATGGATTGGAAATTCTGGTGATGATATGCCCGCTTTCGGGTTGTCGTGGAATGAGTCCAAGGCATTCATTGACAATTTGAATGACATGACAGGTGAGGAGTTCCGCTTCCCGACCGAGGCCGAGTGGGAGTTTGCGGCCAAAGGAGGAATAAAGAGTGAAGACTTCTTCTTCTCTGGAAGTTATGATGCGGATGAGGTGGCTTGGTACGCCTCTAATTCCGGTGGCAGACCTCATTCTGTCAGGCAGAAGAAGCCGAATGAGCTTGGCCTTTATGATATGTCAGGCAACTGCCCGGAATGGTGCTCGGACTGGTACGCTTCGTATAGTGCGGCGGCTCAGACTGATCCTGTCGGCCCGGAGAGCGGAGAGGAAAAGGTCGTCAGAAGCCGCGAGAGTACGTATAGTGCTGGCACTGACTTCATCAGCGTTTATTTCCGTGATCATAAATCACCGGGTCATGAATACGAAATGCACAGCACTGTCCGTCTGGCCCTTACAGTTGAGGAATAGGACATAAAGTCGCTTCGACAGGCTCGGTCGCTTCGACAGGCTCGGTCACTTCGACGGGCTCGGTCACTTCGACGGGCTCAGTCACTTCGGCAGGCTCAGTGACCGAGGCGGTCCATTCGGTCGCTGAGCCTGTCGAAGCGACTATATTATACCCTGGAAACCTTAGTCACATGCTTCAGCAGCCGTATCTGCGAGATCACCTTGTCCAATTCCATGTTGGACGGCACCGAAATCCTCATTGTGATCTCGTAGGTGCCGCTCCGGCGGTTCTCATTGACATTGAATGTCCTGAGTGATGCCTTGAAAGTGTTCACAATCTCTGTGATCTGACCGATGACCGATGACTCCATGTCCGCCACGATCTTCAGCGAACTCTGGAAACTTCCTCCGGCAGGGGAGTCAGCCCACTTCACTTTCTGGATCCTATAAGGGTACGCACTGATCAGACGCGCCGCGTTAGGACATGAGATCCTGTGGATCTTTATGCCCTCTGTCCTTGTCACGAAACCGAACACGTCGTCTCCGAACACCGGATGGCAGCACTTGGACATCTTATAGTCCAACCCCTTGAGATCTTTGGCGTTAAGCACAAGGATGTCATCGGATGAATGCCTGTTGCCCCATTCCGCGGACCTTGTCTCAATCCTTTCCGCCTCGGCCTCCCTCGCCGCTTCTATGGCTTCAGCCGCGATCCGGTCTCTGTCCAGAATGTAGTTCTTGACATCGTTGACGTCAACCTCCCCGTCCGCGATGGCTGCGTAGAACGAGTTGAGGGTGGCGTACTTGAGCTTTTTCAGCAACTCGGCAACCACTTCGTCCGGTAACTCCAGTTTCCAGTTCTTAAGCCTTCTGCCCAGAAGCTCCTTTCCTTGGGCCGCCTTTTTATATTCCTCCTCGTTAAGTTCCTGCTTGATGCGGTTGCGCGCCTTCGAGGTCACGACGAAGTTCAGCCAGTCGGAGGACGGCTTCTGGTTCTTGCCGGACATGATGTCCACCACATCTCCCGTCTTCAGCTTTTCCCTGATAGACACCGCCTTCCCGTTGATCCGACCTCCGGCGCAACGCACTCCAAGTCCTGAATGAATATTAAAGGCGAAGTCCAGCACAGTGGCGCCTGCCGGCAGTATCCTCAATTCACCCGACGGGGTAAACACGAATATCTCCTTGGAAGGTGGCTGCGGAAGCTCGTCCGGACTGCCTTCGTGCGGATGCTCAAGGGCGTAGCGGACTGATGTCAGCCATTTGTCCAGCTGCGCCTCGTGCTTGATGCCTTTGTAGGACCAGTGGGAGGCCTGTCCATTCTCCGCCTCGTCATCCATCCTCTTGGTCCTGATCTGGACTTCAATGTAGGCCCCGCTCTTGTTCTTGACCGTGATGTGCAGGGACTCGTAGCCGTTCGGCTTAGGGTTCGTCACCCAGTCACGCAGACGCTTCGTGTCGGCTTCATATTCCTCAGTCACGTAGGAATACACTTTCCAGCAGAGGTCTTTTTCCGTCTTGGCGTCAGGCTCGCAGTCGATGATGAACCGGATGGCGAAGACATCATAAACCCCCTCGAACGGCACCTTCTGCTTCTGCATCTTCCGCCAGATCGAGTATGCGGTCTTTGTCCTGATCTTCAACTTATAGTGAATCCCAGCATCGGACAATGTCTTTTTGAGAGGCTCGATGAACTCCTCGGTCAGCCTGATGCGGTCTCGTTCAGTGGCTTTCAGCTTGTTGGTGATGGCCCGGTACTGCTCCGGCTCAGCAAAACGGAAGTAGATGTCCTCCATCTCGCTCTTGATGTTGTAGAGTCCAAGCTGGTGCGCAAGAGGAATGTACAGCATCAGAGTCTCCAGAATCTTCTTCTCTCTGGAGGCCTTCGGGAACATCTCCAGATGCCTCATCACCTCCAGCCTGTCGGCTATCTTGAGCACGGTCACACGCGGATCCGTCGAGTACTGGACAATCAGCTTCTTGTAGCTCTCGGCCTCAAGCCGTGTGTCTTTCGGCTTGATTGTGGCGATCTTGTTCAGCCCCTCCACCATCTTGTAGACATCCTCCGGGAAACCACCTTTCAGTTTCGGACCCTGAGCTTGTCGAAGGGCCTGTGTTTCGGGGGAGAGTGTGCCTTGTCCGGCTGTCCCTTCGACATGCTCAGGGACCGATCTCACCGCCCGCAAATCAATCTCCGGATGCTTTCTGGTTGCTTCATGAAGAAACACCGCCGCCACACAGTCCGCCGGCAGACCGATCTCGTCCGCCGCGATCAGAGCCACGTTGATCGGATGCTCGATGAATGGATGGCCGTTGCCACGTGTCTCGTCCGCCAAAGCCGCCGCGGCAATGGCGTACGCTTTGTCGATGAGAGCCTGTCCAGCCTCATCGTACTGGGGAAATCTCTGATGAATCGTGTCCATAGTAAAGTCCGTTTCGCACCCGAAGGCGCCAATCTTTTCAAATTTACAAATTTTATTCGAATATGCTGCTGTCCGCATCTCTTTATTGAGCCTTTGAGGATGCCGATGTGGTAAATTTGCTGGTAAATATCTGTCAAGGCTGGTAAATTTACGATTAGCCATGTAATTTACTACATTGTGCTATTTGAAGTTACGAGTGACGTCGCTATCTTTGGACCATTGTGCTCAGACTAATATTATCAAAACCCATATCTTATGAAAAGGAACAGCATTATAGCCGCTTTCGCCGCCGTGGCTCTGACCTTGGCCGGCTGCTATGACAAAGACATCGATCGGATTGACGAAGAACTCGATCGGATCGAGAACACCCGTATCAAGACCATTGCCGAGCAGATTGACGGGATCAATGCCTCTCTGCCGAAACTTGAGCAGGCTGACAAGGACCTTAAAGAGATGATTGTGTCTCTTCAAGGCACTGCCGGGGACCTAAAGAAAGCAATAGAGGAGAACGATTCTAAGATCTCCGCAGTGAAAACAGATCTGGAGAAAGCTCTCACCGAACTTCGTGAGGCCGACACTAAGGACAAGGAGGAAGTTATGGCTGCCTTGATTGCTGCCAAAGCTGAAATCACTGCAAAACTGGAGGCAATGAAGGCTGAGGCCGAGAACAAGTTGAAGTCAGTTGAAAGCACCATCGCTGGACTTCAGGAAAAAGACAGCCAACTGGAGAAGAGGATCAATGAACTTAAGGAATATGTCGATAGCGGCCTGTCCGGGGCTAAAGACTGGGCGTTGAAGACATTCTCCACCCTTGAGAGCCAAAAGGCAATTGAGGAGGACATCACATCCATAAAGGGCAGTGTCGAAGGGCTCAAAACCTCTCTTTTAGACCTAGAGAAGAGACTGTCTGAGAAGTTCGCTAAGGATCTAGAGTCGGCTGTAGATGGATTGGATTCTAAAATTTCCGAGCAGGTGGCAGCCCTCACTACCGCTTACACCGAAGCTATAGCTTCTGCAAAAACCGAGATAGAATCTGCCTACACAGCAGCGATAGAGACAGCGATAAAGGATTTGGAGACCTCTCTTAAGTCTTGGGTCAACGAGACCTTGACAGCCTACAGCACCATCGCATCCACCGAGTCCATGATCTCCACCCTTAAGACAGAACTTGAAGGACAACTGGAGAGCCAGGAGACTTATCTTGAAAACCTTGTGAATGCTCTGTCAAAGGGCGTGGCGGGTCTGGCTAAGGCCAATGACGAGTTGACAAAACTCATAAAGGCCAACGCTGAGGCAATTGAGGCCAACAAAGCCGCGATTGCTGCCAACGCAGAACTTATCGAAAAACTGAATGGAGATCTCACCGCAGCTAAGAAAGAAATCAAGTCCGCCTACGAGAAGGCCATCGGTGACGCTATCAGCGCATCCGAGGGTAAACTTACAGATAAGATTACTGATGAGATTTCAAAGGTTAATGATTCAATTGATGCCAAAGTTAAGGAAGTCAAAGACTTAATCGCCGATCTTACCACTCGTGTGGAGACCCTTGAGAAAGATGTTAAGGGCATCACGGATGACCTCGCCAAGGTAAAGGACACTGTGAAAAACCTTGAGGACAAGCTCAACTCCCGCATCCAGTCTATTTCCTACATCCCGACCTACACAGATAGGGTTGAGGAAGTCTATTATACTTTTGCCTCTGGTTACATCAGTGACTATGCCAAGGATCTTACCCTTCAGTTCGAAGTCATGCCTCACGACATGGCTCAGAAGATCACTGTGGATCAGGTATCCGGTCAGGCAACTTACCCTCAGACAAGGGCCGGAAGCCTCACGTCGTTCGAGGTGAAGAGCGTCTCCGGTGACGCTGAAGGAATCCTCACGGTTGTCATTGATCCGATAAAGTTCCTGAATGGTGACCATTACAATAACTATTACGGGACGATGAGCTCTGCTGCGATCAGGGTGGCCGTGTCTGACTCCAAGACAGGTGGCAGCATCGCTTCTGAATACATCTCCATCGAGCCGAAGAGCTACGACAGGTTCATGTCCTATACGACCACGACCGGCAACGAACTTAACCAGTATTGTTATTCTGTCACTGATAATGACAAGAAAAAAGTAAAGACTGTGTCATCCCGGAATTCCAAAACGGGAGAATGGACGATGAGTGTTCCGTCTGGACCAAATTCTGGTAATTCTGCCGGAGAGATTGATTACAAGATGTGGTACAAGAAGACCATTTATTCCAGCTACGAAGTTCGTGACAACTCTCTGGAGACAATATCATTTAAGTGGGTCTATCCTTATTATTACCTTAAGGATGCCACACGTATGTTTTTCGAGTGCACCAATCTGAAAGAAGCCGACTTGAGTGGTTTGGCAACAGACAATGTCACAAGCATGGATTATATGTTTGTCGGTTGTACCAAACTTGAGAGTGTCAATCTGTGGAACACGCACAAGGATAATTTCATGGAAAATGTTACGAGCACGAAGTCTATGTTCGATGAATGCAAAAGTCTGAAAAAGTTGACCTTTCCTAAGAAGGTCAACCCAGGAAAACTTGAGTCAATGGCTTCTATGTTCAAGTATTGCTCATCCCTGACTAATATTGACTTGTCAGGTTGGAATCTGGACAACGTGACTTCTATGGAATCATTGTTCCAGTACTGTCCTGGCCTGACGAGTGTTACATTGCCGAAAGTGACTTCGAAGAAGATTCAGAATATGCAATATATGTTTAATGGCTGCTCGGCTTTGACTAGTGTGGACCTTTCCGGCTTGAATGTGGAGAATGTCAGTATGATGACAAATTTATTCAAAGGTTGTTTCAACTTAAAAGAGATTAACTTGTCTGGTTGGGTTCCGAAAAGCTTGAAGGAAATCTATGGTATGTTCTCAAACTGCACAAGTCTGGAAAGCATCAACCTGTCTGGCTGGAATTTGGAGAATATGAAACAAATTCAGTATATGTTCACCGGTTGCACCAATTTGAAGACTGTTGATCTTTCCAATTGGAAAACTCCAAAGTTGTCTGTATTAGGCAGATTGATCACTGGGTGCGAGAATTTGACTTACGCCAATCTTTCCGGTTGGGATGTCTCTTCACTGTACCAAATTGATGTGTATCCATTTGCTGACTGTAAGAATTTGGAGACTCTTGACCTGTCCGGATGGAATCTGGACAACACCATTGTCGATTGGCGGTTATTCGAGAATTGCAATAATCTGAAGACAGTCAGGATGGTCGGCTGTTCTAAGACAACGATCGACAAGATTAAGAAAGTATTGCCAAGTGGAGCCTCAATCGAGACCAAATAGGAATAAACACCCATAAACTCACTCCGGGCCGGTTCTGCGGAATCAGCCCGGATTTCTTATGTGGAGTTGCATTCTTTTTTGTATTTTTGTAGACTGGTTTGTTAGAAGAGAATGCCAATGGACATGTACCTGCCCCTGTCTTTCGCATCCGGTGTGGCCATCACCACGCTGGCTTTCATCTTGCTTCTCGTCAGGATTGAGCCGGGCGAGGAAAGCCGGAAGATCCGGGTCGCAAGGGCGATACTTGCCGCGAGCTATTTTCTGCTGGCAGTTCCTGACTGGCTGAACGTCTTCGGGCTGAATGATTCGGATGACATCGTCGCCGCCACGATAGTCTCGGCGTCCATCCAATCCTTGCTGTTCACCTTCACTCTGATAACGATGATCCGACCAGCTCTTGTCACAACGCACCGGATTTTGGTCAACATCGCTCTCGTGGCCGTCGGCTCAGTCTGCTACCTTGTCGCGGATTCACTGGCGGATTCACCGATAGTCACCTGCGTGGCGGTCGCGGCAGTTATTGTCCAACTCCTCCTTTACACGGCGTTGTTCCAAAGATGCTACAAAAAATTCGTCAGGCAGGTCAAGGACTATTATGATGAGGAATATGAGCGGCCGCTCCATTGGGCGAGGAACAGCTTTGCCGCGGCCCTGGCGGTCGGGGTGTCGGCGCTTCTGTCCCTTACTGTCCCGCAACCCGTCTATAATGCCTTCATGTGCTGCTACATAGCGTTCTACGTCTGGTTCGCCAGCCGCTTCATCAACTACATCATCCGTTCTGACTACTATCTTCCTGCCGTGAAGTCGTCTTCGGATGAGACCCCGGATTTACGGCAGGAGCCGGAAACGATGGTGTCGGACTCGGACTTCGACGATTCGGAGGCTCTGACGGGCAGACTTAAGGCCGCTCTGGATGAATATGTCGACTTGAAGGATTACCTGAATCCGGATCGTGACAGGAACTATATTATCGAACGGAGCGGAGTCGATCCCCGCTTTTTCCGCTGGTACTTCCAGAATGTGATGGTACAGGACTTCCGTGTCTGGAGAGCCAACCTCAGGATCGAGGAGGCCAAGAGGATCATCATGACAACTCCGGATGTCTCGATGAACGCCCTGGCGATGAAACTCGGTTTCGGAACATCACAAAATTTCTACCATCACTTCAAGAAAGTGGTCGGCCAGACCCCGACGGAGTTCCTGGAGGGATGCAAGGCGGAGTCGAAAGAATAGTAAATTTGCCGGTAAAACACGTCGCAAGGTGGTAAATTTCAGTTTTTAAAGAAATTTACCACCCTCATTGTTTTGACCTTACGGCATCGTTGCGTACTTTTGTCCAGCAGAAATTCAGTGAAATTCTTGCCGAAATATTATATATTAGACCCCCGGAGGAGGGATTGTTTTCAATGATGATGACAGAAGGACAGATCTACATGACGCTTTGCGTCACATCCGCCATGGTTTGTATGACGGACGCTGTCCTTCTGCTGAACATGTGCGGATTCCTTCGGGAGATGGACAGGAAGCTCTACCGTCCTGAAAGGTACATCAGCGCCAGGATCACCCTTGGGTTCGCATTCCTCATCATGGGCCTGATGACTGCCGGTCTGATCTTCAAAGGACTCGCGACTCCGACAGAGAAGTTCTTTTCCATAGGAAATCTGGTGATAAGCTCCTCGCAGGCGCTCCTCTTCACGATCGCCACACTCGCGCTCCTTAATTCCCGTCTCGTGCGCCGTGGAGTCATACTCTTGAACTGTCTCCCGATTCTGGTTTTCGTCGCCGCCTATTTCATATTCATAGAGCATGACGGAATAGGGAGAGGGATATGCTACTGCTTTTTCACATTCTATGTCGTGCAGCTGATTCTCTACACGATCGTGTTCGCCGTCGAGCGGAAGGAATATATTCATAAACTGAAAGTCAACTGCACGGTGGAGGAATTCAAGAAGTGCCGGAACAACGGGGTGACGTGGATTTTCGTGTCCGCCCTGCTCGTGGGCATCCTCGCTCTGGCCTCCTACTTCTTTACCGAGTACTGGCAGCTGTCGATCTTCGTCTTCACCTACACGGTGTTCTATACTGTGGTGACAATCTATTTCCTGAAATATGCCGTCCGAAGCGCCGAGATAGAGGACATCACGGCGGATGACAGGGATTTTTGAATATGATCGGGCTGTTTGTTGACAGCTGACTGATAATGGTCTGGTCATGATGGCCGGACCTTTTACTTTTTTTGCTAACTTTGCGGACGTTTTTCCGCCGATGGCGGGAATGTAAATTTGAATGGACATGAACATCTTGAAAGTGGGAATGGTGCAGCAGAGCTGCACGAAGGACATAAAGGCGAACATCGCCAAACTTACTGAGAACATCTGCGAATGCGCCGCCAAAGGCGCGAGACTGGTTGTGCTTCAGGAACTTCATAATTCCGTGTACTTTTGCCAGACTGAGGATGCCTCGCTCTGTGACCTTGCGGAAACCATTCCCGGGCCTTCCACTGAATATTTCGGAGATCTTGCCAAAAGGCTTGGGATCGTGCTTGTGCTTTCGCTTTTTGAGAGGCGGGCTCCGGGGCTGTACCACAACACCGCCGTTGTTATAGAAAAGGACGGCGGCATCGCCGGCAAGTACCGCAAGATGCATATTCCTGATGACCCTTGCTTCTACGAGAAATTCTATTTCACTCCGGGAGATTTAGGCTTCAAGCCTGTCGAGACATCGGTGGGTTCCCTTGGAGTGCTGGTCTGCTGGGATCAGTGGTATCCGGAGGCGGCGAGGCTTATGGCCCTGAACGGTGCCCAGCTGCTGATCTATCCTACCGCCATCGGCGGAGTGGGCACGGATTCCAAGGAAGAGCAACAGACCCAGAGGCAGGCCTGGCAGCTTGTCCAGAGAGGTCATTCGGTGGCCAACGGCCTGCCTGTCATCACCGTGAACCGTGTAGGCCACGAGGACGACCCTTCCGGCAACACGATCGGTCTGGATTTCTGGGGATATTCGTTCGCCACAGGGCCGCAGGGCGAGATTCTTGCGCAGTTTGACACCGAGGAGGAGGGAGTGAAGGTCGTAGACATCGACCTCGACCGCACTGAATATGTCCGCCGTGGCTGGCCGTTCCTCCGCGACCGCCGGATCGATGCCTACGATCCTATCCTTTCCCGTTACGGCAAGTAGCGATTACTAGCTATAATAATCTTGCAAAATACCAACAAATAGGGATGCCGGTCATCTTGCAATTGAGTGAACGTTTGCATAACTTTGCATCGAGACGAGGTTATAGTAAATATTTATTCAATTTCGATACTTATGATGTCGGACAAATTCTATGAGGCGACAGTGCGCCGGAAGGCTTTCCGTGTTTTCTTGGCGTGTCTGTTGGCGCTTACACCATCATTCCAGTACAGCGCTTCCGCCCAAAGTCAAAGACAGGCCACATCCTCGCCAAGAACGAGAATAACGGTGAACGGCTCTGTAAAGGACTCGAAAGGTGAACCATTGGCAGGTGCTTACATTGTTGTGAAAGGGACGAAGGAAGGCACTTCCACAGACGTTGACGGAAAGTACACGATTTCTTTCGCGAGGCCATCGAAGGGTCCGGCCACGTTGTTGTTCTCATTCATAGGAATGGAATCTTTGGAGCGCACGGTTTCCTCAAGCACGACCGTGAATGTCTCCATGAAGGAGGACGGACAACTTGACGAGGTCGTGGTCAACGGATTCTACTCGCAGCCAAAAGAGACGTTTACCGGTTCCGCAACGACCATCAGCGGAGAACAGCTGGTGGAGATGTCCCCGACGAACCTTCTCGCCGGCATCTCGTCTTTGACCCCGGGTATGGTGCTGATCGAGAACAACGCTATGGGGTCAAATCCGAATGCCATTCCATCGATCCTTATCCGTGGAGCGAATTCTTTGATTACCAATGAAAACGAGGAGGGTGTGAACAATCCTCTCATCGTTCTTGACGGAGTTGAGATCACGATGGAGGAACTGTACGATCTCGACATATTCGACATTGAGAGGATAGATGTGCTCAAGGACGCCTCGGCCACCATCCTTTACGGAGAGAAGGGCTCGAACGGTGTCATTGTTGTCGAGAGAAAGCGCATAGGCAACGAGAAGATAAGACTGAACTACAACTTTCTGCCGAAGTTCAGCTATCCGGATCTGAGTTCGTTCAACCTTTGCACTCCGGAGCAGAAACTTGAGCTGGAAAGACTTGCCGGACTCTACGACACCTCGGACGGCTCTTTGGATGAGGCCTATGCTTACAAACTCCAGCGTATTCGCCAGGGAGTCAATGATGATTGGCTTCACGCTCCGCTGCGTATCCCTTTCAGCTACAACAACTCGCTGTCCTTGTCATCCCGTGGAGAGAAACTTGATTTCAGGGCCAACGCCACCCTCAATGACACCTATGGTGTGATGAAAGGGGACAAGCGCAGTTCCAAGGGTATTAACTTCAACATCGGCTATCACCTTCGTGACAAGCTCACCTTGTCTTTCCGTACAACCTTCTCGATGAACGACACAAAAGACTCGCCATACGGCTCTTACTCAAAGTATTCGACCATGAATCCCTACGAACCTATCTATGATGACGAGGGAAACTACATCAAGGTCTATTACTTCGATCCTGTCAACCAGAGCGGAACCTCGGACGTCAATCCTCTGTACGAGGCATCGCTGTCGAGTTTCAAGAAATCCAAGACCCAATCCTTGAAGAACTCCCTGAACGGAAGATGGAACATCACCAAATCCCTCTACGTCACGGGACAAGGGAACATCGGCATGACCTGGGGTTCCTCCGATTCGTACGAATCTCCAGACATGGTCAAATATTCAGGATCGGATCCTGTGCAGCGTGGAAAATATTCCTTTTCCAACAGGAGTGGTGTCAACTATTCCGGAAAGATAGTTGTCAATTACGGACGTTCGCTTGACACAAAAGGTTCGATGTTCAGGATCAGTGGCGGGTCTAACGCCCAATATTCAAGAACGAGGTCTTCCGCCGGTGAGGGAATAGGTTTCCTGAAGGACAACCTTTCAGATCTTTCCTTCGCGCTTGGCTACCCGAACGGAACCCCTTCAGGATCTGACAACATCGCGACTGAAATCGGATTTTTCGCCAATGCCAACGCCGGACTTTGGAACCGCTATGTGATGGATCTCTCGTATAGGTCCTCAGGTTCTTCCCGTTTCGGTTCGGAGAACAGTTTCGCTCCTTTCTGGGCCATGGGCGCCGGCTGGAACCTGCACAATGAGTCATTCATCAAGAAGCTGAAATGGATCAACACTTTGACTGTCCGCTACTCTGTGGGCTACACAGGAAACGTCGCCTTTGACTATTATCAGGCAAAGACTGTCTACCAGTACAAATCAACGAACCGCTACTACACTGGAATCGGTGCGATCCCGAAGCAGATGGGCAATCCCAACCTTAAGTGGCAGAGGACTTTGAATAATAATGTCGGCATCACAGGGGCGTTTCTTGACAGTAGGTTCAATGTTTCGTTGGATTTTTATTCAAACACTACCTATGACATGCTGATGGCTATTTCTTTGCCGCCGTCTGTGGGAACGACATCGATGAAGGTTAATTTCGGTGAAATCAACAATAAAGGTATCGACCTGTCTTTGTCGGCCCAGATCATCCGCAAGAAGGACTTGTTCTGGAGCATGACTTTGACCGGAGGTCATGTCATGGATGAGATCAGACACATCGCCAATTCCTTGAAGAAAACGGAAAAGGATGATGCCACTGATTCATCAAAACCTAAGATCCTGTTTCAGGAAGGCGGATCACAGTATGACATTTACGCTATGAGGTCCGCCGGCATAGATCCGGCGACCGGAAGGGAGATATTCATAAAGAAGAATGGTGAGTACACTTTCAAGTATGACCAGAACGAAAGGGTCGCCGTGGGTAACACGAATCCGATATTGCGTGGGTCATGGATGACCACTTTCCGGTGGAAGGGGCTGTCGTTCTCGATGTCAACCACCTACACTTTCGGTTCGGACTACTACAACACCACTCTCCAGAAAAAAGTTGAGGACATTGACAAGTACCATAATGTCGATGCCAGGGCGTTCACGGACAGGTGGAAGAACCCCGGCGACCTGAGCCGTTATCTGAGCATAAAGTCAGACGAGAGTGCGCACTATTCGGAGCGTTTTGTGGAAAAGAGGAACGAGATTTATTTCTCCAGCATCCAGGTTCTCTACGATGTGCCTCCAAAGATGATCACACGCTTCGGCCTTAAGAAACTTGCCGTAGGCTTCGGCCTGTCGGATCTTGGCTACCTTTCCACCATCCGTTTCGAGAGAGGTACCTCCTATCCTTATTGCCGCAGTATAAACCTTACATTCCGTCCAACATTCTAGATCATCTTGATTCAAATGAAAAGCAATATCAAACTGAATATCACCGTGTCCCTGGCCGTCATGACACTTGTGGCCGGATGTTCCGGCTTTCTGGATGTGAACCCTAAGGGCGAAACCTTCGACGCTGACATGTTCAATTCCGCCGAGGGGTACGAGGATGCTATCTACGGCATCTACAGTGAATTGTCTCTGAATGACGCTCTTTATGGCGGCAATCTTATGTGGATGCCGGAAGCTATGGGACAGAACATCACAGCTGTCTCTGACTATAGGTTTGGCAATCTGGCCGCGGCTGACTGGAAAGGTACCGGACCGACAAATCTGAGGAAGACTGTATGGTCTGAGGCCTATCAGGTCATAAACCATCTTAACAACATCATCCAGCATGCGGAGGACGGCGGCTCGGATGAGTTCAAATATTCCGGTCTTTATCTGGGAGAGTCGTTGGCGCTCAGGGCTTTGATCCACTTTGACCTGCTTCGTCTCTTTGGCGCTCCGGTGTGGGCGTCTGACTCAAAGAAGGCCAAGGCGATTCCGTACGTGCGGACATATTCATTCGACATCACTCCTTACTCTTCCGTTGATGAAGTCTATGACTTTGTGATCGGGGATCTTAAAAGGGCGGAGGAACTGTTGGCGGCTGATCAGGAACTGGTCCCTGCGGTTCGCACCAACTCGGCCGGAGGCTTCACTGACGCCCGCATAACCCACATGAACCTTTATGCCGTGCAGGCTCTTCTCGCGAGGGTCTATTGGAGCAGGAATGACTTGAACAATGCCGCGATCTACGCGCAGAAGGTCATTGACAGCGGCAAGTTCTCATTCCGTCCTCTCAGTTCCTTTGTCCAGGCCGACGGCGGGACTCTCGATCTGAACGAGACAATCTTCGGTTTCTATTCGATCGGGTGCCAGAAAATCAATGCGACCAAGTACCGTGTGGCCGGGTACTCCTCATCAGCATCGTTCTCGTTGGCTTCAGACTGGAAGACTCTTTATGAAGAGGGAATCGGGACAGGTTCTGACCATCGGCTTACCTCTTGGTTCGATGACTCCGGGCAGACATTGATAAAGACTGTCAACGTCACTGTTGCGGGGGGAAGTTCCTACACTGGAAAGTCAATAGTCGGGGTCAATATTCTCAGGATTCCGGAGATGTATTACATAATGGCTGAATACTATCTTTCGACGAACCCGTCCATGGCGGCGGATTTCTACAATGCTGTCATTCAGACAAGGGGATTGGAACCTGTGGCCGACGGGAGACTGACATCGGACATGCTTTTCACTGAAAGAAGAAAGGAATTCTACGGGGAAGGCTTCACGTGGCATGAGATGAAGAGGGAGGGACGTGACATAAAGACTGCTTTGGGGGCTGTCCTTAGCGGCAGCATCCCTGACAACTACACCCTGCCTGTACCGGACGAGGAAGACGAGGCCAGAAACAACATGGAGATTTGAAAATGAAAACGATGACAAAATTATGGATTGTTACGGCGTCGCTTTTTGCCGTGATCTCTTGCAAGGGTACCTGGCTGATGTATGATGAGAGCCAGACTCCGCAGATATATTTCGAAGAGAACCTTCAGACCCATTCCGCTTCTTTCGCGATGATCCCTGACGATGAGATCTCCGTCACAGCTACTGTCTATGTCATGGGGGCTCCGGCCGATCATGACCGTCAGTACAAGGTGGAATACATTGATGCCGATCCGGATCAGATGTTTGTGGCGGGTGGCATGACCTACCCCGTAGTCACTGCGAGACCCGGGACGGACTTCCAGCTCGGCGACCTTGTCGTTCCTGCGGGAGAGGTCAAGACTTCACTGAACATCACCATATTCCGCCAACCTGAGATGTCGCAGGAGTGTTTCGTCCAGATTGGAATACGTTTGGCTGAAAATGAGGCGTTCAAACCCTGCGCTGCTGACAGTTCGTCCGGCAAGATTCTGACTCCGGAGTTCCGTTTCTTTGTGACGGACGGGGAGCCTTCCTGCCCGATGTGGTGGAGGGCAAACAGTTCCTCGGCTCTCGGATGGCACTTCAATTGGGGTAAGTTCTATCCACAGAAGTACCGCAAGCTGCTTGAGTACTATCATGCCACACAAGAAACCAGCCCGGCTTTCTTCGACTATTGCGTGGAGCACTATGGGTACTATCTGGACGCTGAGCCGGATAAGGAACTGAACAACAACATGAACACTTTCTGGAGGACGGCTTACGCCGCCGCATGGGCGAAATACGTGGCCTTGCCTCTTTACGAATATTACACGCAGTGGTACGCCGAGCATCCGGACGACCCGAACTACGAGGAAATGGGGGACGCCAATGTCAGCATCACCCGACAGGTAGGTTGGGGCAATCCTATGAGTGGACAGTATGGTTTTCTTAATTAGTGCGAGGAGGAATGTTTATGAATAGATTATTGTCGATGATGTGCCTTGCCGTCGCCGGAGTCTTTGCTCTGGAAGGATGCTTCGGTGTGGAACCTCACGGGTACAAGGAACTGTCCCCGGTCACGATCAACGCTGTGTCCGACACGATCAACGTGAATCTCGGGACAGAACTGGTCTACAACGGACTTGACATAGTCAGCGCCGGAGATCTGACGTTTCAGTGGGCCTACGGGGAGCCGGCCAACGGCCACAAGTTTTCCTCCATGGAAGTAATCTCGGATTCGAGGACGATAGACTACACTTTCCCGAAGGTAGGGTCTTTTTTACTTCGCCTTCGTGTCGACAACGGGGAGAGCATCGCGTTCAAGTACTTCACCCTTAATGTAAATTCGGGCTATGATGAAGGGGTGGCCATTCTCAGCAATGACCAGGAAGGCAATTCGGCCTTGACCTTTGTCAAAACCTTGACTTCAGAGGAATCCGCACGTGGAGAACAACAAGTCTTTTACAACATATTCAGTGTCGCTGGAAAGACTTTGAGGAAAGGCACATCCCTGTTCATCGCGGACAACACTTACCGTGATGTTACATATTCAGGCTTCCTGATCGCCACTGATGACGAGGACGGCACAATCTACCATATGGACTGCAAGACATTCGAGTACTATATGTCTGCCAAAGTGGCGGATTTCGGAACAAGCTGCGCCGAGTTCGGAGGCGAGTATGCCGAGGATAAATCCTCTTTCGGCTGCTTTTTCCGCTCAAAAGACGGTAGGATCTTCCGCTACGACATGAACGGTGGGTTCCTCAACGAGATGACAGAGATAAAAATCAAAGCTGACAGGATAATGTCGGCTGTGAACAGGTCCAGCGCTTCCGCGAAGACATACAGGTATCCTGTGTTCTTTGACGAGACCACGGTCGGAACCAGAAAGAGTTCGTCGGCCGGAGCTAAGTACTGCTCGGAATCCGGCTGGAAGGTCGTGAACGTGGCTGTCGCCAGAAATGGTAGTCTCAGCCCGGTCCGTGCCATTCTGCGCTCCGAGGCCTATCCTGACTCCTGCAAGATCATGTCAGGGAGCATTTCCGGCTGGGGGTCATGGGATAAGGTCGCGGCTTTCGAGTCATCCTCGCTCAGCATCTCTCCGGAGTCAAAACTGGTCTCGACCACGGCGGCTTCTGATGTGTACTACGTCTACAACAACGCCATCCACCGCTGGAATCTGACATCGGCTCCGGGCGCGAGGGCTGCCATCAAGGTCCCTGATGGTGAGATCATCAGAGACATCGCCACCAACTACAAGGGGCGGCCGGCCTCATCCGGAGGGGAGGACCTGCTTTATGTCGTGACCTACAACCCGGACAGAGGCGGAGAGCATAAAGGAAGCCTTTATGTCTATCGTTTCTCGGACGATTCGTTGGTCTCTTCCTATGAGGGCATCTGTGATGACCCCGCCAGCGTGGTCTACAAGTACAGAATCAATTAAAAATCATTATACAATGAAAGTATCAGGAATCTTTTCAGTTCTGGCTTCAGGGATTGTCATTCTTTCTCTGGCCGGATGTGGAGGGGACAAGACTGTCTCTGTCCAAGGTGTTTCCCTTTCCGGCTCTTCACTGAGTCTGAAAGTGGGGGATGAAGCGAAATTGACCGCCACTGTGACCCCGTCCGACGCTTCTGACCTCACTGTGACGTGGACTTCCGGCAATCCATCCGTGGCCTCTGTGGCTGATGGAGTCGTGAAAGGACTTGCGGAAGGTACATCAACTGTCACCGTTGCGACTGTTGATGGCGGGAAGACCGCCTCATGCCTTGTCACTGTCACAGACTATCATGCTGAAAGCGTGGCTCTTTCACAGACTTCCGACATCAATCTCGACAAGGGCAAAAGCGTGAGGCTTACCGCCACGGTCTCTCCGGACAATGCCGTCAACAAGAATGTGACTTGGGAATCCTCAGACGAGAGTGTCGCCACTGTCTCGCAGGGCGGTGAGATCACGGCTGTCGGCGGAGGCGAGGCTGTCATCACGGTGAAGACTGTCGATGGTGGCAAGACCGCATCCGTGAAGGTTTTCGTGAAGGTCCCTTGTGAGGGCGTGTCCCTCTCTGAAACCTCGATAGAAATCTACGAGGGTGTGCCTTACACCGGACTTAATCTGACTTTCACTCCTGCGGACTGCTCCGATAAATCAGTGGAATGGACATTCGATGACAAGGTCGTCACAGTCACGGTGGCGGAGGACGGCACGATCACGGTCCTTGGACTGATCGAGAGCGAGACGACCGTCTCCGTGAAGACAAAAGACGGTGGCCATGAGGCGAAGTGCGCCGTCAAGATTCTGCCGACTGGCACGAACATGGACGAGAACAATTACGGGAAGTATGAGTAGAATGGAGGAATAGACAATGAAAGCAAGCAATATATTGACAGGAATAGCCGCCGTCGCACTTGTTGCCGGCTGCGCGCAGGAGAACGACTTTGTGCCTGAAAGGGAGAACGAAGGAGACGGTGCCAAGGTTTACAGTTTCACCGCCACCGCTGAGGATCCTATGACAAGGGCTTTCTTCAAGGAGGAAGAGGCTCCGTCACGCTTCATCTATTGGGATGACGACGATGAGTTCGATTTCCATGACATAGAAATGGCCGAGGATGGAGAGAAGGTAAGTGTGTCTTCCTCCAAGCCGACATCCATGGGAGTCTCCAAGAAGTCTGTCCTGTTTGAGAAATCAGCCCATGATTTTATGGTGATCACTTACCCTAAGGGTGCTGTGAGCCTTGTGGACACGGTGGCTTTGAACTATGTCAGCTCCAAACAGACTGACACGTTGAGGTTCGCCTCAAACACTTTGGTCAAGGTCTCTGTCCCTAAGGTGCAGGAACTTTCCTCTGTCCTTACCCCGGACAACCTTCCGATGGCGTCCTTCAGAATGGCCCTGTCCGACAAGGCCAAGGCAGCTGTGAAGGATGGGAAGGACACGGTCTCGGCTGATTTCCAGAACCCCGTCAAGATGTACCCGTTGGCCGGATTGGTCAAGATGACCATCACCGGACTTCCCGGGGTGACATCCGCTACTGTCACCAAGGTTAATATCTTGTCAGAGTTTGATGCCAAGTCTTCGACCGGACTTCCTCAGAGAGGACTTCGCGGAGACAACATCGTCAGCCTTAAGGACACCATGGCCGTGGTGGGCAACTGGACATCCGGAGACTCCCGTTTCGATGTCAGCCTGTACGGAAAGAACACTCTTCCTTACACAGCTGACAAGGGAACTGATGTCTGCTTTGTGACAAATCATAGTATGGCCGGAATGGAGACGCTTCAGGTTGTGGTCTATACCTCTGACGGGGCTGTCTACAAGAAGACATTCGACACCAGCGCGAGAAAGATCGGTTTCAGCAAGTCCAGGATCACGTCCTTCACTCTTGATTTCACAAATGGAAGTGTGACCAAGGAAGCATCCAAGAAATTCAGCGTGGAGTGGTCGAAAGGTTATCTCGTCTATGATGCGGACAACAAGACCTACAAGATCGGAGACAAGCAGGACATTGGCCTTTACTTCAAGTTCGGATGCCCTGACGCCATCGCTCTGTACGAGTCCAACAAGGACTGGCTCGACAGGATCAGACCGGCTAATCTTGTGGATCAGGAGATAGGAGGAACCGGTGGAAAGACACAGGAGGTGACTCCGGACGGACAGACCCAAAAGAATGGAACATGCTTCTTTTATAATGGCTATCAGTCTCTTGCTACATCATGGAGAGATCGTACATGTTACAAGGTTTCCGGTTCTTCTGTCTCTCCGGTTGTCATGAAGAGTGAGGATGAGTATTTGGATTGGATGGGAACCACATCGTTCACTGGTGACAATGATCCTTGCGCCCTTGTCAAAGTTGCTTCCGGAGAGAAATCATGGAGGCTTCCTACATACAAGGAGTTGGAGGAATTGGTTGAGGTCGGAGCACCAGGGGTTGAGTTCGGTAACTTTGATGGTTCTGACATGAAATCCAATGACGGGAAAAGCCGATATGTCAAGTACACTGACGGAGAGCAGGAATTTTATCTGATGGCCAATGGCATAGCCACCACCAAATTCTCAAATGGATATTCAACCATACAGGTGTCTTATAATACCAAATATGCCGTGAACTTCTTCTGCAGTGACTATGTCGGAACGGATGCTCCTCAGACAAGTAGTTCCAAGAATTACACTTATCTCTTCAACTTCAGTTTGTCGTCTACGCCTACAGTAAAGACAGACGCTTCACTTAAGAAGGCAACTGTCAATTTGAAGAATAAGTATTCGGGAACACGCACTTACTGGGATGCCGTCAACGTCCGTTGCGTAAGGGACAAATAATCAATAACACACACAATAAAACAATCATGACAAAAAGGAGCATTATCCTCGCTTTGATCGCCGCCGCGCTGTTGGTCCCATCCACAGACGCGGCAGCGTTTCCGTTTAAGAGAAAGAAGAAGAAAAAGGCCCAGACCGAGGCGGTGGCGGCACCTAAGCCGGCACCGAAAAAGAAGCCGACCCCTTACGAGAAACTGATGAAGGAGGTCGCAGATTCGGCTTGCGGGAAGACTTTCAACCTATACCGCACGTCCAAGGACAAGATCTACATGGGATTCCCAAGGAATATGATGGGACGCAGGATGCTTGTGGGAAGCACGATCACCGCTACAAGCAATCCTTCCTACCTGAATGTGGGCTACAAGTACTCCAAGCCGACATATTTCCAGATTGACTTGAAGGACAGCCTTGTGGTGCTGACGGTTCCAGGGGCCAACGCCACAAGTTCTGATCCAGGGATGCGGACCGCGATTGAGCGTAATTATATTCCTAAGATTTTGAGAAGAATCGCCGTGCAGGCGACGAGCAAGGACAGTTCGGAGGTGATCTTCGAGGTGACTCCGCTCATCAACTCGTTGGCTCCTAAGGGGAAGGATTTCTCCCTCACGAAGGCAGCGGATGAGAAATCCACCTGGTTCAGCGACCTTAAGGCATTCAGTGACAACGCTTCTGTGAAAGTGCATTCCAATGTGGATTTCACGAAGACTTTCATGCTGATGAAAGGCAAAGTAGGATCCGGCTCGATGGCCTACACGGTCTCGTTTCTGCTCTTGCCGGAGGATCCGATGCCGGCCCGTGTGCAGGATTCAAGGATCGGGGTGTTCCCAGTCGGCCCGGGCGAGGGGAGCGTCAAGTACAACCTCACTTCCGCTGAAGACGGATTCAAGGGCTATGTCCTTGCCTCGCGCTGGAGACTTGAACTCTCTGACACGACCGCTTGGCGGAACGGACAGAAGGTCACGGTGAAGAATCCGATTGTCTGGTACGTGGACAACTCCTTCCCGGAGGCATGGAAGGCTCCTATCAAGAAAGGTGTCCTTGCCTGGAACCATGCCTTTGAGGCGATAGGTCTGAAGGATGTGATGCAGGTGCGTGACTTCCCGACCGCGGAGGAGGATCCGCAGTTCGATCCGGACAATCTGAAATATTCATGCGTCAGGTATGTCCCGGACGCCACGATGAACGCGATGGGACCGTCTTGGGTGGATCCTGTCACCGGTGAGATCCTGAACGCTTCTGTGCTTGTCTACAATGATGTGATCAAACTCATCAACAACTGGCGCTTCGTGCAGACCTCGCAGGTGGACGAGAAGGTCCGTGCCGTCAAGATGCCTCAAGACATCATAGATGAGTCCCTTGTCTATGTGATCTCTCACGAGATAGGTCATACTCTGGGACTTATGCACAATATGGGAGCATCTTCGGCCTATCCTACCGACTCTTTGAGAAACGCGGCATTCACCGCCAGATACGGCACGACCCCGTCGATCATGGATTATGCCCGCTTCAATTATGTGGCCCAGCCTCAGGACAAGGGTGTGAAACTCGTGCCGCCGTCCCTTGGCGTTTATGATGAATATGCCATCAAGTGGCTGTACACCCCTGTGATAGGAGCCAAGGACATTTGGGAGGAATATTCCATCGCGGAAAAGATCATCGATGAGAAGGCGGGTGACCCTCTCTACCGTTATGGGGCTCAGCAGGTCACGACTTCTTCCAATTATGGGGCCTACGATCCGAGCGCAAGGACTGAGGACTTGGGCGACGATCCGATCAAGTCCAGCGACTACGGAATCAAGAACCTCAAGTACATCCTTCCTAAGATGAACGAATGGGTCGGGGCTGATGACTGCGACTTTTCGCACAGGAACGATCTCTACATCCAACTGACGAATCAGTACTACCGCTACATCAACAATGTTATTGCCCAGGTCGGAGGAATATACCTTAATAACGTCAAGGAGGGCTCTACTGTCAAACCGTCGACCCCTGTATCCAAGAAAGTTCAGAAGGCTTCCCTGAAGTGGGTGGTCAGCCAGCTCCGTTCATCCTCGTGGATCAACAACGCCGACGTGACATCCAATCTGCCGTTGGCGGCCCCGCAGTCCAATAAGATCTGCGCCGCTGCGGCAAAGGCTCTGGCCTCGACCGTCCCAGCGAATGTCATACTTGCATCCGCGGTTTCAGGAGAAAGCAAACCTTACACTGTCAATGAATATTACAACGACCTCTACAACGAGGTGTTCGCATCCTCGATTTCCGGGCGTAGGCTGACATCGGAGGAAAAGACCCTCCAGAGGGAGGTCTTGACCGCTTCGTCTAAGGATGTCAAGTCGTTGCTTTCCAAATCGTTGGCGGAAGGCTCATCTGATGGAGAATATGCTTCCGAACCAATGTGGTGCGGCTATGATGATGTGACCCTTGGTGAGGGTAAGGGACCTTACCAGAAGGCTGTGAGCGTGCAGTCCATTGACGAGAGCGACGGATGCCGGATCGTGTTCCTGAACAAGGTCAAGGCACTGGCCTCCTCACGCAGATCCTCCGCTCCGTCCGAGGACCGCGCTCATTACGAGTACCTTCTCGCACGTGTCAACGCGGCTCTTCAGAGCCAGAAGTAGAATCCCCGGTCGCTGAGCCTGTCGAAGCGACCGGACGAAAAATATTGTCGCTTCGGCAAGCTCAGCGACCGAAGAAGATAACTCACCAACCATGGTTCGACGGGCTCATCAACCATGGTTCGACGAGCTCACCAACCATCCCGGTCGCTGAGCCTGCCGAAGCGACTTAAACACACAAACATATTCATTAAATGAGAATTACCCCAATCTTAGCGGCCGCCGCCGCACTGACCCTTTCCGCATGCTCCACCCTGAAGGATGGAGAGTACAACCTTTCTGTAGTGTCCACCGGTGACGGCCACGGCTACTGGTTCGCCAAGCCAGTTGAGGACGGCGGCAAGGCCAGAGGCTCCCTTATGGCGCAAAGCGCCTTCGTGAACGGAATCCGCGAGTCTAAAGGCACCGACAACGTCATTCTGGTCGATGCCGGAGACAACTTCTTCGGCAACGGTGCGCCGTTCTATTACAATTACGTTGACACGACATCCACCCATCTCTATCCGAGATTGGCTTCTTACATGGGATATGACGCGGTCATCGCCGGCCATTCTGATTTCGAGGCAGGCCACCGTGTTTATGACAGAGTCGCCAAGGAAATGAAGAAGGAAGGCATTCCGTTCCTTGCCGGAAACGCCTTGTCCGACAAGAACGGCAAGCCATATTTCCCGGCATATTCAATAATAAAGAAAGGAGGGGTCAAGGTCGCTGTCCTTGGCTACACCAACGCCGACAACGCCTCGCTGATGGACGGAAGCAGCGTCTCCGGCATTCATTTCGAGTCGCTTCTGCCTTTGGTTCAGGAGGATGTGGACAAGGTTCGCTCCAAGGAAAAACCCCAGGTCGTGATTGTCGTCGCCCACACCGCGATGGGAAAGGGTGACGGACAGAACCTTGAGAAGCAAGGGCTTGATCTGTTCAAGAGCCTGAGAGGTGTGGACGTTGTCATTGCGGGCCACGACCATTCCAACAAGGTTATGAGCGCGGACAGCGTGGTTGTCCTTGACTGCGGCAGGGCCGGCCAGAACGCCGGAGTGACCGACATCAAACTCGTTGTGAAAGGAGGCAAGGTCGTAAGCCGCAAGCTGGACGCCAACATGGTTTCAATCGAGAGCGAGGAATATGACAGCGCCATGGAGAAGGCTTTTGAATCTGATTACGACGAGGTTCACTCTTTCATGACGAGCAAGGTCGGGGATATCAAGAAAGACTTGGTTTCCAGAGAGTTCTACTACAAACAGTGCGACTACCTGAATTTCCTCCACGCCCTTGCTTTCAGCGCTTATCCAGTGGACATCTCATTGTCTGCCACACTTCTGATTGACGGTAAGGTCCCTGCCGGAGAGGTCCGCTATCAGGACATCCGCAAGGTCTATCCTTATGAGAACAAACTGATTGTCTTGAGACTGACCGGAGCCGAGATTCTGAAATACCTTGAAGCTAGCTATGACGCGTGGATCAACACTGTGACAGAACCTTCCGAGGATGTCCATGTGCTGAGAATCAAGCAGTCCAAGGATTACTCCACCGGGAAGATGGTCTGGAAACTCGCCAAGAGCCCGGCCAATTTCGACTCCGCCGCCGGAATCAACTACACGGTCGATGTGACAAAGCCTTACGGTTCCAGAGTCTCAATCACCGGAATGGCGGACGGAAAAGCGTTCGAGATGGACAAGGAATATCTTGCCGCGATAACCACTTACAGGTCTGTGGGTTCTGGTGGTCTTCTCAAGGCGGCGGGTCTTGCGGACATGAAATCTGTCGAGGACAGGATTGTCTATCGTGGACCGGAGTTCAGGACGATCCTCTATGAATATTTCAAAAAGTACGGCAGTGTCGATCCTGCGGTCACAGGCGATCCTAAAATCATCGGTTCATGGAAATTCGTTCCGGATTTCGCTCCTGCCGCCATCAAGTCCGATGTGGAATTGCTTTACGGGAAATAATGAATATCTTTGCGTAGATGAAAAAGATAGTTCTTAATAGCATTGTCCTTGCGGTGGCCGCTCTGCTCGCCGCAGGGACATATTCATTCGCCCAGATTCCGGCCACTCCGGAGCAAAGGGCGGCCGTAGAGGCTGAGTATGGCGTCAAGGACGCTGTGGAGAGGTACGACACCCGCGCCGAGATGTCAGCCGACAGGAATCTTCTTGGCGGTGAATATTTCATGTACCCGTCTGGCGATGTGAGGCTCACACCGGCGCCACGAGGCTACAAGCCGGTCTATATCAGTCATATCGGACGTCATGGGGCAAGATATGGTCTTGGTGATGGAGTCTATGAGACTGTCCGTAAGGTTCTTTCGGACGCTCATGCCGCCGGAAAATTGACGGAGGCCGGCGAGGAACTCTACGTCCGTTACGAGAAATTCTATCCGTCTGTCGCCAATAGGGGAGGAGACCTGACCAAGGCGGGGCAGAAACAGCTTCGTTTGATAGCCTCGACGATGTACAGGGAGTTCCCTGAGGTCTTCAAGGGAAAGACTCGGGCTGATGTGCTTTCCACGGCTGTCCCTCGCGTGATGTTGAGCATGATGTCATTTATGGACGAGTTGAAAGGTCTGGATGTGGACCTGACGTATTCTGTGGATGCCGGAAGGGCGTATCTGCCTGTTATTGAGCCGGACGGTGGCCAGAATCCGTTCAGGGTCAAGACTCAGATTCCGACTGAGGCAAAGGCTTCCGCTGCCGCTTTGCAGACTTCGTTGATCGATGCCAAGGCTTTCTGCTCCAGGTATTTCAATGACACCGACTACCTTGAATCCACTTCCGGTATGTGGCAGTTCGAGTCTAATCTCCGCACGGTGGTGGTCGGGATGCAGTGCCTTGACGGCGAGCAGGCTGATGCTTTCTCGGACATATTCACTTTTGATGAACTCTTCGGCATCTGGGAGGTCAGAAACTACAATGGCTACCTTTATATGGGACGCTCGCCTTTGACAGACAATTTCGGCTGCACAAAGAACGCCGCCATCCTTAGGAATATGATAGAGGAAGCCGATAATGATCTGGCTTCCGGCGAGATTCAGTTGAGGCTTCGTTTCTCCCACGACACCGCCATATTGCCGTTGGTCTCCTACATGCGTCTGGACAATTTCGGAGTCGTTGTTGATGATCCGAAAGAGGTGAAGAATTACTGGAGAAGCGACAAGGTTCCGATGGCCGCCAACCTCCAGCTGATCCTCTACCGCAGCAAGCGCAACCCCGAGATCCTGGTAAAAGTCCTCTACAACGGCCACGAAGCATCTCTCCCGATCCCGCAGGCCGCCCCATCCTTCTACTCCTGGATCGCTTTCAAGGACTATTATCTGGATTAGTCTAAGCGTGGTTAGGTGCATTAGCCAGATAGAAGGTCCCTGGTGCCTACCTTATATCTCCCCGTGAGGCTTTATTGTTGTCCACAAGCACATAAGGATGGCGTGAAAAGCCGTGAGAGCTCGTTTTGTGTGTCTGACCCCCTCCTCCAAGGATAGGGTCAGGCACGCTCACCCACATCCAACTATCGTGAGTGGCACATCAGTGTGCTCTTGCTTTGTAAAGTGCAATTGGAAGTCATAGGCATGCCCTCTTACATCATGTAAGATGAAAAGCGAGGGTGATATAAGTAGTTTGTTTTCTTCCCGCTTTTTCAGTCAGATAGCACCGCTATCTTCCTTGGAAGAAGCGGTCTAAACTGAGGTTTTTCACTCTCAACCCAGCGCCCGAACCGAGTGCAATCGAACTTGTTCGGATTGCCGAGGTGAGTAGCAGGGAAAGAGCTTGCTCTTAACCTTCAAACAAACAAATCAAAACAGCTTCTAAATTATAGATCTTTTTATTATAAATGATTGTTTAATGGTTCTGATTTAAGCTATTATTTGTATATTTGTGCATTAATGGTTTAATTTAAGTCTATAATGGAGGATATCTATGGCCTTTCTGACATTCAGATTTTGCAAAGGATAGGCGGCAAAGTTAGGTCAATAAGGCTCAAGCAGAACATAACCCAGCAAGGCCTGTCCAATCTGGCGGGTGTCTCAGTATCAACTTTAAAGAAGATTGAGAGTGGGCATATAAGTTCATTCGGCTCACTGTTGAGATTGATGAGGGTTCTGGGAGTCCTCGATTTGTTGCAGGATTTGATAGAAGAGGTAAAACTCAGTCCAAATGAATATTATGAGTTGGTCAACTCTATTGAAAAACATCAGCGGAAGCGCGCCAGAGGTTCTGAGAAAACAGAAAAGGAGAAATCAGAATGGTAGATGTCGCTAGAGTAAGTCTTTTCGGTAAGGTTATCGGAACAGTCAGATGGGATGAGCGAAGAAACCTTGCCGAGTTTGAATACACGGATGGTTTCACACGGATTGGACTGGAACCGTCTCCTTTAATGATGCCTGTAAAACCGGGTAGAGTGTATAGTTTCGGTGGCTTGAGCTGGGACACATTTAACGGACTTCCCGGAATGCTTGCGGATTCATTGCCGGACACATATGGGCGTGCCATTTTTGACAATTGGCTCAGCCTGACCGGACGAACTTCGGGCAACCCTGTCGAGTCTCTTTGTTATTTGGGGAAGAGGTGTATGGGAGCACTTGAATTTGAACCTGCTATATTCCCGGAAAGAAAACTGGTTGAACGATTCGAGATAGATTCACTTGTTGTGGCTGCTAGGGAAGTTTTGACACAGAAGGAACGGTTCGGAGTCAATTTAACAGAGGATCGAAAATCTGCCATAGCCGCCATTCTTCGTCTTGGAACATCTGCTGGTGGCCAGAGGGCAAAAGCGATCATAGCGTACAATAGAGACAGTGGAGAAGTCCGGTCCGGTCAGGTAGATGCTCCTGAAGGTTTCGACTATTACTTGATCAAATTGGATGGTGTGTCGACCGCTGCCGGATTCAAAGAGACAGAAAATTTTGGACGACTCGAATACTCTTTCTATAAACTGGCAAGAGACTGTGGCATAGAAATGACGGAGTGTTCGCTGATGGAAGAGAACGGAAGAGCTCATTTCCTGACTAAACGTTTTGACAGGGACAAGGGTAGGAAACTTCATATGCAGACATTGTGTGGACTAGCCCATTATGATTTCCATTTGCACCGAGCATATTCTTACGAACAGGCATTCAACGTTATGCGTAGCCTGAGGCTTCCATATTCCCAAGCTGAGGAAATGTTCCGAAGGGTGGTGTTCAATGTCGTTATGAGAAATCAAGATGATCACACGAAAAACATTTCTTTCCTGATGGACAGATCGGGAAAATGGAGCCTTTCTCCAGCGTATGATATGGGCTTCTCATATAATCCGGATGGACTGTGGACGAGAACACACCAGATGTCTATTAACGGCAAATTTGATAATCTGACAAGGCAGGATCTTCTCACGTTAGCGATTGCGAATAACATTAGGCATCCAGCGGAGATTATAGACAGAGTATGTGACTGCGCTGCCCGTTGGAGTAGTATGGCGAGAAATTGTGGAGTGCCTCAGAATATGATAAATTACATAGAGAAGCACATTTTGTTAAATATTTAGTGCCTGTTTGAATATCAGAGCAAGATTAAAATAAACTCAAAATGAGGACTTGCTCAGCCGTTTCAGCTCGTAGTCGGCCTTGATCTTGTCGATTATCGCGCAGACGACCTTGTAGGTCTTGCTGTCCTTGGTGTAGTTGGCCGGGACGGTGAAATTGACGCGGCCCTGGTGCTGGAGGGTCTTGGCGAAGGCTTTCTTCTTCGGGTTGCTCTCGTCGCAGACGGCCACAGCGTGGCCACCGAACATCTTGACGATCTTCATGCACGGGATGTCGGTCTCTCCGTCTCCGAAGTAGATCATCTGCGGGTACGGGATTCTCTTTTTGTCCTCGGCGATGCTCTCGTTGACCATCTTGTTGTCGTGGGCGCTGAAGATTCCCTTGTTGATCTTGAATATGTACTGGGTCTTGGCCGTGTAGTCCACCGCTATTCCAGGCCACTCGGCCTCTCCGTCCTTGTTGTACATGAAAGTGCAGGCGAAGATGTGTTTGAACTCCTTGGCGATCGGGCTGCCTTCGATGATCTCCTTCAGACCGGAGGAGTTGATGTAGTGCTCGATCTGCACCCCACGCGATTCGCCATATTCATTGATCATCTTGAACCACTCTTTCACTCCGTCGAAGAGCTGGATGTGGCGTCCGAATTTGCGGAAGTCGCTCCGCCGAAGCTTGATTCCGTTCTTTTTCGCCTCGTCGAACATCATCTTCATATAGGAGAGAACATTACTCGCGTCCTGCCCGACGGCGAGTCCGTCGCTCATCTTCCAGAACTCCTCCGGGGTCTTCCCGATGGCCTGGATGAATCCGAACTCCTGCATGTTTCCGGGAGAAAGGGTCCCGTCAAAGTCGTAGATCAATGCGACAATTGGTTTTTTCTTCATAATTTCGCCACAAATAACCGATTTCTACAAATATAATATTTATTCTTTTGATGAATCCGTGACTTTCGGTTATTTTTGCCAAGTTAATTTGAGATTTTGAATATGGACCACTATTTAACCCGATTGCAGAACGCGACAAGAAAATACTGGAACAAATCCGCCCTCAACACTCTGGGCGGAGAGTCGTTCACATATTCCCAGATGGCTACCCTGATCGAGAAGTTTCACATCTTCTTCGACAAGGCCGGCCTCAAGAAAGGACAGCACATCGCCCTTTGGGCACGCAACAGCGCCCGCTGGGGAATGGCCTATCTGGCGGTGAACACCTACGAGGCTGTCATCGTGCCGATTCTCGCCGACTTCACCCCTGACAGCGTAGAGCATCTGGTGAACCATTCCGACAGCATGGCCCTTCTGACCAACGCTGACAAATGGGCGAAGCTTGACATCACCAAGATGCCGGAGGTCAAGGTCGTGATGGATGTGGACAACCTCAAGATCCTCTACTGCCGCAAGCCTGAGATTGAGGAAATCTGGAACAACATCGACAACCTCCTCGCCGAGAAGTACCCTGACGGATTCGGCCCAGAGGACGTGGTCTATCCGACCGACAACTGGGACAACCTCGCGGTGATCAACTACACCTCCGGCTCTACTGGAAACCCTAAGGGCGTGATGCTGACGTACAGGAACTTCAGTGCCACGATCGAGTTCAGTCAGGTTCATCGCCCGACATCGGACAAGAACAGGATGATTTCGATGCTTCCTATGGCTCACATGTACGGCCTCGTGACCGAGTTCATCTACCCGCTCTGTAACGGAACATCAATCTATTGGCTGGGCAAGACCCCGACCCCAAGCACTCTGATGAAGGCTTTCCAGGAAGTCAAACCGTACCAGCTCATCACCGTTCCGCTTGTCATGGAGAAGATCTTCAAGTCAAAGGTGAAGCCGATGCTGGACAAGCCGTTGATCAAGTTCCTGACGAAGATCCCTGGAGTCAACAAGATCATATTCAAAAAGATTCGTGAAGGTCTCATCAACGCTTTCGGTGGCGAGGTTGGAGAATTTATCCTTGGCGGAGCGCCTGTGAACCCTGAGGTGGAGAAATGGTTCCAGAAGATTCGTCTCCCTTACACAGTCGGCTACGGCATGACGGAGGCAACCCCTCTTTTGGCCTATGCCGGGAGTGCTGAATATGTTGCCGGATCCTGCGGAAAACCTGTCGATTGCGCCACGGTGAGGATTGACTCCGATGATCCTCTGCACATCGTCGGAGAGATCCAGGCGAAAGGAGACAACATCTGCTTAGGCTATTATAAGAATCCCGAGGCTTCCGCCAACGCCTTCACCGAGGACGGTTTCCTGCGTACCGGTGATCTTGGCCTGTTCGATGCTGCAGGCAATCTTTACATCAAAGGCCGCAGTAAGTCGATGATCCTTTCAGCCAATGGCCAGAACATCTACCCGGAGGAGGTTGAGGCAGTAGTCAACAGCCAGCCTTACGTTCAAGAGTCCGTTGTGGTTGACCGTGCCGCCAAGCTCGTTGCCCTTGTCTATCTTGATCAAGATGCCCTTCGCAGGGATGCCCTTGACGCTGAGTCGATTGCAGATCTCCCGGAAAGAATCCGCATCAATTCGGACAAGCAGCTCCCGAACTACAGCCAGATCACCAAGGTCGAGATCGTGGACCAGCCGTTCGAGAAGACCCCAAAGATGAGCATCAAGCGATTCCTCTACAAGTAATTCGTAATAAATGAATATCCTGGCTGCGTAAAGGTGCTATTCTTGGCAGAACGTATTCGCTCTTTTATAATGCTTGCAACCAACTATTATATTCAAGCAAGGCCACTTGGTAATTATTGCAAATAAGCATAGATATTTACATTTAGCCAATATTTATCGAATATGCTTTGCTTTGCATTACTAATTCATTAAGAATTCGAATATTCCAATATATTTAGTATTTTTGCAACAGCCGTAAATTTTACGGTCATAAAAAATATAGGAATATGAAATTCTTTGATAGGACGGAACAATTGGCGCAACTGCGTGAGATGAGGGAACGCTCTTACGAGGACCACTCAATGCTGACGGTTGTCACAGGAAGACGAAGAATCGGAAAGACCACCTTGATAGACAAATCTATGTCCGAGGAGGAGTACTTGTATTTTTTTGTCGGAAAGAAAAACGAGGCTGTGCTCTGCGCGGAATTCACCAGTGAGATACGAGCTAAACTTGGTTTTTTTATCCCCGATGGAATCATTTCATTCAAGGATCTGTTCGCTATTCTGATGCAGGCTGGCGAGCATCGGAAGTTCACGCTTGTAATAGACGAGTTTCAAAATTTCAGCGAGGTCAATCCTTCCATATTCTCCGACATTCAGAATTATTGGGATCAGTTTCGCCTGAGGACCAATGTCAACCTTGTAGTGAGTGGTTCCATATATTCGCTGATGACCAAACTATTCAAAGATAAGAAAGAACCGTTGTACGGAAGGGACGACCATACCATCAAATTGCATCCTTTCGCACCTTCGGTTCTCAAAGAGGTGATGAATGAATATGCCCCAGAGTACACAAATGACGATCTTCTTGCGCTTTACGCATACACTGGCGGAGTTCCGAAATACATTGAACTCTTTGTTGATGCAGAGGCACTGACCAAAGAGAGAATGATCGGATATATTTGTAAACCGGACTCACCGTTCATTGAGGAAGGCCGCAAATTACTTATTCAAGAGTTCGGCAGGAAGTATGGGACATATTTCTCAATCTTAGAGGCCATCTCTGAAGGTTACAACACTCAGGCTGAAATCGCCACATACCTTGGCTCAAAAAGTATAGGGGGACAGTTGTCGAAACTTGAGGACACATACAATCTCATAGGGAAAAAACGCCCTATGTGGGCTGGGAGCAAATCGCAGACAGTTCGCTACGAAATCAGCGATGTCTTTTTGCGATTCTGGTTCCGCTACATTGAGAAGAATCAGATGATGATAGAGATAGGGCAGTATCCTCTATTGGCCAAAGTGATGTCAGATGACTATGCGACCTATACCGGAGACACTCTCGAACGGTATTTCAAAGCCAAGATGATGGAAGAAATGAAATATCGTGCGATCGGAAGTTGGTGGGATTCTAAAGGATATATTGATTCCAAAGGCAACCACCAGCAGTGTGAGATTGACATTGTCGCTGTCGGTTCCGATAACAAAAACATCGAAATCATTGAAGTCAAACGCAATCCTGAAAAATTCAACAAAGAAACGATGGATGAGAAAGTCCGTTTTTTCACCCAGAAAGAAAAGCGGATCAGACGGTACAAAATGATTGTGAGGTGCCTTTCATTGGAGGATATGTAAGATATAGTGATTGGATTCTTCGAAAACGATCCTATCATTCGCAATGATAAATAATGCTACTGAATATTAGGCACTAATTTATCGTAAAAATAATTTAGGATAGATATTCTACTACGGATTCGTGCAGAGGAAAGTCTTGACCTACGCGCGAATCCTTTTTTGTCAATGGTGTCTTCAAGGTCACGGGTCTCCTTAGAATCGCGCTTATATTCTTGAATATCATCGACTAATGTTTCCCATTCCGTATCATCTTGAATTAACGGAACCGGAATACATTCAACCGTGTATTTCAGCCAACGGTTCGTCCCGACACCCGAGGTGGATCCGAGAGTGTGTTGGAAATACCAGTGAATCAAAGAAGAGTTAATGACCGCAAGCAGATATTTGATGTGTTCCCCAATCATAAAGAACACCGTGTTAAGAGGAATAACCCCATCTGTTGACAATGCAAATTTTGATTCATCAGTCAATTCGATCCACACGATTTTCGGCTGCGAAAATTTTCCTATTCTCGGCAGAACTTATTCGCTCCTTTTGTGTCATTGTTTTAGTTCGGCATCAATTAAAGGCATAGATGTTTTCGTAGGGCGCCAATCTGCACCGTCGGGCGTCAAAAAGAGTCATAAATGCTGCCGTAGAGCGCCAATCGGCACTATCGAGCGACAAAAAGAGCTATAAATGCTACCGTAGGGCGCCAATCTGCACCATCGGGCATCAAAAAGAGTCATAAATGCTGCCGAAGGGTGTTAATTGGCACTATCGTGCATCAAACTGAGACTATTATTATATATTCATCACATCGTCACAAATCGTCACTTGTTAGTTTTGGAATTGTTGGGGACATTTCCTATCTTTAAACCGTGCATCGGAACGGCTTCGGTTTTCTTTCCCTGGGCGTGGGATTCCGGTGCGTGAGAAGCGAAAGGAAAGATGAGACAGAGAACTATGAATTACGGTTACATTCGGGTTAGCAGTGACAAGCAGACTCGTAAACTGTACAGTAAAAGAGCCTTGATCGCGGAATTGATGGCCGTGGGAATGTCCCAACGTAAGATTGCCAAGATCTGTAAAGTGGATAGAAACACCTTGTGGAGGTTCTTGAAGGATGCGAAGTGACAAATTGTCAGTCGTCCTGCATTGGAACATATTTTGACTATCCGCTAATCGGTCTCGTCAGAAGATGGGGCTGAATGAATATATTCGTAAATTATAAAAGGAAAAGATATTATGGCAACAAAAAACAAAGGACAGATTGGAGTGACGACCGAGAACATATTCCCGGTCATCAAGCAATTCCTCTATTCGGATCACGAGATATTCCTGAGGGAACTGGTCGCGAACGCGGTGGACGCTTCGCAGAAGATGAAGGCGATCGCCTCGAACGGTGACTTCAAGGGCGAGCTGGGCGACCTCAAGGTGCGTGTTGAGCTTGACGAGAAGGCCAAGACACTGAGAATCATTGATAACGGTATCGGTATGACTGATGAGGAGATTGACAAGTACATCAACCAGATCGCGTTCTCCTCAGCCGGAGAGTTCCTCCAGAAGTACAAGGACCAGAACATCATCGGCCATTTCGGACTGGGCTTCTACTCTGCTTTCATGGTAGCCAAGAAGGTGACAATCGAGTCCCTTTCATGGAAAGACGGTGCTGAAGGTGTGATCTGGAGCTGTGAAGGCAATCCGGAGTTCGAAATGGGGCCTTGCGACAAGAACGAGAGGGGCACTGTAATCACCCTTTATCTCGACGACGAGGCCGCCAAGGACTATGGCACCAAGGGCAAGATCCAGCAGCTTCTGGACAAGTACTGCAAGTTTATGCCTGTTCCGGTTGTCTTCGGCAAGGAGCAGGAGTGGAAGGACGGCAAATATGTCGACACCGACAAGGACAACGTCATCAACAAGATCGAACCACTCTGGACTCGCAAGCCTTCCGAACTTAAGGAAGAGGACTACATGAAGTTCTACAGGGATCTCTACCCGATGAAGGAAGACCCTCTGTTCTACATCCATCTGAATGTGGATTATCCGTTCAATCTGACCGGCATACTCTACTTCCCGAAGATCAAGGATAGGATGGCGATCGAGAAGAACAACATCCAGCTCTACTGCAACCAGATGTTCGTAACGGATCACGTGGACAACATAGTTCCTGACTTCCTGACACTCCTTCACGGTGTCATCGACTCCCCGGACATCCCTCTGAATGTCTCCAGAAGCTATCTGCAGGCCGACGAGAATGTCAAGAAGATCTCGACCTACATCACCAAGAAGGTCGCTGACAGGCTTGAGGAAATCTTCAAGAATGAGCGCGACGCCTGGGAGAAGAAGTGGGACAACCTCAAGTTGTTCATTGAATATGGCATGCTCTCCGACGAGAAGTTCTGCGAGAGGGCTCTTAAGTTCGCCCTATTCAAGAACACTGACGGCAAATATTTCTCTCTTGAGGACTACCGCAAGGCCGTCGCCGAGAACCAGACCGACAAGGACAAGAAGGTCGTTTACCTCTACGCCACCGACACCGACGAGCAGTACGCTTTCATCGAGGCGGCCAAAAACAAAGGCTACGATGTCCTCCTGATGGACTGCGAGCTTGATGCTCACTATGTCAACCTGCTGGAGCAGAAGATTTCTGACACAAGGTTCGCCCGCGTGGATTCTGACACCATCGACAACCTCATTCCTAAGAGCGAGAAGGTAAAGCCGGAAATGGCACAGGCCGACAAGGATGACCTCAGCGCGATGTTCAAGGCCGTCCTGCCGAAGGGCAACGACTACTTCGTGGAGGCCGACAACCTCGGCGAGAACGCCGCTCCGGTGATCATCACCCGCAACGAGTTCATGAGGCGTTACCGCGAGATGAGCGCGATGGGCGGTGGAATGAACTTCTACGGGAATATGCCGGAGTCGTTCAACATTACAGTCAACCTTGAGAATCCTGTCATGGCCGGAATCGTCACTGAGGCGAAGTCCAAGATCACCCCGATGCAGGAACTTCCTGCCGAGCCTGGCAAGGACGCTTCCGAAGACGAGAAGAAGAAAATCAACGACGAGCGTCAGGCCATCAAGGATGCCCATCAGGCGGTGGTTGATGAATATGCCACCGGCAACGACATCCTCAAGCAGGTGATCGACCTCGCCCTCCTTTCCAACGGCCTTCTCAAAGGCAAGGCCCTCTCCGACTTCATCGCCCGCAGCGAGAAAGTCATCGCCGACGCCTGCCGCAAGTAGTGTCAATGAATATGTCCGTTCCCGCCATTCTGTGATATTCCGTCGGCGGGTTGGATATGAAGACATCCTGTTTGCAGCAGGGTGAAGAGACAATAGAAAACCCCTTCCCGAATTTTTCACGTTACAAAAATTCGGGAAGGGGTTTTCTATTGTCTTGTTCTTGACAGGAGTTTTGTTCCGTATCTGCCGGACACTGAGCTTGTCGAAGTGCCCGACAGATTGTGATTTAATTAAGCATTAGTCAAGGTACTCGATCTTGAAATCGTAGTCCCATTGGGTGAAATATAAGTTCCCTTTGTCCCACTCGACCTCTCCACGTTGGAAATCGACGGTGTCGCTGCGAGGGTATTTCTTTTCTGGGTCGAGATTGCCTCCGAAATCCGAATTGACAATCATCCTGAAAGGCTCTATTCCTCCGAAGAAGAAATCCCCACCGTAGGAGGTGATGCCGAAACTCTGATCGACTGGAACCCAGCCGTAGCCTTCGAAATAGACCTCGCCCCAGTCATGCAGGTTGCTCGCACCCGGATGCATCATCAGGCCGCTCTGCCATCTGGCCGGGATGCCTTTGTAGCGGCACATCGTGATGAAGAGCAGTGTCACCTGACCACAGTCTCCGTGGCGGTTCGTCAGGACATATTCAGGAATATTCTCGATTGTGGAATAGTCTCTGGCCGATGCCCACGGGAATGTCTTGTCGATCCACGTGTAGATTGCCTTGGCCTGAAGGTAAGGATTCCCGATGCCGGCTGTGACTGAATCGGTAGCGGCCTTGATCTTTTCAGTGAAGATCACGTGCTGCTCGCACTCGGCTGTATATTCCTTGTATTCTGGGCTGGAAGTGTTGTAAGCCAACACTTTGGATGAATCAATGGGATGCCACTCGCCGCAGGAGGTATATTCAAAGACCTCGTGGAAGACGGTAGGTTTGTTCTTGACGGTCTTGGCCTCCATGTAGACGCTGCTGTGTGGGTGCCATGGCTCAGAGAACGTCAGTTTCTCAATCGGGTACGTCACGCCATTGACTCCGGCCTCGATGAATTTGAAATCGGTCTGACGGGGAACGTCTTGACGAGGAAGCGGCAGCCAGCAACGGAGGGTCTGGCCTGGCCGCAACGTGTTGGCGTGGACCGAGAGGGTGAATGTCACCCTCATCCTCTTCGGCAAGGCGAAATACGGATTCTCCTTTCCTGATGCGATGTTCTCCTGCACCTGCTTTTTGATCTGAGGAATTGTCACAGCGTCAATGGCTTCGTGCCCAGTCAAGGAAGTTCCACTCTTTGACAGATCCTGATCTTTGGTGTCTGCCGCAGCCTTTATGGCAGCCAACTCCGGATTGATCCTGAACAGGTTGCGGGCCGCGGCGGTGAAATACATCGTACGTTTCCCGATCTGCATCGATTCCAATTCCCCGGAAGCGGTCCACTTGTCGATCTGCTCCTCAGTGACATCAGGAATGTATTTCTGAATATATTCCTTCACATCCTCCCTTGTGGCGCAGAATTCCGTCGCCAACCTTTGCGCCAGATCCTTGTCCCAAGAATATTTGTAGCTCATCTGCCTTGGCAGCCAGATGTTCGCCGCCAGCGCGATCGCCACCAGCGTCCAAAGTACTATCTCTTTTCTTTTCATTGCCATGACTACAGCAGTTTGAGTCCGAGACCTGGACGATCCGGAAGAGTGATTCTCCCGTCAACAACGGTCATTCCCTCAAATCGGTCGTTGGCTATCAGAAGGTTTCCGTCAAGGTCGGCGAAATCCACGGCAGGGGAGAGCTGTGCGGCAGCGGTCACAGCGCAGGATGTCTCGGTCATGCAGCCGACCATCACTTTCATCCCTTCAGCGCGGGCGTAGTTCAGCATCTTCCATGCCTCGCGCATTCCTGTGCACTTCATCAACTTGATGTTTATGCCGGTGTAGGCACCCTTGACTCTCTGAACGTCAGCGAGGCGCTGGATGGCCTCGTCCGCGAATGTAGGAAGAGGGCTGCGCTCGGTCAGCCATGCATTCTCGTCCATCATCTCCTTCGGCATCGGCTGCTCCACCATCACGACCCCATGCTCTTTCAGCCAGTGGATCATCTCCAAAGCCTTTTCCTTGTCTTTCCAACCCTGGTTGGCGTCCACGGCAAGCGGCAGGTCGGTGATCTCACGGATGGTCTCGATCATCTCCTTGTCGTTGTCGAGTCCTACCTTAACCTTAAGAATATTAAACTGTCCGGCGCATTCCTTCGTCTTCTCGCGCACCACGTCCGGAGTGTCGATTCCGATTGTGAACGTGGTGTTCGGGGCCTTGGCGGCATTGAGCCCCCAGATCCTGTACCAAGGCTGTCCCATCAGCTGCCCGACAAGATCGTGCAAGGCGATGTCCACAGCTGCCTTGGCGGCGGAGTCTCCCTCGTTGATTCCATCCACGTAAGTCAGAATGTCATCAATCTGGAACGGGTCGCTGAACTGCTCCAGATTGACCTTTTTCAGGAAGTTGCAGACGCTCTCCACGGTCTGCCCGAGGTACGGTGGCATCGAAGCCTCACCATAGCCGGTGAATCCGTCATATTCAATCTTCACCTGCACATCCGGAGTGGTGGTTCTTGAATATGAAGCCACGGTGAACGTGTGCCGAAGTTTGAGTTCATACGGCTCGAAGCTCAACTTCATCCTTGCCGTGCCGCCAACTTTGTAAGGTTTAGGAATATTCTCGCTTCCATCCTTGCCGGCGCATCCGGTGATGAGTCCCCCTGTTCCGATGATAAGTCCGCTCCCGGCAGTCGCCAGCCCCGCGGTCCTGAGAAAATCTCTGCGTTTCATTGTGTGTGAATGTTATATGAAGATATTACTTTATCGTTGAATGAATGTTTTCTTCCTTTGTTTTGGAAATAGTTTGACTTAACATTGTTAAGTTCGACTAAAAGCTGTCTTGAGTGTAGATGCTTAATAATTAGATAGTTGTCTTAATGTTTTTATGATTTTATTATTGTACTTCGACTAAAGTTTAGTTAAAGTTTAGCTAAAGTTCGACTAAAAGCCATCTTTTGCCCTCGGTTAGTTTGATTGTCCCGTTTTTCTTTAGTGCCAATAGTAGATTTCCGATTTTGCGATTTTTTTGTTCGTCAGTCAAAACATCAGATAACTTCGAACTCAGCAGCGTGTTCAGCTCGCCTTTTGTGGCTCCACCGAATGAACGTAAATATGAGACTATCATTTCCTTGAAGTGTTTGTCATTAAAACTTCTGTTCTTTATGTATTCAGTCTTTAGCTCGTCATTGTTAGCTGTTTTTGCTACATATTCAGATATGAATAACTTTGGGTAACGTCCTTCCACGAGATGGCGCTTCCTTAAACGAGAAGTGGTTTCCTTGTCAATTATCTCGTGCTTTTGCACCATGTCCAATGCTATACAGTCAGATAACGAGAGATCTGGGTTTGCTTTCAACAATCGATAGTACTTTTCGTTTATTGTCTTGCCGTAGATTTTTACGACGACCTCTTTCTTTGCCTGATCAATCTGGAAATCAGGCATAGGAAAGAATCGTTTTTGCTGCTCTGTGAACACTTTACGTATTCCTCTTCCAATTGTGTCAATCATGTTGAAACTTACCATCCCTTGGCATAGGGCATAGTTCCTGTAGAACTTTTGTGGCCCATTCTGCTCGATTGCGTTTTTGACTGATCCTGGCAAGAAGAAACCACCATTGGAGAATGTAATCGAATTGGGCTCTTCTACCATGGTGATACGTTCGTGCATGGTATAGTCTTGATGAGCTATACAATTGTGAAGCACTTCACGGATACTATAGTCATCGTATTGCTTGACAACGTCAGGAAATAATGTCCCTCCGGGCAGTATGCGTTGGTTAAGATTCCTGATCTTTGACAGTGCTTTATTGACTGTCAGGATGAAAGGTATTGAGAAATGTTCGTAGTCTATTTTCTCGTTGTGTTCATCAATAAGCACCCAGGTGATGGAAGCCACGGCAGGACTGATCAAGTGGCAGGCAGTTTCTTTGCCCAAGAGTAAGATTGCGGCACGTGTTAGTTTCCCTTTTATGGCCACACCAGCGTGGCATAGCAATTCCATATCGTTCCAAGTGTCTGCTTCTTCAGCCAATCGAGGATGTATGGTCTTATATTCACTGCGAGCTTTTTCCAAAGCCTTGCCGTCAAGGTCGTCCAAAGTGGCATTGGGGACAATCTCCGCGGACCAGTCAAAAGCCGGGCTATTCTCCTCAAGAATAGCATTCAGTCTTTCTTGGGTAAGTTCGATCAAAGAGTCCTCTATGCGTTGCCAAGCCTTATTGTGGGCATAGACAGGAAGTTTCGGGCGGTGCTTGGGGATGTGTATAACCCATATCTTTTTCCCAGTGTCATCGGTAATAAATTCTTCTATGTCAAGCCTTTCTGTAGAAAGGTTAACGCAACGTTCGCCCAACCTCAGAATCGCTTTCTGGCGGTCATAATTATATGTGTCAGTCCCTATAATTTTTAATGTTTTATCTTGAACACCGATTACAAGATTACCTCCTTCCATATTGGCTATGGCAGACACGTACGAGATGACATCGTCCTTCTCGTCTCCACAAAAAGAGTTCTTCAAGTTCTTGAACTCTTTCCACTCGCATTGCGCATTCTCCTGTGGATATTCGTGAAGAAGGTATTGTCGCAGTTCTTGTTCAAGCATTGAGTTGACTTATTTTATTGATTCTATGAATGATGCCATCTGCGGTACTTTGCTTAGTGCGGAGTGGAAGAGTTTCAACTGGTTGCGGGTGCGGACGAGGTTGTGCTCCGGGTACTTGATCTTGTAGTAGGTGTCACCGTTTATGTAGTCAGCGAAGAAGCGGACAGCCTGCATGAACGGGAAGAGGCACGCCGCATAAGGCAGATTTTCTCTTTCAATCGGGGTCAGGAACGGCTTTGTGCCTTTTATGTAACCACGTGTGAAAGCCTTGAAAATCTCCATGTCGAAATCGACTTTCTCCAATTCCGGAGAATCCTCGGCAACCGGATTGGCTGCCGTGCGAAGGAAGTCTCCGAAGTCCGAGAACACATAGCTCGGCATCACTGTGTCCAAGTCGATGACGCACAGGATCTTGCCGTCCTTGTCGAACATCATGTTGTTGACCTTCGTGTCGCAGTGGCATATTCTTTTAGGAAGTTTCCCTTCACGGTGAAGCTGCTCTGCCTTGCACATCTGGACTCCGTACTTGTCGATGTCCTCCAGAATCTTGTGTAGTTCCTGTTCCTCTGTCTTGTCATCAGCGTGAAGACGTCCAGCCTTGTCCTCTCTCACGGCCTCTACCAACTGCCTAAGTCTCAACTCCATGTTGTGGAAGTCTGGGATCGTCTCTCCAAGCGTGTCAGGGATGTCAGCGAGCATTGCCTCAAAGTTTCCGAAAGCCTCACCGGCATATTCAGAGTACTCCTGGTTGACAGTCTCGTAGGTGTAGGCATCATTGATGAACACCGACACCCTCCAGTACTTCCCGTCCTCAAGGCAGTAGGTCCTAGGCTTGTCGCTCATCAAGGCCTCCAACCTCTCTCCTTCTGATTTCAACGGAATGAACCTCAGTACCTTGCGGTCGATGTCTTCCGCTCCTTCCGCTTCCAGTTTCTTACGAATATGTCTGGTCACGGCCTCGATGTTGCTCTGGAGCAGATCCACGTCCGTGAATATGGCATTGTTGATCCTCTGGAGTACATAATCTGGCGCATCACCTTCAGTGATAACCTTATACGTGTCGTTAATCAAACCATTGCCCAACGGCTTTATCTCTTTGACCTCGCCCTCGATGGCAAAAAGTTCAACTATTTTCTTTAGATCTGTCATAGCTAGTGTCATTTAATTTATCAATCTCTCAAAGATAGCCATTTCCGTTAGTAATTTCAAGCGTTAGCCCAATCATTTGAATATTAAAATTGCTATTTTTGTAGGCAACTCTTCATCGCTTGCGATAAAGGTAAGTCCCTCCCCCGAGGGGAGGGATTTAGGGAGGGGGTAACGTGAATGAAAGTGACTTGGAAATGACTTCCGAACGAGAGATGCTTTTATTCCTTTTATAGTAGTTTTCTACAAGAGATGAGTCATTATGGAACTTTATGAATATGCCCGTCCGACCCTGATGGCCGGGAAAAAGATACTCTATGTGCACGGATTCGCGTCCAGCGGCCAGAATGGAAGTGTCAAGACGTTGAGGCTGCTGATGCCTGAGGCTAAGGTGATAGCACCTGACCTGCCGGTGGAGCCTTTCGATGCGATGGAACTTTTAAGGAATATGCGTGCGTCGGAAAAGCCTGATCTGATCATCGGAACCTCGATGGGTGCGATGTACGCTGAGATGCTTTACGGAGTGGATCGCATTCTAGTTAACCCTGCCTTTCAACTGGCTGACACTCTGTTGAAAAACAACGGGTTGGGCAGGCAGGAGTATCACAATCCCCGTCAAGACGGAGAGACATCGTTTCTAGTCACGAAAACCCTGTTGGAGCATTTTCGTGAGGTTAGTTCACATTGCTTCGAGCGGGCGTCTGAGGATCAAGACAAGGTTTTCGGACTTTACGGAGTCCACGACACCTTGGTACATACTTTCGACCTTTTCTGTGAGCATTATCCTCAGGCCATAAGGTTCGACGGAGAGCATTACCTCAATGACAACGCCATCCTCCATTCCATCCTTCCTGTGATTCAATGGATCGATGACAGGCAGAGGAACGTTCAGAAACCAGTTTTGTTCATCTCGCTGAGTGACAGGATAATCAATCATTCGAGCGGTTTCGCCAAGTCCGTCGCCTCGCTTGCCGTGAACTATGATGTCCACATTGTCGCCGGAGTCCCGTACAACACTCCGGAACTTTGTCAGAAGGTTGTGGGCTGGTGCGAGACCAACCTCGGTGTCCCTGTCTGGAACCGTGTCACGATCACGAACCACAAGAATCTTCTTCTGGCTGACTACCTGATTGACGCCGAGCCAGATGTGGACGGAGCATCCGACTTTATGGGCACCTTGATCCATTTCGGCTCCGATGCCTTCAAGACCTGGGAGGATGTCCTGACTTATTTCTCTCGCCTTGGCGGACAATGAGTTTTACCGGCCGCTGTGGTTCGACAGGCTCACCAACCTGGTGTGTTCTCGGTCGCTGAGCTTGTCGAAGCGCTGTGCTTACCGGCCACCGATCTTGTTGAAGCGCTGTGCTTGTTGGTCGCTGAGCTTGCCGAAGCGCCCCGCCCGAAGAAGTTGGTTCGACAGGCTCACCAACCTACAACCCTGCCTTTAAATTAGTAAAAACAAAAACGAACATGAAACGAATCTTTATCGTAGCCTTAATCTTAAGCGTCATCTCCGTAGCGAGTGCCTTTGCCCAGATAACCGGCCTGTACACTTATGACGGAGGCTATTTTGTCCGGAACGGTGACAACTGGACTGAATATCGCCCCGCGAAAAAGGAGGGTGTCTGGGCGACTTACACGCAGTATAATGAGGAAGAGCATTTTTTCAATATCACTAACTATCTTTGCGATGTAAGTGTTCCTAAGTCCAGCGTGAACAAATTCTACATTGCGAGAAATAAGGATGGCGATTGGAAGCCGGTCTATGACACGAAGGAGATCTATGACTACATGCCGTCTTCCGGATGCGGGATTTACTGCTACAAAGGAGGGTATTTTGTCCGCGACGGGCTTAAATGGCGGGAGTACCGCCCGGCAGACAAACGAAGTGTGTGGGCTGAATATGACCAAGACAGTTATGACAAGTACTTTTTTTACATTAAAAATGACAACAACCGAGTGGCCGTGCCAGTCTCGGAGTCAGACGGCGATATACAACTGTTCAATGGTTCGGAATGGGAACCGATATATTCATTGACGGGTATTTACGATTTTGCCGCAGGGTATGAATATTCCTTGTCATTCTCATGGTACAAAGTGTATGACTCTGAGACAGAAGATTATGGTGACAGCCTTGCCGTGCCTTGCAGGGTTAGTTTTGACAGTTACGGCAACGGCAGGGTGAGATATTCTGAAACATCTAAGCCGTTTAATTTCAAGTCTTTCGACCTATATACGAACACTGAGGATCCAGCCGTAGGAAGTCTCCTTTTTTTACTGTTTTTGGGTATGGACGGATTCACTGCCGAAGATGGCTTTGTCTTCTATTCTGATGATGACGGGACATCTCCGGTAATGACGTATATTTCCGGTTCTGATGACGCCACGTGCGGCATAGAGTCGGTGTCCGGACTTCCGAAGATTCTTTTGGGAGGGTGCGGCAGCAAGGATGTCGGTGACAAGGTGCGTTCCTTGATCGCGGACAAAAGTTTCAGTCTCTGAGACTGTTCGGTCACTGTGGTTCGACAGGCTCACCAACCTGGTGTGTTCTCGGTCACTGAGCTTGTCGAAGTGACCAGATGAATCATACTCGGTCGTCAGGGAAGACCACCCCGGCCTGACGTCGGATCTCGTCAAGAATCTCAGCGGTGATAAGTGAAGTTTCCAGACTGTTGACGGATGATTCGAGGCGGCCTGATTCCAGGACATCGATGAACTCACGGAACTCGCAGAGGTACTCGTCGGCATCAACCGGGACGGAGATGTCCTCCGCCTGCGGGCCTGAGGATCTTCCGGAAGTCGGTGCGCCACGCTTTGTCATCTCGGCATGGCGGCAGATGTGGACCTGGTCCAGCGAAATGATTCCGCCGTCGCAGGAAATTTCCGTGCAAAGGTGCGAATCCGCTATTTTTGAATATATTACCGTGGCACTCATCCCTTCATATTCGAAAATCACGCTACCTTGCAAGTCAATGCGTTTCCAGCCGTCCCGGTCGGATGCTTCGACAGGCTCAGCATCCGCCCTGGTCACTGAGTTTGTCGAAGTGCCCGCCTCGGTCACTGAACCTGCCGAAGTGCCCGCCTTGGTCACTGAGCTTGTCGAAGTGCCCGCCTCGGTCACTGAGCCTGTCGAAGTGCCGAAGCGACCGGACACCACCGGCACCTCACTGGTCGTCACCTCCGCCTTGATCCCTTCAGGCCTCCCGAACAACGAAACCATCGGATAGATCGGGTATATTCCTATGTCCATCAACGCCCCACCGCAGCAGTCAGGATTGAAGGAACTCGGCACAGCCGAATTGTCCTCGCCCGCTATGATCCTCTTGACCAGGTCATATTTCGAAGAATATTGACAGAACGACGCGAAGTAGTGACGCACGCTTCCCATCTCCGCCAGACGCTCTCTGGCCACCACGAAATTAGGACAAAGCGTAGAGATCATAGCCTCCATCAGCATCACCCCGTTGGCCTTTGCCGCATCAATCATCTCGCCCACCTCGCGCGCGTTGGATGCCATAGGCTTTTCGCACAGCACGTGCTTGCCGTGATTCATGCAAAGAATCGCGAGATCGTGATGCGTGCTGTTAGGCGTCCCGATGTAGATCGCGTCGATCTCCGGATCAGACGCCATCTCGTCTAAGTCTGTGTACACTTTTGCGATACCGTGCGCCTCTGCGAACGCCTTCCCTTTTTCAAAAGAACGGGAACAAACCGCCGCCGCCTCGAATCGAGGCTCCAAAACCGCACCCTTGAGAACCCAGTCGCTTATGCGCCCCGTCCCAACTATTCCGAACCGTGTCTTTTTCATTTCAGCGCTCCTCTGGTTTCGAGATAATCAAGAATGGTCGTCCTGGCGGAAGTCTTCCCCGCCGTGTCAATTGTCAGAACCTCGTAGCCGAGCTTAGGCACAAGTCTGGACTCTTTTTCGCCGAGTTCAGGCTCGATGAGCACCAGGCCGCTCACGGCCTTGCCCAGTTTGTATGAAGCCTTGACCACAGCCTCGGAGGAGAACGAGTCCGCGATAATGATTATCCTCTCCGAGTCCGCGAACTTCTCCTTCCCTATCTTCTTTACCATGAAACTGATGTCCCTGGCGTTCTCATGGAAGGCTGTTGTGTAGCCGATGAGACCTTCCGGGACCAAAGACTTCACAAGACCTTCCGGAAACGCTGTCTTCAGCGGCTCATGGAAAAACACGATGACAGGCCTCGGACCGAGTGAGTCCGGGAAAAATCCTTTCTCGTCGGCCGGCTTGAACACCTTTCCGAAAATCTTGTCATTATGTCTGTAGAAACTGAGTTCCTCCATGATGATCTTGCTCCCGTTCTCTGCCTTTATCCTTTCCCTCGGACCGGCATCCTTGAATATGTTCAGACCTATGATCCCCAACAGGGCGACCAGCAGGGATGCAATCAACGAAACGATCACTTTTTTCATTGCCGTAAGAATATTAGATGTTTTGTTCTGTCGCAAAAATAATTAAATTTGTACGAATATGCCAAAGTTCAACCCCATATCCCGTTGGTCCGAAAGAAACCAACTGTTGGTACTCAGCCTCGTGGTCGGAATCGTGGTCGGGCTTGCCGCCGTGCTGCTCAAGACCTTGATCTCAATGATTCAGGAAGGTCTGCGTGACACTTTCGACGGCGTTTTGGACGGGGCGCTCTACTACCTTGTCCTCCCGGGAGTCGGTATGCTTCTGGCGATGCTGTTCTGTAAATACGTCATAAAGGACAAGATCGGCCACGGGGTCACGAAGGCCCTTCAGGCTGTCTCCAGACACGAATCAAGGATCAAACCGCATAACATGTGGTCTTCGATAGCCGCAAGTTCAGTCACAATCGGATTCGGTGGATCAGTCGGGGCTGAGGCCCCTATCGTCTACACCGGAGCCGCCATCGGGTCCAACTTCGCCCGCTATATGGGGCTGTCGTACAGAAGTATGACCGTGCTGTTGGGCTGTGGCGCCGCAGCCGCCGTCGCAGGAATATTCAAGGCCCCTCTCGCCGGTGTCCTCTTCGTGCTGGAGATCCTGCTGTTCAACATCTCGATGACCTCAATGATGCCGCTGCTGCTTTCGACAGTGTCTGCCACAGTGGTCTCGTACATATTCCTTGGCTCATCGACCCCGTTCGAGTGCACTCTGACTCCATTCGTGCTCAAGAATATTCCATATTACATCATCCTTGGCCTTTTCTGCGGTGCTTGCTCCATCTACTTCATCCGCACAACCCTCAAGTTGGAGGACAGGATCGGTAAGATGGACAACGCCTTCCTTAAATGGTCATTGTGCGCTGTCGGGCTTGGAATCTTGATATTCCTGTTCCCGCCGCTCTATGGTGAAGGCTATGAGTCGTTGGGAGTTCTGCTCAACGGACAGGAGCTTTCGCTGGACGGCCAGACTCCGCTTGCCTTTCTGACCGACAGCCCTTGGTCCGTGCCGGTTTTCTTCCTGCTGATCCTGCTGCTTAAGGTGTTTTCGATGACGTTGACCAACGCCGGCGGGGGAGTGGGCGGAACATTCGGCCCGACCCTTTTTGTCGGTGCGATCGCTGGATTCGTTGTGTCCAGAACCCTTAATCTGCTTTTTGACGGCACTCTGATGAGTGTTCCGGAGCAGAATTTCGTGCTGGTCGGGATGGCCGGGTTGATGGCCGGCGTGATGCAGGCCCCGATGACAGCGATCTTCCTTATCGCCGAGATCTCAGGCGGTTACGAATTGTTCCTTCCGCTGATTCTCACTTCGACAATCTCATTCGGTACAACCAGAATAGTCGAGAAATATTCCATCTACACCAAGCGAATCGCCCAGAAGGGAGAACTCCTGACCCATGACAGCGACCAGGCCGTGCTGACCTTGTTGAAAGTGTCTGATGTGATCGAGACAGACTTTTCCACAGTCAAGATCGATGACACTCTCGGACGGCTTGTCGAGGTTGTCTCCGAATCCACCCGAAACATATTCCCTGTCCTTGACTCGGTTGATCGCTTCCAAGGCTATGTCTCTTTGGAGGACATCCGCAAGGACATGTTCAGAACCGATGAATATGAGACCCTCCATGTCTTCAACTTCATGCGCAGCGCTGAGGAATATGTCTACGAGGATGAGAAGATGGATTCCGTGATGAAGAAATTCGAGGTGACTTCGGCTTGGAACCTTCCTGTGGTGAGGCGCGACAGAACCTACGTCGGGTTCGTCTCGAAATCCAAAATTTTCTCGGCCTACCGGGATGAACTTAAGGTTGTCTCGCAGGATTAGTATTTGAATATATCCGATTGATAACACTTTGAATATGAAAAATATCTATATTGACTACATAGCCCGCGCAATCGGTGTCAAGGATTGGCAGGTCGAGAATTGCGTCCATCTTTTCGAAGAGGGTAACACGATTCCGTTCATCAGCCGTTACAGAAAGGAGAAGACCGGAGGATTGGATGATGTGGCCGTCGCTGAGATCAAGCACTGGAACGATGTGTTTACCGAGATGGAGAAGAGAAAGGCTGGCATTCTGTCCACAATCTCCGAGCAGGGCAAGCTTACGGACGAACTTCGGTCCAAGATAGAGAACTGCGTGGTGGCCAGTGAATTGGAGGATTTGTACTTGCCTTATAGGCCGAAGCGCAGAACCCGTGCGACGATGGCGAAGGAAAAAGGTCTGGAGCCTTTGGCGGACAAGATGTGGAAGGTTGAGGTGGCTGATCCGGAGGCTGAGGCACGGAAATATGTCAGTGATAAGGTTGGTTCCGTTGATGAGGCCCTTGCCGGAGCGCGTGACATCATCGCGGAGCGTCTTTCCGAGTCGCAGACTGTACGCGAGAACCTCAGGCACATATTCAGAACCCGCAGAATCGAATCCAAGGCCACCAAGGCGGCTTCGGACAATGCCGAGGCTTCGAAGTACAGGACTTATTTCAATTTCTCCATGCCGCTGCAGAGGATTCCATCCCACAACTTGCTGGCTATCCTGCGCGCTGAGAAGGAAGGCTTTTTGTCGATTGGTCTGGATGCCGATCCGGAGAAGTGCGGCAACAAGATCTACTACGATTTCTGTCAGGAGCACCGCTATCCGGGAGCCAAGCTTGCGGAGCAGATCCGTCTGGCTGTCGATGATGCCTACAAGCGTCTTTTGGAACCGTCGCTGACTAACGAGATCGTTAAGGAGGCCAAGGAAAAGGCTGACATAGAGTCGATCAATGTTTTCGGTGAGAACCTAACCCAGCTTCTTCTTTCCGCCCCGGTCGGCCAGAAGAGGACAATGGCAATCGATCCTGGCTTCCGCAACGGCTGCAAGATCGTCTGTCTGGACGAGCAAGGCAACCTCCTGCACCACGAGATAATATTCCCGCATCCTCCTCAGAGCGAGAAGATCAAGTCGATAATGGCCGTGGCCGCGATGATTGATGAATATTCCATCGAGGTCATCGCCATAGGAAACGGCACGGCCTCCCGCGAGACCGAGGATTTCATCAAGCGTGTCGGGATTCCGGAGAATGTCAAAGTGTTCACCGTCAGCGAGGACGGAGCGTCGATATATTCAGCCTCCGAGGTCGCCAGGCAGGAATTTCCTGATGAGGATGTGACAGTCCGCGGAGCTGTGTCGATCGGCCGCCGCCTGATGGATCCGCTGTCCGAGTTGGTCAAGATTGACCCTAAGTCATTGGGAGTCGGGCAGTACCAGCATGACGTGGACCAGAATCTGCTGCGGGAGAAATTGGACAACACCGTCGTCATCTGCGTGAACAGTGTCGGAGTGAATCTCAACACGGCCAGCCCTTATCTTCTGAGTTATGTTTCTGGAATAGGTCCGGCACTGGCCGCTAACATTGTGGATTATCGCACGTCTATTGGCGGATTCGCTTCCCGCTCGCAATTGCGCAAGGTGCCGAAACTCGGTCCGAAAGCTTTCGAGCAGTGCGCCGGCTTCCTGCGCATCCAGAATGCGGAGAACCCGCTTGACAATTCAGCCGTTCACCCGGAATGCTATTACATCGTTGACAGGATGGCTTCCGATTTGGGTGTCAGCACCAAGGAACTGCTTGGTAATGAGGCCTTGATAGGTAAGATAGATCCATCGGCTTATGTTGAGGGAGAATTCGGACTTCCTACGATCAATGATATTCTTAAAGAATTGGCCAAGCCTGGCCGTGACCCTCGCCAGAGCGCACAGGAGTTCAGTTTCGCTGATGACATCCACGAGATTGACGACCTGAAGCCCGGAATGGAATTGCCGGGGATCGTCACCAACGTGACCGCCTTCGGTGCCTTTGTGGACATCGGTATCCATGAGAACGGCCTTATCCATGTCTCCCAGATGCGTGGCCAGAAGGTCAAACTTCACCAGAAGGTCAAAGTCAGCGTCCTCGATGTCGATCTTGACCGAAAACGTATCTCCCTCCGCTTGTTGACCGGAAAATAACCTTGTGGGCTACAGGGTTCGTATTTTCGACTTCAGGCCCGGGCCTTGCGAAGCGCCAAGATTATTGTTGAGGGATTATCTTTGTGACAATCAGGTAGTTATCCTCGTTGTAAGGCGTCTCGATCCGCGCTCCGAAGATGTGCGCGTCATCGCCTGACTTGACTTTCAGGCGGGCTCTTAATTCATCGCTGGACATCGGAATATTCTTTGCCGAGACTTCCGAATGCGGGTAGCGCCTGCCGACGTCTTTCATGGAGGCCTTGGTAAGAGGAAGGATTTCCTTCACAAGAAAGACTTTCCCGAAATCCCGAAGTGGTGCGATTCTTTGTTCCAACTCGCTCTCGGACAACGGCTCACTGATTGTGTACAGATGTGTGAAGCGGGCCAGTTTCACAAGTCCGAACCTTTCACAGATGGCGTTGGACACACCTGCCTTGGTCAGCGACTTTCCCGGCTCGAAGATTATCCTCGCGAAGGTCGAATCCGGCAGCGTCGCTTTCGCCTCTGCAATCTCTTGAGAGGTGAATGTCAGAGTCTTGCCATCTTCCCGGCAGGTTAATGAATATCCGCCACTCCATTCCCTGTCCAGCAGAATCAGCAGTTCCTTGCATTCCCCGCCGCTTGCCACAACGTGAACCTCACGTACCCATTGACCGTTCCAGCCTTGTCCGGAGGCCTTTTCAAGATATTCCTCGTACGTTCTGTCCAGCCTCTCCACCGCCATCGTGATGTCCGCCATAGGGGAGAGTTTGAGTAACACGAAACGGCTGGCTTCGAATAATTCAGGAAGCATCTTCAGCACGTCCGGAGAGCAATCCTCCAGAAGAAATACCTTCTTCCCGGTTGAGCCGCGTCTTGCGGGATCAAGGAATATCACATCGGGCCTGAAGTCCCCTAATATGTCCTTCAGTGATTCCGTTGTCGCCTCCTGATTCTTTATGAATATATTCGTGGCTCCCAGAGCCTTGAAGTTGTGCCTTGCCGCCGCTGCCAGTTCCGGGTTCATCTCATTGTAGAGCACTTCGCCCGCCATTTTGCTGAATGCCCAGCAGTCCACTCCCAGCCCACCGGTCAGATCTGCGATTCTCCCCTTGTCCCTCGCCTCTGCGGTCACTTCGACCGGCTCAGTGACCGGATTGGTCCTCGCCTCCGCGGTCACTTCGGCAGGCTCAGTGACCGGATTGTTCCTCGCCTCCTCGGTCACTTCGACCGGCTCAGTGACCGGATTGTTTCTCGCCTCCTCGGTCACTTCGACAGGCTCAGTGACCAGTTTATTTTCGGTCGCTGAGCCTGTCGAAGCGCCCGAAAAACCATATTCATAAATGATTCTATGAATAACCGAAGCCTTATACCTTGCCGTGTCCGAAGAACTGCACTGCTCCGCGCAAAGCGACGACGGATAGACCACCTCCGTGCAAGCCACCCATTCCGGCAGTTTCTTCCGAAGCCTCTTCCGTCCCTCGATCGTGTTGACCGCCAATGACTTCGCATCCAACCCAGCCAGCCCCTGATCCCCCGGCACCGGCCACTCCCTGCACGACATCACCAGCCGCACCGTGTCCGCCCACTCGTTCTCGATTATGAATCTCTCAAAACTCTCCATATTCCTTTCAATGTGCTGTAATGTGTAATACGTTGAAAATAAAAAGAATAGACTGCTGTCTTTAGTTTGATTCGACTAAAGGCATGTGCGATATCATCTGATTCTCAATTACTTATCGATCACGCATTCCATTTCTTCATCTGCAAAATTACGATTATTTGCCGAATCCAAAAACTCTCTGTTCCCAAGTTCGCTGAATTATCTGGAATTGAATGGAGGTTTGTGATTTTTACAAAACCATATATCCTGCTTGAGGCACAAGCTTGCTCCCGCTGCCGATGCAGTGATATTCTTTAATGCTGTGAGACTGATTTTAATTAAATGATTCAATTAACTATTTTGAAATGTCAAATCCATATCTTGCAGAAATCTGGTTGAAAGAGGGGCAGACTATCAATGACTTCACTTATGATACATCCGTGGCGGAGGTCAAGTACAAATGATTTCGAATTGTTAGTCACGTGAGTGCCATATAGGCGTAGTGAGTAAATCTGACAGCAGGGTCAAGTGGCTCTGCTGTTTTGATTTGGTGAGATGTTTTTGCAAACCACGGGCATGCGAGAGTGGCTCTGGTAATGCTGGAAGGCCATAGTGTGTGGCTGACCCACATATTTAAAGGGAGGGTCAGCCACAGTGATCGCTGATTGAATGCTGTTGGTGGCGTTTTGGCGTGTCCGTGGTTTGTGGATAGGTGGGCGTGTGCAAGATTGTCGTGCGAGGCGTTTTAAAAGCGGAATTATTTGAGTAAATTTGTAAGTTGTGTGGGTGGTGTGTGGGATAGACTGAACTATGGGGAAGTAAAGGCAAGAATGATTCAAAGAATATAAACGAATAATACTATGGCACAGGATTACAACGAGAACGCCAGAAAATGGCTGGAAGGGGATTTTGACCAGGAGACTAAGATGAAGGTTCTGGAACTGCGGAACAATGATCCGGCTGGGTTCGAGGATGCTTTCTACAAGACTTTGGAGTTCGGAACAGGGGGCCTTCGTGGCATCATGGGAGTCGGAACCAACAGGATGAACAAATATACCGTCGGGATGGCTACCCAGGGGTTGGCCAACTATATTCTTAAGAAGGTTTCCGGGGATGACATACGTGTCTGCATTTCCTACGACAGCCGCAACAACTCCAAGCTGTTTGCGAAGATCGCCGCTGACATATTCAGTGCCAATGGATTGCATGTATTCATATTCGACAACCTCCGTCCTACTCCAGAGCTGAGCTATTCCATTCGCAAGATGGGGGCGACCGCTGGTGTGATGGTCACGGCCTCGCACAATCCTAAGGAATATAACGGGTACAAGGTCTATTGGTCTGACGGAGCGCAGATCACCGCACCGGTCGATCAGGAGATCATCGATGAGGTAAACAAGATCACCGATCCGTCTCAGGTGATGTTCGAGAAGAAAGAGCATTGTGGAGAGGTCGAGCTGATGGGCAAGGCTATGGATGACGCTTACATCTCTGACATCCTTTCGCTTACCCTCAGCCCAGAGGCCAGAGAGAAGCACAAGGACTTGAAGATTGTCTATACTCCACTTCACGGAGCCGGTGTACGCATCGTTCCGGAGGCTCTGAAACGCCTTGGTTTCGAGAACATTATCCATGTCCCGGATCAAGATGTGAGTGACGGGAACTTCCCGACAGTAGTCTCTCCGAATCCGGAGGAACCGGCCGCGATGAAGATGGCTCTTGAGATGGCCGACAAAAAGGGCGCGGACATAGTGATGGCCTCCGATCCGGACGCTGACCGTCTCGGGATCGCTGTCCGTGACAACGACGGCAATATGGTTCAGCTGAACGGCAACCAGACCGGCTCCATCCTGACATATTACATCCTTACACGCTGGAAGGAACTCGGCAAATTGGATCCTACGAAGTACATCGCCAAGACTATCGTGACAACCGAGCTTATCGCCGAGATCGGCCGCAGCTTCGGAGTGAAGTGCTACGATGTGCTGACCGGTTTCAAGTACATTGAGGAAATCGTGCGCGAGAACGAGGGCAAGGGCGAGTTCATCTGCGGCGGCGAGGAAAGCTACGGCTTCAATGTCGGTGAGTTTGTGCGCGACAAGGACGCTCCGGTAGCCTGCATAATGGTCGCCGAATGCGCCGCCTGGGCCGCCGAGCAGGGCCTGTCCCTTTACCAGTTGCTCCAGAGGATCTATTCTGAATATGGCTACCGCAAGGAGTCGCTTGTATCTCTGGTACGCAAGGGCAAGAGCGGCGCGGAGGAGATCCAGAAGATCATGGCCGACCTCAGGCAGAACCCACCTGCCGAGATTGTCGGCTCAAAGGTCATCAAGGTCATCGACTACAATGAGCCTGAGAAGACCGGACTCCAGAAGTCCAACGTCCTCCAGTTCTTCAACGAGGCCGGTGACATCGTCTCCGTCCGCCCGTCCGGCACCGAGCCGAAGATCAAGTTCTACTTCGGAGCCAAAGGCCCTGACGCGGACGCAAAGCTTAAGGCCCTTGAGACTCAGTTCATCAGCTAGCGTTTATTTCCAGAAGACAAACCATCCCGGTCACTGAGCCAGTCCCCGGTCACTGAGCCTGTCGAAGTGACCAGTCCTATCGAGGTCACTGAGCTTGTCGAAGTGACCTGACTTGTTGAAGCCACTAGCCTATCAAGGTCACTGAGCTTGTCGAAGTGACCGGACTATCGGTTTTCGTTAGCCGCTGCGTATTTGTTTGATATTGAGATAAATAGTAACTTGTCTTTGGTTAAGACCAACTAAAGATAATAATGTAAATGTCTAATGATCAGTGATTTATCTGTCGCCGGAACTTTCACCATCCGTGACGCCAAGCCGTCTGACGGCGAGTTTATAGCAAGGAACGTTCTTGCGGCCATGGGGTACGAGGTATTTTCAGGTGCCGAAGCCGATCCAAAGATAGAGATCGGCTCCGCATCTTTGAATATTCATGAAGCCGTGGTTGCTTTCGGTGAGGTGTGCGCCAGACCTGACACTTTATATTCCTACACCAGGACGAGGGTCGCATGCGTTGACGGCAGACCGGTGGGGTCGCTGACGGCATATTCAGGTGACGACTACCTGCCACTCCGGGACTTGACTTGGGGGCTGCTGAATTCCATCTTCGACGGTTCCGCCCTTCCGGTTGAAGATTCGCCGCGAGTCGTACCGGAAACCGATCTTGCGGCAATCGATGCTTCGACGGAGTCTGCTGACAATGAATATGCCAGCGGAACTTTCCCTCTTCCGGAGCCGGAATGTTACCCGGGTGAGTTCTACCTCGACAGCATGGCCATCCTTCCCGAATTCCGGGGAAAGGCTTATGAATATGCCGGCTCAACCGACCGCATAGGCCACATCCTGATGCTCGATGGCATTGAGGAAGGCCGAAGGAAAGGTTTCCCACGCATAAGCCTCATCGTTGACAAGGCCAAGCCACGCCTGAAAACCTATTATTCCGCCCTCGGTTTCCGCCCCGATGGCGAAATACTCTTCTTCGGCCACCTTTACGACCGGATGATCAAGGATCTGGATTGATTGTAAAAGAAAAGCGGAAAGTTCCAATCGGAACTTTCCGCTTTTTTGAGCCACTCATCAGGCTCGAACTGACGACCTGCGCGTTACGAATGCGCTGCTCTACCGACTGAGCTAAAGTGGCTTGCTGCATTTCTCGTGGAAATGGACTGCAAAGATAATCAAAAATTCTTAACTTTGCACTATGTATTCAGATATTATCATCATCGGTGGTGGGGCGGCAGGACTAATGGCTGCTTACGGTGCCACTAAGGCGCTTCCGCTCGGTAGTTCAGCGCGTGTCACGGTTCTGGAGAAGATGCCTCGCCCGGGCAGGAAGATCCTGTTTACAGGCAAGGGACGGTGCAACTTCACGAATCTCAAGGACTGGAACGAGTTTTCTCAGCATATACGCACGAATCCTAATTTCGTGAAGCCGGCGTTCTATAATTTCACTCCGGAGAACACCATAGACTTCCTTGAGAGTAATGGCCTTGAGACCGTAGTTGAGAGGGGAGACAGGGCGTTCCCATATTCACACAGGGCCTCTGATGTGCTGGACACCATCGTTGAGGTGGTGCTGCGTCATGGGGTGACGCTGCTTACGGATCGCGAGGTGACGGACATCCTGCCAGGTTTCTCGATCCGATGCGCTGATGGCGAGACGTTTGAGTGCTCGAAACTGATCATCGCCACGGGAGGGCTTTCCTATCCGGGAACTGGCTCGACCGGTGACGGCTACAAATGGGGCAAGTTCTTCGGCCACAGCATAGTACCATGCTTCCCTTCGTTGACTGCCCTCGTCCCGAAAGGGTACAAGATCATCGACAGGCCGGAGACGGATCTGAAAGGACATATTCACCGGGAGACTCCGATGACTGGCAGCGGTGAGGCTCTGAAAGGTGCCAAACTTAAGAATGTCAGCCTGACTGTCACGTTTGATGGCTCGAAATCCGAGACAGAGTTCGGAGACGTGGATTTCACGGACGGCGGAATCGAGGGACCGATCGGATTCCAGGTCAGCCGCAAGTGCGTGAAGGCTTTGATGAACGGAGGCAAGGTGGCGTTCTCTCTGGATTTGAAGCCGGGCGTGCCTCTGGAAGAACTGACAAGCCGCATCAAAATCCTTTGGCAGGAAATCAAGAATGACCCCCGCACGCGTCAGTGGAAGGACGGACGCGGGCTGAACGGCAAGGAGATGTACAGAATCCTCCTCGGCAAACTGATGCCGTGGGAATTGATCCCTGGATTTCAGGCGTGGAACCCGGACATCATGAAGATTGACCTTAAGAAGTCTGAATATGCTGACGGACGCTTCGGCGCTTCGACAGGATCGGTGTCCCGTTATGCCAATCAGTCGGCTCGTTATGACAGATCGCAGGGTTGGTCAAAGGGGCCGAACCATCGCTTTGGCCGGCAGCCTCGCCGTTACTACGACATCGATCTTGACCTATTGGCCAAGACCTTGAAGGACTGGAAGTTCGAGATAATAGGTTTCGTGGGCTACGAGCGTTGCGTCATCACGGCCGGAGGCATCTCAACCGATGAGGTGATGCCGAAGACGATGGAGTCACGCCTCAAACCAGGTCTCTACCTTTGCGGAGAAGTCCTCGACATGGACTGCGACACCGGCGGCTACAACCTCCAGTGCGCCTTCTCCACCGGTTACCTTGCCGGTGAATCGGCGGCCAAGTCTTTGAATATTCCTGGACAGTACTAGGCAAATCCTCTTTCTTAATAGACTCCAGAGCCAAGCATCTCGTCATCAGCGGAGTACCAGGCGGCGAACTGGCCGTCTGAGATGCCGCGTTGTGGTGTGCCGAAGAGGATGAATATGCCGGCGGACCTCTTGATCAGGAATGCGTCCTGAAGCGGTTGGCGGTAACGGATGCGGACCCTGTAGCGGCGGATCTCTCCCTCGGCCATCTCAAGATCAGTCCTTATCCAATGAATATCCTGGGGTGCGATACGTAGACAACTGCGTGAAAGCCCTTTGTGAGTGTGGCCTTCGCCAACGTAGATGATGTTCCGTGGCACATCCGTGGCTATCACGAAGAGGGAGTCCTTATGCCCTCCGATGTTGAGGCCTTTGCGCTGGCCGATTGTGTAGAACTGCGCTCCGTCGTGTCGGCCGACTATCTTTCCGAACGGATTCTCCTTGTACCGAGTCTTCTTGATGTGCTTTTTCCCGGCCCGATAGGTTTCTGTCTCGAACTTGATGTCGTCGTACTTTATTGGTTCCGACAATCTCATCAGCTCCTCATCGCTCAATCTTGCAATTTTATCAATGTCGAACTCGTTTCGATGCGCGACGGTCACTTCGACAGGCTCAGTGACCGACGATTGGCACTCAGTGACCGACGATGTATGCTCAGTGACCGACGGTTGGCACTCAGTGACCGACGATTGGTGCTCAGTGACCGACAGTTGGTGCTCAGTGACTGGAGATGGATGCTCGGTGACCGATGATGGGTGCTCGGTGACCGGAGATGGATGTTTGGTGACAGGAGGTGTGGCTGAAGATGACTGGGGACGCAGCGTTTGCGGGTCACTGAGCTTGTCGAAGTGACCCTGTGTCATCGGCTCAGTGACCCTGCGGTTGTTGAACGACTTCCCACCGGAATCCTCGGAGGAATATTCAGTGATCATCATCGGCTCTCCGGGAGTCTTGAGAAGCGAGGCGAGAGTGTCGTGGATGAAGCGATAGTGCTCATTTTGAGCGAAGAAGGCATCGTAAACCTCAATAACATCGCCTTCTGCCGACTTAAGCTTCTGCTGGAGGAATGTCGGAAGATCCACCTTCCCGACGAAGCATATTCCCTGAGAATCTTTTTTGTCGGCAGACGGAAGATCGGCTTGGCGGGCAAGCTCTCTGACTTCCGGTTTTGTAAGGTGCCCGATCGGGAAAAGAGCTTTACCGAGCTGCTCTTGAGTGAGTTGGCAGAGGAAATAGCTCTGATCTTTGTTCGGATCCACACCCTCCAGAATCCTCCACTGAGGCTGACCGTCAATCTCAACCTGCTCACCGTCAGCGTCCAACAGAGGAGCACGGCGGCAATAGTGCCCGGTCGCCACCATGTCGGCCCCAAGTTTCTGGGCGGCCTTGAGAAAAGCGTCGAACTTGATCTCCCGGTTGCACAGCACGTCAGGATTCGGGGTGCGGCCGGCGGAATATTCATTGAACATATAGTCCACCACTCGCTGGCGGTACTCTTTGGAAAGGTCGACGAAATAGAACGGAATCCCGATCTTTCTCGCTACCATCTCCGCCACGAAGCGGTCCTCCTCCCACTCGCAGTCGCCATGAAGCGTCGCGTCCGCGTCATGCCAATTCTGCATGAACATCGCGAACACATCATAGCCCTGCCGCTTCAACAGCAGAGCGGCGACACTTGAATCAACACCCCCAGACAAGCCTACACAGATTTTCATGACGGTACCTTTTATTATTACCCACAAATTTACTCAAATGCTTGAATATGCACAATTTTTGCTAACTTTGAAAACTTGTGCATAGTAAGCGGCAAGTAATAAGTTGCCGCAGATTTGGCAAAGATTTTTGAGGATAGAGTTCTTTTTGAAGAAGGAGTGTGCCGGTGGCACATGACTGATGAGAAAAGAAATATAGACCAAAAAGATTGCCTAAGATGATGCAAGTTATTTTTTGACGCTTACATAAAGAACCACTGAATATGAAAGCAGTAAAACTGGACATAAACTATACTGAATATTCCTCCATAAATGAGATGGAACCTCAAGACATTGAACTTGTGAATGCGGCCATAGAGGCGCAGAAAGGCTCCTACGCGCCATATTCGACATTCAATGTCGGGGCTGCTCTTCGCTTGGAAGACGGCACAATCGTGAAAGGTGCCAATCAGGAGAACGCCGCCTATCCGTCAGGACTTTGCGCCGAGAGGACCGCTATGTTCGCCGCAAGCGCCAACAACCCAGGCAAGGCAATGCTTTCCCTCGCCATTGTCGGAGGCTTCAAAGGCACCTTGAGCGATACCCCTTGTTCGCCTTGCGGAGCATGCCGTCAAGTGATGGCCGAGTACCAGACTTTGTCAGGCCGTCCCATGAGCGTTATCATGTATGGAACGAAGAAATCATGGAAATTTGACAAAGTTGACGACATACTTCCATTCATTTTTGACAGTTTCAACGAAAAGTAGTATATTTGCAGTCGGGGAAAGTCGTACACGACCAGCTCCCTCTGAATTCCCCCAGGGTCGGAAGGCAGCAAGGGTAGGAGGTCGTAGCGGTGCGATGTACTAAGCTTTCCCTTTTTTCATTGACTTTCGTTAAGCTCACTGTTCTTGGCGCTTCGACAAGCTCAGCGACCAGACACATAAATCAGACAAGCCGCATCTTTGCGTATTTCAGCAGAAGAACCTTTTCGCCATAGTGATCGAAGGAAATTTTAGCCTTCAGGTCCGGTGCTGAACCAGTTATCTCAAGGATCTTGCCGTGGCCGAAGCGGTTGTGCTCAATCCGTTGGCCGACCTTGAAATCGGACATCGGCGCCGGGACAAAATCGGCATCGGAAATCTTCGGAGGCAGAGGCCGGTTCCGCAGTGCCTCTATCCTTGAGGCTGTGTCGGAAGGCCCTGGCGTCGAGGTCGGCTTCCGCTCGTATCTGACGCTCCCGGAAGAACCGTAGGAATTGCCGCTTCCCATCCCGTACCTGTTAGCCGGACGGTTTCCACCTCCGAATCTGCCTGACGAGGTGTTGCCGGAATTGCCTCCGAACCGACCGGATGATCCGTTCCCCGAACCGAACCTGTTCGCACCATAGCCCGAACCACCGGAAAAACGTCCGGACCCATTCCCGAACCCGCGTGAGCCGAACCCTCCGAAATCTTCGAAGTCGAGCGAGTCGCTGTCTGAAAAATTGTCGTTTCTCAATGGGTTGGCGATATATTCGGAATCAATCTCCTTGATGAACCGGCTCGGGGAGTTCGACTCGTGCTTGCCGTTGCGCATCCTTGTGTTGGCGAAAGAGAGGCAGACCGCTTTCTTGGCCCTTGTCATGGCGACATAGAACAGGCGGCGCTCCTCCTCGATGTCGGCGGGAGAAGCCAGCATCCCTCCGGACGGGAACAGATTCTCCTCCAGACCGGCGACATAGACGTACGGAAATTCCAGACCTTTGGCCGAATGTACGGTCATCAGGGCGATCTTGTTGTTAGTGTCTTCCTCGTCCTCCACATCAACGTTGGACAGCAGGGAGATGTTCTCAAGAAATGCTCCGAGGGTGAAGACAGGATATTCAATTTCGGAATCATCCTCTGCCTGCCCTTCCGCCATCAGGTCGCGGCGATAGCTTTCCCTCTGTTCTTCAATGAAGTGGGTGACACTGTTGATAAGCTCCTCGACATTGGATGCCCTCGACTGCGCCTCAATTGACGGATCGTTCTTGAAAAACGCGTACAGACCGCAGGAGTTGGAGATTCCAAGCGCCAGCTCGTCAGCGTTGGTAGTGGCCTCCTTTGAAGCGAAACCATCGATCATCTCGCAGAAAGATCGGATCTTGGCAACCGCGGCGGGTTTGAGGCCGTAGTCGGCGAATCTCTCTGAATATGCCGCCTTGAACAAGGAGCACTTAAGGTCGAAAGCCATGGCGGCCAACGCATTAAGCGAAGTGTCACCGATCCCTCTGGCCGGAGTGTTCACTATCCGCTTGAAGGACTCGTCGTCGTTGACATTCACGACTAATTTCAGGTAGGCCATCATGTCCTTGACCTCCGCCCTGTCGAAGAACGAGTTTCCGGAGTAGATCATGTACGGAAGGTTCCTCTTCCTAAGCGCCTCCTCCAAGGCTCTGGACTGGGAATTGGTCCTGTAGAGAATCGCGAAATCCTGATACTGGGCATGGTCAGACTGCATCCTTTCCACAATCCCCGAAGCGATGGCGATGGCCTCGTCCTGCTCCGACCAACTCTTCAGAAGACGGATTTTCTCGCCCTCCTCTCCGACTGCCACACAGGTTTTCGGAATCCTGTTCTCATTCTTGGCTATCAATGAGTTGGCGGCATTCACAATGTTGGCGGTCGAACGGTAGTTCCTCTCCAGACGGAATATCCTGCACTCTGGGTAGTCCTTCTTGAAATTAAGAATATTCTCGATCTTGGCTCCACGGAACGCATAGATGGACTGCGAGTCGTCACCGACTACGCAGAGGTTGCGGTGCTTCTCCGTCAACTTTTTAAGAATCAGGTACTGGGCGAAGTTAGTGTCCTGGTACTCGTCCACAAGAATATAGTCGAAACGGGACGCTATCGCCTCCTTTGCCTCTGGAAAATCCCGAAGCAGGATATTCATATTCAGCAATATGTCGTCGAAGTCCATCACTCCCGAGTTCTTGCACTTCTCGGCGTAGCGGGAGTAGATGTCGCATATTCTCGGCTTTCTGGAATGGGTGTCGTTGATGATCGCCTGCTGGTTGTTCCGGTAGGCGGCCGCGGTGATGAGGTTGTTCTTCGCCATGGATATTCTTGACAGCACATCCTTCGGCTTGTAGATCTTGTCGTCCAGTCCCAGCTCCTTTATGCAAGCCTTGATCCCGCTCACCGAATCGCTCGTGTCGTAGATGGTGAATGAGGAAGGGTAGCCGAGCGAGGCGGCATATTCCCTTAGAAATCTTATGAATATGGAGTGGAACGTGCCCATGAAGAGCCTTCTGGCCTTCCGCTCGCCGACCATCACGGCGATCCTCTCCTTCATCTCCGTGGCCGCCTTCTTCGTGAATGTCAATGCCATGATCCTCGACGGATCACACCCTCTCTCAAGGATGTAGGCGATCCTGCTCGTCAACACCCTTGTCTTTCCCGATCCCGCACCAGCCACTATCAGCACAGGTCCGTCCACACTGCCGACCGCCTTCTTCTGCTCGTCGTTCAGCCCTTCAAAAATAGCGCTTTCATTCTTTTCCATATCGAGGACGAAAATACGGAAAATTTCCCGAATATAATATTTTCATTCGCTGCAAAGTTACTCTCTCGTCTTTTGAAAAAGGGATGCCGATTCCCGACTTTTCTTTTGTCGTGAATTTTGTGTAAGTTTGCAGGCTAAACAGACAGTCAAGGAATGTTCAGGAAACTTGCGGACAGATTGAAGGAGTTCAAGCTCACGATGAGGATGAAGCTGACGCTGAGTCTCAGCGCGATAGCTGTGACTTTGTTGGTCTCCAGTGTGATCTCCATCATGGAGTACTACAAGATGAGCAACTATGTGTCGGATCTCATCGCAGACAACATCCGGAGTGTCAACGTGGCCCAGAAGCTGTCCGAGGTCACCAACAAGTACAATCTGGATCTGCTTACGGTGATCGGGGACGATGCCGTCAGCACTCTACCGGATTTCCATCAGAAGGAGTTCATGGCGCATTGTGACTCCTTGCGCAACTCCTTGACTTCCGACAAGATGGTGCCTCTGACGGATTCCGTGGTCTATGCCTATTCGGCTTACATGCTGACTTCTCTGGAACTGAATGACGTGCTGCTTTCGGATTTCATCGACACGAGGGCTTGGTACTTCGACAGGCTACAGCCAAAGTTCAAGAGGCTTAACTCCTATATTGATGTTCTCAATAATGCCATCTACGAAGATCTGAAAAAGAATTCGCTGACATTCCAAAGGGGGTTCTACAGGAGCATCATTCCCGGGGCGGTGGCTGTAGGTGTGGGGCTTCTTCTAGTGCTGATGCTGCTCTTCTTCCTGCTGGTCTACTATGTGAATCCGATCTACAGGATGCTGGCCGGGCTTAATAACTATCGGTCGTTCAATAAGAAATATTCCTACTCCTTTGAGGGGGATGACCAGTTGGCGGAGCTCAATGACGGCATCACGGAGCTGGCGGGGGAGAACCAGATGCTGCGTAAGCGTGTGGCCAACCTTCGGGCGAAGGTCGCTTCGGGGACAGTTGCTTCTGGTACGGTCGCTTCGACAAGCTCAGCGACCACCGTGGCATCGGTCACTGAGCCTGCCGCCGAAGTGACCGGACGAGATGAGCCCGTCGAAGTGACCGGACGAGATGAGCCTGCCGAAGTGACCAAAGAGGGTGAACTTCTCGAAGTGACCGGAAAAGAAGCATCGGTCACCGAGCCTGCCGAGGTGACAGCACCGACCAACAACAACTAAAAGACTATCCGAATGAACGTCAAGGTGATATCCAGAAACGTGGGCTACGCACTGCTCGTCAGCGCGCTGTTCATGTTCCTGTCCATTCTGGTCTCCGTGGCGAACGGCAACGACAGCGCCCTCGCTGCCCTGATGATCAGCTTCACGATCACCTTCACCGTAGGAATATTCCCGTTCATATTCGTAAGAAAATCAGCCGCCATCACCTTGAAAGACGGCTATATGATCATCGCCTTGTCCTGGCTTCTGTCCTTCATATTCGGAATGCTTCCGTATGCGCTTTGGGGCGGGCCGTTCACAATCATAAACGCTTGGTTTGAAAGTGTTTCCGGCTTCACCACCACCGGGTTCTCGATTCTGGATAATGTTGAGGCTCTGCCGGACAGCCTGCTTTTCTGGCGTTCCTCCACGCACTTCATAGGAGGCTTGGGAGTCGTGGTCTTTCTTCTGTTGATTATTCCGAGTTCGTCTCAGATGAGACTGAGGCTCACCAGCTTGGAACTTTCATCCTTGTCCAAAAGAGAATATCGTTCAGGAGCCAACAGAACGGTTTACATTTTCACCTATGTCTATATTGGACTGGTCTTTGTCTCCTTCGTCCTCTACATGCTTGCAGGCATGAGCCCTTTTGACGCCATCAACCATGCCATGAGCGTGGTGGCGACAGGAGGGTTCAGCACAAGAAACCATTCGATAGGCTATTTCGATTCTTTGCCGATATACCTTATCACGATGGTTTTCATGCTGCTGTCCTCCGTCCATTTCGGTATGGTGTTCATGGCTTTTGCCACAAGGTCGTTCAAGCCGTTCAAGAATGAGATATTCAAGTTCTATCTCAGTGCGATGGTCGTGGCCAGTGTGATCGTGGCAATGTCCTTGAGGGTTCATGGAATTGAGAATAGCTGGGGTGATGCCCTGCTTTCTGGTTCCTTCCACATCCTAAGTTTCGCCTCCTCGACAGGTTTTAGCATCGCTGACAATAGCACTTGGCCCGTACTGCCTTCCGCCATGCTTTTGCTGATGGCAATCTGCTGTGGTATGGCCGGCTCCACCACTGGAGGAGTTAAGGCAGACAGGGTTCTGCTCCTCTGCAAGGAGATAAAGTACCAGCTAAGAATGTCCCTGCATCCAGCCTCCGTTAATGATGCCCGCGTGAACGGCAGGGTTGTCCGTCAGGAAGACATTGCTCCGCACATCCTTTACATAGCCTTGTATTTTATGGTCGTGGCCATCTCTATGGCAGCGTGTCTGGTGTTCAATCCGGATAATACCCATGCCTTGACGGCCACCATAACCTCCTTGAGCAATGTGGGAATTTGCGTAGGAGACCTTGGCTCGATGAGCAGTTTCAATGCTGAGCCAACTTCCGCCAAATTTTTGTATTCCATTGACATGTTCCTCGGACGTGTCGAGATCTATCCGATTTTGGCTGTGGTGATGATGATTTTCAGCCGCAGGAACAAGTAGGCTATGGACAGGGGAGAATTTTTCTACAAGCGTTTCAGGGACAATTTCCCTTACGATTGCACTTCGGATCAGGATAATTTGTTCCGGGAAATCGCTGATTTCGTGACCTGTGATGACGCTGACATTCTGGTGATCAACGGGTACGCGGGCACGGGAAAGACTTCGGCCATCGCGGCGGTGATCCGGTCGTTTGACGATTTGAGACCTAAAATTCGGACTGACCGCCAAGGTCACTTCGACAGGCTCAGTGACCGGTCGCATGGCACCTCTTCGGTCACCGTGGTTCGACAAGGCTCACCAACCGTGGTTCGGCAAGTCCACCAATCGGTCGCTGAGCCTGTGGTTCGACAAGGCTCACCAACCATCGAAGCACACCGAAATTCGGAAGAGCCGACCGAAGAATATGAGGAAATATGCTACCTCCTCGCCCCCACCGGTCGTGCCGCCAAGGTCCTCTCCCTGTACGCCGGCAAACCCGCCCGCACGATCCACAAATGCATCTACCGCCAGAAATCCGTCGGAGATGACGGCTTCGGCCAGTTCTCCTTGGCTCCCAACAAACTCTCCCACAAACTCTTCATCGTGGACGAAGTCTCGCTGATCGGCATAGATGACTCTCAGCGCCAAGGCACAACCCAATTCGGAACCGGAGACCTTCTGAAAGATCTTATTGATTATGTCCGCGCCGGCAACGACTGCCGCCTGATCCTGCTCGGAGACGACGCCCAGCTGCCCCCTGTCGGGATGGAAGCCTCTCCTGCTCTCTCTAAAGAGTGCATGGACTGCTTTGGAGGAGTGAGATATTGCTCTCTGACCCAGGTCGTCCGCCAACAGAAAGAGTCCGGGATCCTGTTCAATGCCACCAAGTTGCGTGAACTCATAGCCTCCGATTTGTATGGAGACGGAATGTTCACCCCTGACGAATTGGGACTGACGGTAGACGGCTTCGATGATGTCGTGCGAATCACCGGAGGAGAGCTCATCGACACCCTGAACTCGGCATATTTTTCTGAATATTCAAAAGACGACGCCGTGGTGCTCTGCCGCTCCAACAAGCGCGCGAACCGCTACAACGCCGGGATCCGGGCCCAGGTCTTCTACGACGAGGAGCGTTTGGTCAGAGGCGAGAAACTGATGATCGTGAAGAACTGCTACCAGTTTCTGAAAGACGTGAAAGGAATGGACTACATCGCCAACGGTGACATCGCCAAGTTGGTGTCCATCAGGAATTTCGAGGAACGCTACGGCCTTCATTTCGCTGATGCCCGCCTTTCGTTCCCGGACTACGATGATACCGAGATAGTCGCCAAAGTCTGTCTGGATACCCTTGAGTCCGAGTCCGCCTCGCTTAGCTACGAGCAGCAGAACCAGCTCTACAACGGAGTCAACGAGGACTATGCCGACATTCCGACCAAGAAAAAGCGTTACGAGGCCGTCCGTGAGGACCCTTACTACAACGCCCTCCAGCTCAAGTACGCCAACGCCATCACCTGCCACAAAAGCCAGGGCGGCCAGTGGAACTGCGTCTTCATCGACAATCCGTTCTGGCAGGACGAACTCACCGTCGATGACCTAAAATGGCTCTACACCGCCCTAACCCGCGCCACCGACAAGGTCTATCTCGTCAACTTCAAGGACGAGTACTTCGCTTCAAGGTGATTTGCATCGGTTTGATGCAGATTTTTGGAAAATTTGCACTTATTTCATGCAAATATCAAATATAATTGCATCGTTTTTTGTGCAAAAGCGCTATATTTGCCGAAAGGATATTATGCAATGGAGCAACTTTATGAATATTTCACAAGAAAGTTGAAGGAGACTTCAACTGATTTCCTTCGCTATAAGTATCCGTTTATAAAATGGGATATGAAAGCGTTCGGCCTTGTAGGCCCCCGTGGTGTCGGGAAATCGACAATGCTGTTGCAGCATATCAAGTTACATCATAGTACAGATGACACATTATACGTTTCTGCTGATCATCTGTATTTTTCAGAACACAAACTTGTTGATCTGGCCGATCGGTTCGTGAAAATGGGGGGACGGCATCTGTTTATTGACAAGATTCACAAATATGAAGGATGGTCACGGGAATTGAAGCAGATCATAGACAGTTACAGCGACCTTCAGGTTGTGATTTCCGGCTCGTCAATCCTTGACATTTACAAGGGAATGTCGGATTTGAGCAGGCGTGTTCCGATCTATGATATGCAGGGGTTGTCATTCAGAGAATATCTTAAACTTTTCCACGACATTGACGTCCCGATATATTCAATGGAAGATGTTCTTGGGAATATGGCGGAGATACCTGAAGTGGCACATCCGCTGCCGTTGTTCCGGAGCTATCTTCGTAACGGCTATTATCCTTTCGGTAAGGATCCGGAGTTTGAGTTGGAGATGCTGCAGGTCATTAATCAGACCATGGAAGTGGACATCCCTCAGTACCTCCAGACGAATGTTTCCGTTGGGCGAAAGCTCAAGTCGTTGCTGATGGTTGTGGCCAAGAGCGTGCCTTTCAAGCCCGTGATGACGAAACTTGCGGAGGTGACAGGCATTAGCCGTAACGATGTTTCGGATTACCTTATTTATATTGAGGAGGCCGGTATGATTTCACAGTTGAGGGACAAGACTGGAGGAATAAGAGGGCTTGGGAAAGTCGAGAAACTATACCTTGACAATCCAAACTTGATATACGTTTTGGAACCGGACAAGGCCGATGTCGGTAATGTGCGAGAGACATTCTTTATGAATCAGACTAGAGTCATCGGTGATGTGATCAGTTCGAAAATCTCTGATTTTGAGATAGATGGCCGAACGTTCGAGATTGGGGGAAAGAATAAAGGGAAAAAGCAGATAGAGAATGCGGACGAGGGGTACATCGTGAAAGATGACATAGAGACCGGCTTTGCCAATGTGATCCCTATCTGGGCTTTCGGCCTTCTATATTAACCTGCTATTGCGGAATGGAATTTTTTCCATAACTTGGGGGAGTTGATTTGTAAAAAATGATTTATGAATATGAAAAAGATTTTGGCGGCTTTGGCTTTTATGGTGTCCTTGAGCGCTTTGGCGGAGGATTTCAATGATATTCCAAAGGCCTGGAAATGGGTGGGGAAGAACGAGGTGGCGTTGACTTACGATCACTCTTTTACGGGGGCTAAGGACTTCTCCGTCAATGCAGTGACCGGGAAAGTGACAGAAGGAATATGCTATTCGGCGAAGTTCACGGACTTTCCATTCAAGCCAGAGGGTGCGGTCAATCTGACATATTCACCGGACTCCACGAAGATGGCGTTCACGAGGGACAACAATCTTTGGGTGGTGGACATCTCCACGAAAGGGGAGACCCAGCTGACGTTCGACGGGTCGGACGTGATTCTGAACGGCTACTCTTCGTGGGTATATTACGAAGAAATTTTGGGTAGGCCTACCCATTATTGCGCATTCTGGTGGTCGCCGGATTCCAAGAAGATAGGCTTCTATCGCTTTGACAATTCGGAGGTTCCGGTTTTCCCGATATATTCACCGTTCGCCGAGGACGCAGACCGCTCGGGGATGGGGTTGGCATATTCACAGAACGCCGGGGCGGCTGTCGCGTTGCCGGACGTCTCTCCGACGGGAGGGTCGGTCCGCATGACACGCTACCCGAAATGCGGCGACAACAACCCCAAGGTGCGCATCGGGATCGTGAATGTACAGAGCGGCGACACCGCCTGGGCTGATTTCAACGAGGATGACGACCAGTATTTCGGAACTCCGTTCTGGGGAGCCGACAGCAAGGCCTTTTATATTCAGATAGAACCGAGGACGCAGAACACTCTTGACCTTTACGCCGTGTCACCGGCTGACGGGACGAAGAGGCACATCTACCACGAGACCTACAAGACGTGGCTCGACTGGATTGACGGGATGCTGTTCGGGCGGGATGGAATCTATATGGTCCGCTCGTTTGAAACTGATTGGCAGCAAATATATTACCTCTCTTATGACGGCTCTGTCCTGAAGAGGTTGACTGACGGTGAGAACTGGCGGATGTCGCTTGTGGACGTCAAGGAGGGCAAGGCGGCCAAAGGGTTCGACGGAAGTTCTTCTGAGGTTCTATTCGTCGCGGAACGTGACTCCCGTGTGCGCGGCGGGTTATATTCAGTCAGCAAAGGGGTGATCAGGAATATCTCAGATCCGGCCATGCACGTCACTTCCGTGCGGGTCTCTCCGGATCAGAGGTACGCTATCGCTTCCGTTAGCAATTCAAGGACTCCGAATCAGGTTTGGATCTATGATTTGAGGAAGCCGGTGAAATCCTTCAAGGTGGTGGACATGGCAGGAGAGGATTTTGATGCTTCGAATTACGCTCTTCCAGAGCATATTACCATGACGACCAAGGACGGATTTGAACTTCCTGCGATGATTGTCTACCCTAAGGATTTCGATGCGTCCAAGAAATATCCTGTCCATGTCGACATCTACGGAGGCCCGGATTCCCCGCAGGTGATTGACAGGTTCCGCGGCCCGGCATATTACCAATGGTATTCAGATAACGGAATCATAGAGGTAGTGGCAGACTGCCGCGCCTCCGGTCATAACGGGCGCAAGGGTCTGGATCAGATCTACAGGCGTCTGGACGAGCGGGAGGTGCTGGATTTTGTGGAGTGGGCTGAATATCTCAAATCGCTTCCGTACGTTCAGGGCGACAAGATCGGTGTCGAGGGCTTCTCGTTCGGCGGCACTATGACCGCGCTTCTGGTTATGAACCACCCGGACGCCTTCCACTATGGAATCGCCGGAGGGGGAGTCTACGACTGGGCCCTTTACGACACTCACTACACGGAGAGGTTCATGGACACCCCGGCCAACAACCCGGAAGGTTACGCTTCGACCAAGGCCATTTCCAGTGCGGCCAACTATCCTGTCACGGAGAAGAACTACGATGGTTCGGTGATGCTCAAGATCACCCACGGAACGGGTGATGACAACGTGCACTTCCAGAACACATTGCTGCTTGTGGACGCACTTCAGAAAGCCGGAAAGAAGTTCGAGCTGATGATCTACCCGGACGGAATGCACGGCTACCGTGGCTACCAAGGCCGCCATTTCAACGAGGCCAACCGCGCGTTCTGGCTCAAGTACCTCAAAGGAGAGTAACTTCGGTCACTGAGCCTATACTTCGGTCACGGAGCGACTTCTTTCGGTCACTGAGCCTGCCGAAGTGACCGCCCCGATGGTTCGACAAGCTCACCAACCTGACGGAATCGGTCACTGAGCCTGCCGAAGTGACCGCAAGGCAAAATCCCCAACCTTCAACAAAGTCGGATTTAATTTGAATTTAAAAATTATTTATATGGCAGATAAAAATGAACAAGACATAACCCTGCAAGGCTTTGTCAATGAAATTAAATCCATCATCAACACCGCCCGTACTAATGCCGTGCGCAGTGTCGACTTCTGTCGGGTACAAATGTATTGGGCTATTGGCCAGCGTATTGTTGAAAAAGAGCAACAAGGAAAGGAACGAGCTGAGTATGGCACTTATCTGATTAAGAATCTGGCAAAAGAGATAGAACCCGAATATGGAAGCGGATTTGGTATCAGGCAATTGGAACGGTGCAGACAGTTTTATATTCTTTACCCAATTGCGTCCACACTGCGGACGCAATTGAACTGGTCACAATACAAACTGCTTATTGCTATTCCAGACCCAGACAAACGAGAATATTACGAGCTGGAAGCAGTGAACGAAGGTTGGACCGGCCGCCAACTTGAGCGACAGATAAACTCAATGCTGTATGAGCGTCTGTTGCTGAGCAATGATAAGGAATCTGTTCTTGCAGTGGCACGCAAAGAACGCATCCCGGAGTCGCCCCAAGAGATAATAAAAGATTCCATGGTACTCGAGTTTCTTGGTTTGGAGCGCAAGGCATCCTACTATGAGAAGGATTTGGAGAGTGCAATCATCTCACATATTGCCGACTTCTTGCTCGAGATGGGCAAAGGTTTTTCATATGTGGCCCGTCAGAAACGTCTGTTGATAGAGGATGATGAATATTATGCCGATTTGGTTTTCTATAACCGACTGTTACGTTCGTTTGTGGTGATTGAGATTAAGAACCATAAACTGACGCATCAAGACCTCGGGCAGTTGCAACTCTACGTGAACTATTATGACCGTTACGAGAAAACAGCCGACGAGAATCCTACTATAGGCATATTGCTTTGCACAGACAAGAATGACACGGCTGTGAAACTTTCTTTGCCAGAAGACAACAAAACCATTCTTGCTAGCAAATATCAATTATATTTGCCGACAACAGAGCAGTTGATTTGTGAAATCAACGAAGTGAAAAAGATGGCGAAACAGAACGAATAGGCAGCAAGTCGCATTAGGAAAATCTCAGGCACTTCAAAGGGGAGTAGCTTCGGTCACTGAGCCTATACTTCGGTCACGGAGCGACTTCTTTCGGTCACTGAGCCTGTCGAAGTGACCGAAGGTTGGACCGCAGGATCAGTCCCGAGCGTCAGCGTTTGCCACGGAAAAAATCGACCATCAGAGCGGAACAATCTTCGGCGAGAACTCCGGCCTGAACCTGGGTTTTCGGATGAAGCAGAGACGGAGAGTACATGGAGTAACCCCTCTTGGGGTCGATTGTCCCGTAGACAACTCGACCGATCTGCGCCCAGTTCAGCGCCCCTGAACACATCGGGCAAGGCTCCACGGTAACGTAGATGGCACAGTCCCCAAGATATTTTCCCCCCGTTGCCTCGGTCGCCGCCGTGATGGCGATCATCTCCGCATGCGCCGTCGGATCGTGCAGCCTCTCTGTCATGTTATGCCCGCGCCCGATGATCCGGCCACGGCACACGATGACAGCTCCGATAGGGATCTCATCCTCTTCCAACGCCAGGCGAGCCTCTTTCAGCGCCTCCATCATGTATTTCTCGTCAATGTCCATGTCCTTGAATATTAATGCCTGCTGTCCCGGATGTCACATTGTGCCGCAAACTTTGCCCGGCCAGGCGACTTTGGAAAGCAGGACGGAATCAAACAAAAAAGGGCAGGCCAACAGACCTGCCCCTAAACGTCAACTGACCGACTACCATCTGTCCTCAGATGATACTGTCAGCTTCTTGCGTCCGTGGCGGCGACGGGAAGCGAGTACGCGGCGACCGTTGGCGGTAGCCATTCTCTCACGGAATCCGTGCTTGTTCACGCGCTTGCGTCTGGATGGTTGAAATGTCCTTTTCATATCTGCTTATTTTTTTTTATATTTTCCAAAACGGACTGCAAATTTAATCCTTTTGCCGTAAAATACAAAATATTTTCGTGCATGAATTTGAATCTTCCATCAAGGTATGTTCCCGCCCCATATTAAGCATCGTCTGTGCGTAATAATGATGAGTAGGAGCACCGACCTTATTTTAAGGCGCATGCGGTGCGTGGAAGAAGAGGTTTCACGCACCAGCAAGCGTAAATCCATCCATGGTGCGTGAGATAGGCGGTTTCACGTACGGCTGACCATGAGGCATCAGCCGTGAGTGGAGGGAATGTGAATATTCACAAATTGATTTTTCTTCGATGATTTAAACGTTGCAGCATTTGATAAATTAAAATTAATGAGTATTTTTGCAGTGGATTGTTGCGCGCTACGCTCTTCGATTCCTATAAACTTATCACAGGCTTGACGTATCACTATGAAGGCAGGAGCTTATAAT